>DATLFP010000001.1:0-3351 GCA_035540955.1 Acidimicrobiales bacterium
TTCGCTGCGGTTGGCCAGCACGCTGCTGTCCTGCGCCGTGCCGAGACCACCCGAGAGCGACGTGCAGTCGAGGCGGATGCCGTCGGCCAGGTACAGGTGCAGCAAGCCGAGAATGACGTTCTCGCCCGTGCTGTCGTTGCCGCCAGCGGCCGCGTCCGTCGCGAGGAGCGCACTGGCCGTGTTGGCCGTGTCCTCGTCGAAGGTGAACGTCGCCGTAGCGGTCGGGTTGCCGAAGATGTTGGTCCCGCGGTTGATCGTCACGCTCAGCAGGTCCGGACCATCGGTCCTACCCGTCGTGGCGGTCGGGCCCGCGGAAGGCGAGGCGCCTTCCTCATCAGCAGCGTTGGCCGCCCCGTCGTCAGCGGCGAGCACGCCACCAGCCCGGACGCTGCCACCGACGAAGTTCGCACCCGAGAGGGTGTTGTCGGCGAACGCACAGGTGACGATGGTGTTGTTGTCGCTGCTGCGGCTGCAGGCTGCCGCCAGGTTCTCCGTGCCAGCGGTGTTGTAGATGGCGTGGCGACCCTGGGTCACACCAGCCTGAACCGCCTCGTCGTAGAGGTACGCCACGACATCAGCGTTCAGGATGGCATCCGGGGCGAAGATGATCCCCGTCAGGTCCGGACGGGACGTGACACCGTTCGTGCCGCCGGTGACATTGGCCGCCTGCAGCGGGTTGAAGCCCGACGGAGTGGACGTCGCCGAAACCGCGCCCGCATCCACGTAGCCGCGAGCGAAGTTCGCGGCCGCGAAGTTGCCCGGGAACCCAGCAGGCTCCTCACAGGCGACCGTCAACGTCGCAGTCCCGCTACCGCCAGGCGCAGCCTGGCCGCTGGGAACCGCTGCAGCGGAGCCGATGCAGAGGAACGTCGCACCGGTGTTGTCCACGATGTGGAACCCGTTGGTGACCTGCACGAACGCAGCCTGGTCGAAGGTGAAGTCGACTGCAGTCAGGTCCGCCGTGCTACCTGCACGGAAGTTGCCCACGCTCACCAGATCGGGGGCGGAGGTCACTCCGGCAGCTGCCGGAGCAGTCGACGCCGGGGTGAGCGGCGCGTCGCCCTCGATGTTGGTGTCGCCAGCGGCGCCGGCCTGGCCGGTCGCAGCACCTCGGGCCACCGTGGCCAGCGTGAGGTTGGCGGCCTCAGCTGCCGTGTCCAGAAGCCCGCCGCCGGAGGTCGGGCCACCGAAGATGACCTCGGCACACTTGTTGTCCGTCGACGTCACGCCGGAGGTGAACGACTGTCCGCCACCCGCCTCCGTGGGCGTGCCCGTGAACCGAGTGCCGTCGGAGTTGTACAGGTGGAAGAGCGTCGCCGTGATCGGCGCGCCGGTGATGGGCTCGTCGAAGCAGTACAGGACGTACGTGCCCGGGGGCCGGCTCGCGGTCGAAGCCGCCGCGGTCCGGGTCTCGACGATCGAAGCCGTCACGAGCTCGGGCCGAGTCGTGGCCGTGGCCTGCGTCGTCGTGTCGTCGCCGCTCTCGGCCGCCTCAACGGCAGCGTTGAGGTCGGCCTCGGAGATCGCTGCGGTACCGCCAAGGGCGATGAGGCGCGTGATCTCCGATCCGTGCTCGACGAGGAAGTCCTCGGTCTCCTGGGGCAGGGAACCCATCAGCAGGATGGGAGCGGTGAGCTCACCACCGAGCGGGCCACCAGCCAGCGCGTCCGGGAAGTTGAACCCGGCCGCGAGCAGGACCGTGGAGACGTCGATGAACGCCTCGTCGATGCCGAACTCCGCGACCTCGACGGCCGTGCCGAACCGGTTCACACCGGCGAGGCGGATGGCGTCGTTGCCGGTGATGCTCTCGAGCTCGGACTCAACCGCGGGGGACACCGCTGCGGTGCCACCGAGGATGATGACCTGCTCGATGCCGAGGCCGTTGAGCGCGCTCTCGGTCGCCGCCGGCACACCGCTGTCGGTGAGCAGGAGCGGGAAGCCGCCGACGTAGGAGATGACACCGCCGGTGAGGGCATCGGGGAAGTTCTGGCCAGTCGCGATGACCGCGGTGGCCAGACCGTTGAAGTCGTTCGCCGCGCCGGACTCGTTAGCGATGGCGGCGGCCGTCTCGTAACGGTTGACGCCAGCCACGCGGTTCACGGCGTAGCCCTCGTCCTCGAGGGTGTCGATCACGCTGGACGAGACCGCGGCGGTACCACCGACGACGGTCACGTTCGCGACACCGAGCTCGTCAAGGGCAGCGAGTGCCTCGGACGAGAGCTCAGCGGTCGTGGTCAGCAGGATCGGAGCGGGCGCGTTGGCGCTCGCAAGGCCCGACGCCGCCAGCGCGTCGGGGAAGTTCTCGCCGGTGGCGAGGATCGCAGTGGTCGCACCATCGAAGGCGCCCTCGGCCGAGATCGCCGCGGCAGTGCCGTAGCGAGTCGCGCCGGCGAGGCGATCGACGTCATCCACTGCCCCCGCACTGGGGGCAAAGGCGAGACCGAACACGGTGAGCGCGCTGGCCAACAGGCCTGCCGCTACACGCTTCGGAGCGCCCGAACGGGACTTACTCATCCAACCTCCTGGGTTGCATTGACGTGTCTTGCCGGACAACGCCCGCCCCTGGATGGGCCGAGCTCCGGTCTGCGGCGACTGGATGCCCCCGCTATGTCCGAGAACCGGCGTGGTGCACGAATGTGACACCGGTTCCGTCCCCGGCCGGCGCGAAACCTACGGCCCGAGCCCCCAGGGTGCAAGCACCGTACCCGAAATCGGGCAAACAAACGCGAAGGCGGCGATTGGCCCTCACGCTCCGTACGCATCGACTCGCCACGTCATCGGGTCGTCGCCGTTCTCGGTCGTTCCCTGGGTGTCGACCCACGCCCGGAAGCCGCCCCGGCGCTCGCCGACGCGGGCGTGGCCGGCCAGCTCCCAGCGGGTGCCGACCAACCGGGCGTCGCCGGTGACGGTGCCCTCGTAGATCTGGCCTCCGGCGACGACTCGGACGAGCGCCTCGAAGCGGGCTGGCTCCCCGCTCGCCCGGCGGGTGAGGGTGATGTCGACGGCCGCGTCGGTGACCGGCTGTGACCGGTCGCCGTCGTGCAGCACCAGGGGTGGGCCCGGCTCGTCGCGGTAGCGCCAGACCGTGCGGGCGCCGGGCAGCTCGGAGGGACCCGAGGCACCGGAGCTCGTGATCGGCGCCGGGTAGCGCATCGACGCCGACAGCCGAAGGGCGTCACCGTCGTCGAGGACGTGCCGAAGCGTGGACCGGCCGGCGGCCGACACGCCCACGAGGGTGGGCTGGCCGCCATCGGTGTCGATCGGCACGCAGATCGCCCGGTTCGTCCCGTTCGCGTCGTACGGGAGGACCTCCACGGCGTCGAGCGCGTGGCGGAAGGTGACCAGCCCCGG
>DATLFP010000002.1:0-3789 GCA_035540955.1 Acidimicrobiales bacterium
GCGGTGATCGCCAGCAGCCGGCGGCGGAGCCCCCGGGGCCCCTCCGGTGGCGGCGCGACCGGCCGCGTCACCACGTCGGTGGGCGGGGTCGCGGTGGCGGTCACCGGCGGCTCCTCGATGCGGCGACGAGCGGTTCGTCCCGGCGGCGCCGTGGGGGCGCCGGCTCGGGTTCGTCGGCCTCCTCGCCCTCGCCGCTCATCAGCAGCTCGAGGGCCTCCACGGTCTCGACCTCCTCGTCGGTGAGGCGGACGTCGGCGAGGAGGCTGGGGACGTAGAGGTCGTTGCGGCGGGCGACCCAGCGCAGGTAGCGGTCGCGGAGGCCGTACACGATGCCGCCCAGCCCCTCGGGGGCGAACAGCAGCAGGATCAGGATGCCGATGCCGCTGGCGATCAGCTCCCACTCCGGCGGGAGGAAGAACTCGGCGCCCCGGACGTAGACGGCGCCGAGGATGGCACCCGGGATCGACCCGAGCCCGCCGATGACGACCATCGAGAACAGCCGGATGCTCACGTCGGGCGTGAACGCGCCGGGCTGCACGCCCGTCTGGCTGACCAGGTAGATGGCGCCCGCCAGGCCGGCGAGCGCCCCGGAGAGCACGAACGCGAGCAGCTTGAGCTTGGTCCCGTTGACGGCGACGCTCGACGCCGCCAGCTCGTTGTCGCGGATGGCGATGAGGGCCCGCCCGGTCCGCGAGTAGCGCAGGTGCTTCACGATGACGAAGGCGGCGGCGAGACCGGCCAGCGCGAAGAAGTACATGGCCCACGACGTGTCGAGGTCGATCCGGCCGAAGAGGATCGGACGGTGGACGCGGCCCTCGGAGACGAACCACGGCACGTAGCGCTCCTCGAGGAAGAACGACGACGCCGTCACGCCGAACGCCAACGTCGTCACCGCGAGGAACGGTCCCTTGATCCGCAGGGCGGGCAGCCCGATCACGGTCGCGGCCAGCGCCGCGCACAGCACGCCGCCGAGGGCGGCCCACGTCCAGTCCCAGCCGAGCGTCCCGTACAGCTTGCCGGTGGCGGCGGCGCCGAAGCCCACGAGGGCGAACTGGCCGAGGGAGATGTGACCGGCCCAGCCGGTGAGCATCAGCAGTGAGAGCGCGACCATCGCGTAGATGGCGACCAGCGCGGCCGCCTCCTGCTGGGACACCGAGGTCCAGAGCGGGAGCGTCAGCACGATGGTGCCGAGGAGCAACCGCATCCCCCAGCGGGCGCGCACGACCTCGGGGACCCGCAGCAGCTCGGTCGGGATCGGCCGGACCTCGCGCATCGCCTTCCACGTCGAGATCCCGGTCTCGGCGGCGCGGTTGAAGGCGTCGCGCTGGACGAGCAGGCCGATGAGGATCAGCACGAGCATGAGCGCGTCGACGATGGTCGTGCGGGGCCAGTGCCACGCCGCGCCCTGCTGGAAGACGCCGATGCCGATGCCGGCCACGACGGCGCGGGGCATGCTCTCCATCCGGGCGAGGACGGCGGCGGCGAGGACGATCATCAGCAGCGCGGTGCCGCCGCCGGAGACGCTCGAGAAGGAGACGAAGCCGACGATCTGGGTCCGCAGGATCACGGCCAGGGCGGAGAGCCCGCCGGCGAGCGCCCACACGATCGTGCTGAGCCGGGGCACCGGGATGCCGACGAGGGCGGCGCGGTCGCCGTTGTCGGCGGCGGCGCGGATGGCGGTGCCGTAGTGCGTGTAACGGAGGAAGGCGGCGAGGGCGACCATCACCACCGGCACCACGATCATGGCCATGATGTGGGCCCCGGAGAAGATCACCGGATAGATCGTGAGGCGGGCGTCGAGGGGGAAGTCGAACCCGCCCGAGGAGATCCCCTTCTCGACGAGGATCGGGATGAGGATCGACAGACCGAGCAGGATCTGGGCCAGGCCGATCGTCGCCACCGCCACGATCAGCCTCGGCGCGTTGGCGAACCGGCGGATGACCAGCGTCGAGATGCCGGCGCCCATCACGAGGGCGAACACGATGCCGATCACGAGCGCCACGAAGTACGGGAGCTTGGCGACCTTGACGAGCTCGATCGTGGTGACCGCCGCGATCGAGCCCAGCTCGGCCTGCGCGAAGTTGACGATGCGGTTGGCCCGGTAGATCAGCACGATGCCGAGCGCGTTCAGGCCGTAGAGCGAGCCGGTGACGACGCCGAGGATGAGGATCCCAGGCGGCAGCCCCTTGGCCGTGCCGTTGTCGATCAGCAGCCAGACCGCGAACACCACGATGGCGATGCCGGCCCAGCGGGTGAGCCGCGGGCGGTCGCTGAGCAGGTCTTGGATCGTCTCCACGGCCTCGTCGACCTAGGAGCCGGGGTAGACCTGCGGGTCGCCCTTGGGCCACTCGCCGTTGGTGAACCGCCTGCCGTCCATCGTGACGATGAAGGTGCCTTCGTCGCCGTCCGGTGCAGTGGCGGAACCGTCCCAGTACACCTCGCGGCTGTCCTCCACCGCCGTGTGGTCGCAGCCGTCCGAGCCGTCGGGGTTCCGGTTGAACCGCCACAGCCCGGCGGGGAGCTCCTTCACCTCCCCGTAGCGGCCGCAGTAGCCCTCGAAGACCGTCTGGGCGTTCAGCGTCGGGCCCGCCAGCTGCAGGCCGTTGAACAGGTGGAGCAGGTCGTAGTAGCCGCCGACCGCGCCGTCGGGCATGTCGTCGTAGGTGCGCTTGTCGCGGGGGATGGCACGGTACGACTCGCCGGCTTCGCTCGTCGGCCCGACGAGGGTCGTGATGTCACCGAGCTGGCTGATCCCGAACATGTGGCCGTCGACCGCGCTCTGGGCGTAGAGGCGGCCGAAGTTGTCGGTGTCCTGGGCGGCGACGCCGATCAGGATCCACTCCGGTCCCCACTGCTGCGCCTCGGCGGCGCCGGTGAGGAAGATCACCGAGATCGGGTCGCAGGCGAGGATCAGGCTGGTGACGCCCTGGGCCTTGAACTGGACGGCGGCCTTGGCCGCCTCGTCGGCGAACCGCGAGACGTCGAGGATGTAGTCGTACTTGGGCCCGGGGTCGGCGCCGTACTTGTTCTGGAGCTCGCCCCGGTAGATCGACACGCAGTGCTGGTACTCGTCGTTGTCGGGCACGTAGGTACCGAACTTCCGCGTCTGCTGCTGGTAGAGCGGGTCCTTGGCCCAGCGTGCGTTCTTGTGGGCGAGGCGCTTCCCGACGTACTCCGCGGTCTGGTACGAGATGCGCTCGCACTCCATGAGCGTGTGGTACAGGAACGGGTGGTGCCGCCGGTACCACGACTCGGGGAAGTAGGCGCCCGCCTGGAACGTGACCAGCTCACGTTCGGCGGCGCACTCGCCGAAGGGCCCGGTCCCGCCGCCTGAGCGGCCGCCGACGGCGAAGGCGCCGATCTCCTTGGCCACGACGTCGGCGTCGAGGCAGGCACCTTCCTTGCCCTTCGACTGCGCTTCGGCGGTGGAGTCGCCGTTCTGCGACTCGTAGCGGACGTGCTTCACGGTGCGCCCGTGCAGGTCGTACATCGAGTCGAACCAGCCCCAGAAGTCGGCGCGGACGCGGTCGTCGATCTCGGGGTCGGCGAAGCCGGCCTGCACGAGGGTGGCGTCGACGGCGCGGGAGTTCGCGGAGGAGGGGAAGTCGCGCTCGACGATGATGACCTCGGTGGCGCTCACGCCCCGGGCGGTGGCGCCCGGGTTGGAGCCGTCGGTGGCGGGGATGCAGTGGGTGGCGTACAGCGACCACGGGATCTGGCGCACCCCTGGTCCGCAGTCGAACCCGGCAACGGGTCCACCGTCTCGGGGGGACCGACGACCGGCGCCCC
>DATLFP010000003.1:0-11720 GCA_035540955.1 Acidimicrobiales bacterium
GGTCCCGAACGCGAGCGGCTTGGCCGGCTTGATCGCCACCTGCATCCACCGCATGTCGCCGATGCGGTCGAGCACGACCTTCACGTAGTCGAGGTCGCCCATCGACACCCCGCCGCTGGTGACGAGCGCGTCGCAGCGGGCCGCCGCCCCCTCGATGGCGGCGGTGATGGCGGCCTCGTCGTCGGCGGCGGTGCCGAGGTCGACGGCCTCGAAGCCGGCCTGGCGGACGAGGGCGAGCAGGGTCGGGCGGTTCGAGTCGCGGATCTGGCCGGGCCCCAGCGGGGCGTCGCCATCGACCAGCTCGTCACCGGTCGACAGCACCCCCACCCGGGGCCGTCGCACCACCCGCACCGCCGAGCGCCCGGCGGTGGCGAGCAGGCCGAGGTGGGCGGGGGTGAGCACCTGGCCGGGCTCGACCACCGGGTCGCCGGGCTGTAGGTCGTCACCGGCGGGTCGGACCGCGGTGCCGGGCGCCACCGCCACCTCGATGCGCACCCGGTCGCCGTCGGCGAGGGCCTCGGTGCGCTCGACCATCACCACGGCGTCGGCGCCCGGGGGCATGGGCGCGCCGGTCATGATCCGGGCCGCCTGGCCGGCGCCGACGGTGAGGTCCCCGGCCGACCCGGCGGCGATGAGCCCGACCACGTCGAGCTCGCACGGGGCGCCGGCGGTGTCGGCGGCCCGCACCGCGTAGCCGTCCATGGCGGTGTTGGCGAACGGCGGCACCGGCTCGGCGACCACCACCCCCTCGGCGGCCACGCACCCGAGGGCGTCGGCGAGGGCGACCTCGGCGTCCGCCAGCGGCGCGCACCCGTCGAGCACGTAGGCGCGCGCCTCGGCGAGGCCGATCACCGCGCCTTGACGAACTCGGCGAGGAACGCCCGGAACTCAGGCCCGAGCTCCGGGTGGCGGGCGGCGAGCTCGACCGTCGCCTTGAGGTGCTCGATGGGCGTGCCGACGTCGTAGCGGCCCTTGTCGAACACGACCCCGAAGAGCGGCTCGCGCTCGAGCAGCAGGGCGATGGCGTCGGTCAGCTGGATCTCCCCGCCCTTGCCCGGCCGCACGCCGGCGATGCACTCGAAGATGGCCGGGGTGAACACGTAGCGGCCGGTGGCGATCAGGGTCGACGGGGCCGCCGCCGGCGCCGGCTTCTCGACCATCCCCCGCAGCCGGTAGAGCGACTCGCCCACCTGCTCGGCGGGGTCGGCGACGCCGTAGGCCGAGACCTCGTCGCGGGGCACGTCGCGGAACGCGACCACCGAGCCGCCCTTCTCCCCGAAGGCGGCGATCATCCGCTTCAGCAGCGAGGCGCCGTCGATCATGAGGTCGTCGGGCAGGAGCACGGCGAACGGGGCGCCGCCCACGAACGCCTCGGCGCACCGCACCGCATGCCCGAGGCCCTTGGCCTCGCCCTGGCGCACGAAGTGGAGGTTGGCGAGCTCGGCGATCTCGCGCACGGCCTGGGCCTCGACGACCTTGCCGCTCTTCTCGAGGATCTCCTCGAGCTCAGGGGCCCGGTCGAAGTGGTCGGCGATCGACCGGCTGCCCCGCCCGGTGACCACGATGATGTCGGTGATCCCCGCCTCGACGGCCTCCTCGACGACGTACTGGATGGCCGGCTTCTCCAGCAGCGGCAGCATCGCCTTCTGCTGGGCCTTGGTGGCCGGGAGGAAGCGGGTGCCGAGGCCGGCGGCGGGGATGACCGCCTTCGTCACGGGTGGGGTCATGCGGTCTCCGGGGTCGGTGCGGGGCGGACCTGGTTCTTGCCGGCGCCCTTGGCCTCGTACAGGCCGGCGTCGGCGGCGGCGACGAGCATAGGGATCGTCGTGCCGTGCTCGGGGTGGCAGGCGACGCCGACCGACATCGTCACGGTGATCTCGCCGTCCGGTGTGGCGACCGGGGTGGCGGCCACGATCGTGCGCACGTGGTCGGCGACCCGCAGGGCGCCGTGCAGGTCGGTCTGGGGCAGGACCAGCCCGAACTCCTCGCCCCCGTAGCGGGCGACGAGGTCGACGCCCCGGGTGCTGTCGACGAGCCGGCGGGCGACCTCGACGAGGACGGCGTCGCCGGCGAGGTGGCCGTGCCGGTCGTTGACCACCTTGAAGTCGTCGACGTCGCACAGGACCACCGCGAAGCGCTCCCCGAACCGGGCGGCGCGGTCGAGCTCCTCCACGCACCGCACGTCGAACTGCCGCCGGTTCCACAGCCCGGTGAGGCCGTCGGTGATCGACAGCCGCCTCGCCTCCTCGTGGGCGTAGGTGGCGTCCATGGCCGCCCCGGCCTGGCGGGCCAGCGCCCGCACGTCCTCGGCCCGGCGCCCGTCGCCGCCGTAGAGGCCGATCGTTCCGTACTCCCGCTGCCGCACGACGAGCGGCACGGCGAGCGTGGCGGTCGCCGGGTCGCCGTGGTCGCCGACGGCCACGACGGGGTCGCCCCGGACCATGCGGGCGACCACGGCGGCGCCGGTGTCGGACCACAGCACGGCGGCATCGGCGCCGGCGAGCGAGAGGGCGGTGTCGAGCACGACCTCGAGCAGCTCCCCCCGGTCCTCCGCGTGGAGGGCGTCGGCCAGCCGGGTGAGCGCCTGGTGCAGCGCCCGCGCCCGGCGCTGGGAGCGCAGCGACCACCCGACGGCCAGCAGGGTGACCAGCACGAGCCCGGCGACGAGGGCGAGCATCACCGTCGCAGCGTGCGCTCGTCGCCCCGCACGAGGCGACCGATGTTCCCGGCATGGCGGGCGACGACGACCGCGGCGACCGCCGCCAGGCCGACCACCTCGGCGAGCGGTCGGCCCCGGAGCGCGAAGCCGGCGGGCAGGAGGGCGGCGGCGGCGAGGGAGGCGAGCGAGGCCGTGCCCGAGACCCGGGCCAGCACCAGCCACCCGAGCCCGACGACGGCGGCCAGGAGCGGGTCGAGGACGACCACCAGCCCGCTGGCGGTGGCCACGCCCTTGCCGCCCCGCAGCCGGCGGGTCACCGGCAGCACGTGACCGACCACCGCGGCGGCGCCGCAGGCGAGGCCGAGCAGCCGGCCGCCGGCGGCGAGGCCGAGCCCGGTGGCGGCGATGCCCTTGAGCAGGTCGCCGGCGAACACGACGGCGCCCGCCCGGGGCCCGGCCGTGCGGTAGACGTTGGAGGCGCCGGGGTTGCCCGATCCCTCCCGGGTCGGGTCGCGGCCCAGCCGGCGGCCGACGACGAGGGCGGTGGGCACGGTGCCGAGGAGATAGGCCACCGCCACCACGAGCGCCTTCACGGCGCAATGGTACGCTGGCACTCGTCCTTGCCGAGTGCTAACGCCGTCCCCCGGAGCCCGCGGATGCCGACCTACGAGTACCGGTGCAAGAGCTGTTCCCACGAGCTCGAGGCCCAGCAGTCCTTCACCGACGACCCGCTCACGACGTGCCCGAGCTGCGGGGCCGAGACCCTGCGGAAGGTGTTCGGGAACATCGCGGTGACCTTCAAGGGGAGCGGCTTCTACAAGACCGACAGCCGCCCGGCGGCCGGGAAGTCGTCCTCGTCCTCGGAGTCGGGCACGAGCGACTCGGGCGCCGGCGACGCGAAGAAGAGCGACGCGAAGAGCGGCACGACCTCGGAGACCAAGACCGACTCGGGCGCCTCGAAGCCGGCGACCTCGAGCGGGACGCCCACCGCGGCCGCCGCCTCCTAGCCCGGCGCCCCGGAGCCACCCCGTGCAGGCCCAGCTCGGCGTGTTCGGCGGCTCGGGCTTCTACTCGTTCCTCGACGACGTCGAGGAGGTCGAGGTCGACACCCCGTGGGGCGCGCCGTCGGCCCCGGTGACGATCGGCGACGTCGGTGGCCGCCGGGTGGCGTTCCTGCCTCGGCACGGGCGTCGCCACGACCGGCCCCCGGCCCAGGTGCCGTACCGGGCCAACCTGTGGGCCATGCGGGAGCTCGGCGTGACCCGCATCTTCGGCCCGTGCGCGGTCGGGTCGCTGCAGCGCGACGTCGAGCCCGGCCACGTGGTGGTGTGCGACCAGCTCGTCGACCGCACCTGGGGGCGCGCCGACACCTACTTCGACGCCGACGAGGTCGTGCACGTGTCCTTCGCCGAGCCGTACTGCCCCGAGCTGCGGGCGGTCGCGGTCGACGCCGCCCGGGCCGGCGGGGCGACGGTCCACGAGCGGGGCACGGTGGTGGTGATCCCCGGGCCCCGGTTCTCGACCCGGGCCGAGTCGGCGATGTACCGCGGCCTCGGCTTCGACGTCGTCAACATGACGCAGTACCCCGAGGCCTACCTCGCCCGCGAGCTCGGGATCTGCTTCGCCACCCTCGCCATGGTCACCGACCACGACAGCGGGGTCGAGGGCATCGAGCCGGTGACGCACGAGCGGGTGCTCGAGGTGTTCGACGCCAACCTCGCCCGCCTCCGCTCGGTGCTGCACGACGCGCTGGTGGCGACCCCGCTCGAGCGGGCGTGCGGGTGCGCCGACGCCACCGGCGGGAAGGTCCCCACCCCTCCGGCGTAGAACCCGCTGCTGGCACCACGCGCTTCCCCCGCACCCGAGTCGAGAGCGATGGAGGAAGCGATGATCCCCCGCCCTGCGGGCCGGCGCTGGTGGCGCCGGCTCCGGTTCCGTCACCCCGCGCCGTACTGGCTGGCCGCCTTCGCGCTGGCGGCGCTCACCGCCACCGGCGTGGGCCGGGCCACTGACGCCGCCCGCGCCGAGCGCGAGCGGTGGGGGGCGCGGGTCCCGGTGGCGATCGCCACCGTCGACCACGAGCCCGGCGACGTGCTCGACGCCGAGGTCGTCCTGCTGCCGGCGGCGATGGTCCCCGCCGGCGCCCTCGCCGAGCCCCCCGCCGGCCAGCGGGTGGCGGCGTGGATCGCCGCCGGCGAGGTCGTGCTCGAGCGGCGGCTGGCGCCCGCCGGCCTGTCCCCGGTTGCGGCCCGGCTGCCGCCGGGCACCCGGGGCGTGGCCGTGCCCCCCGGCATCGCTCCCCTGCCCGTCGAGGTCGGCGACCGGGTCGACGTGCTCGGCCCGGCCCTGCTGGCGTCGAGCGCGCTGGTGGTGGCGGTGGCCGAGGACGCCGTCACCGTCGCCGTGCGCGACGCCGCCGACAGCACGAGCACGACGGTGCCGGTGAGGACGGCGTCGGCGATGCGGCGGGCGGCGGCGTGACCGGTCGATGCGCTAGCGGACCGACGACGCCGCCAGCCCGATCACCGCCACGCCGACGATCACCCGGTAGACGACGAACGGCGCGAAGGAGCGGGTGCGCACGATCCGCAGCGTCGCCCACACTGCCAGCCACCCGGTCACGGCCGACGCCACGATGCCCCACACGAACGGGGCCACGAAGTCGCGCGGGAAGTCGCCGACCACGTCGAGGCCCTTGTAGAGGATGGCGCCGGCGATGATCGGCAGCGACATGAGGAACGAGATGCGGGCCGCCGAGTCGCGGTCGAACCCGAGCCACCGCGTCGCGGTGATCGTGACGCCCGACCGCGACACGCCCGGCGCCAGGGCCAGCGCCTGGGCCACGCCGGCGGTCACCGCGTCGCGCGCCCGGAACCCCTCGGGCCGGCGGTCGCCGCCGATGCGGTCGGCCCACAGCAGCACGAGACCGAAGGTGATCAGCAGCACGCCGATCACCCACGGCCGGTCGCCGAGGCTGTCGAAGGTGTCCTCGAACAGCGCGCCGGTGAGCGCAGCCGGCACCGTCGACAGCAGGAGGAGCCACGCCACCCGCCCGTCGGTCGACCGCGGCGCGGTGAACCCGGCCGTCGCGTAGCGCCCGATGTCGCGGGCGAAGTAGGCGACCGCCCCGGCGAGCGTGCCGAGGTGCAGGGCGACGTCGAAGGTCTGCTCGAGGTGGGGGGCGTTGGCGAAGTCGTCCCACCCGAATAGCCACGGCACGAGCCGGAGGTGGCCGCTCGAGGAGATCGGGAGGAACTCGGTCAGGCCCTGGACGATGCCCAGGACGATGGCGTGGACGACGCTCACGCGAGCCCCGGCATCAGTGGGCCTTGGTGGACGGGACGATGCGGGGTCGCCACTGGCGGTGCCCGTCCCAGTGGTGACCAACGACCCGCGCCGCCCGCATCGCCTCGAGCATCGAGGCCGGGCCGTCGAAGTCGGGCATCTCGAGGTAGGCGGCCCCGAGCGCCTCGGGCACGTGGGCGTCGCTGCCGGCGCCGCCGGGCAGGTCCCGCGCCCGCGCCACCTCGGCGGTCCGGGCGTTGAGCGAGGCGAGCGACGTCTTGGCGTTGAGGACCTCGAGCCCGTCGACGAGGCCGGCGTCGAGCAGCTCGCCCAGCGCCTCCTCCCGCAGGCAGTGGCGGGTGGGGTCGAACGGATGGGGGATGTACACGAGCCCACCCTGGTCGCGGATCCGCTGGGCGGCCTCGACGTGGCCGATGCCGAACGGCAGCCGCTCGGTCAGGAACAGCCCGATGATCTCCCCGGCGCCGGTGCGCAGCTCCTCACCGACGATGACGCGGCACGGCAGCGACGTCGCCAGCTCGCGGGCGCCGTTGATCGTCGAGTGGTCGGTGATGCACAGCACGTCGATGCCGGCGTCGACGATCGCCTCCTCGAGCTCGTCGGGCGTCGTCGTGCAGTCGCCGGACCACATGGTGTGGGTGTGGAGGTCGACCCGCACGAAGCCCGGCGGCCGGGGCTCGGCGAGGTGCGGGTGGCGGTCGGCGGCCGGCATGACCCGCCGAGGCTAGGGGCAGAGGTTGGACATGACGAAGATCGGATTCGCACTGTCAAGCGAGGAGTTCACCGCGCCGGAGCTGATCCGCACCGCGCAGCAGGCGAGGGCGTCGGGCTTCGAGGACTTCATGATCTCCGACCACTACCACCCGTGGGTCGACCGCCAGGGCAACAGCCCGTTCGTGTGGTCGGTGATCGGCGGGATCGCCGCCACCACCGGCGCCCGCATCGGCACCGGCGTCACGTGCCCCACGGTGCGCATCCACCCGGCGGTGATCGCCCAGGCGGCCGCCACCTCGGCGACCCTCACCGACTTCTACCTCGGCGTCGGCTCGGGCGAGGCGCTCAACGAGCACATCCTCGCCGACCGGTGGCCGCCCGCCGACACCCGCATCGCCATGATGGAGGAGGCGGTCGAGCTCATGCGCCGGCTGTGGACCGGCGAGGTCACCACCTTCGACGGCGAGTACTACGTGTGCGAGAACGCCCGCATCTACAACCTCCCCGACCGGCCCATCCCGGTCATGGTGTCGGCGTTCGGGCCCAAGGCGGCCGAGGTGGCGGGCCGGATCGGCGACGGGTTCGTGACCACGTCGCCCGACGCCGACAACATCAAGGTGTTCAACGAGAGCGGCGGCAACGGCAAGCCGGTGCTCGCCATGGTCAAGGTGTGCTGGCACGAGGACGAGCAGCAGGCCCGCAAGCTCGCCTACGAGCTCTGGCCGAACTCGGGGCTCACCGGCGAGCTCGCCCAGGAGCTTCCAACGCCCCGGCACTTCGAGCAGGCGTGCGAGATGGTCACCGAGGAGATGGCCACGAAGGGCAAGGCCATGGGTCCCGACCCCGAGCGCTACGTCTCCTCGGTGCGGGAGCACCTCGACGCCGGCGTCACCGAGGTGTACCTGCAGCAGATCGGCCCCGACCAGGAGGGCTTCCTGCGCTTCTGGTGGGACGAGGTCGCTCCTAGGCTCGACGTGTGATCAAGCGCCTGGTGAAGACGGCGATCCCGATCAGCCGCGTCGGGGTCGCGATGTGGGCGTGGCGCAACCGCGACGAGCTCATCGGCTGGGCCGCGTTCGCCGCCGGCGCCGTGCCGAGGCTGGTCGAGGGCGACCGGGCCCGCGGCGACGTCCTCGCCGAGGCCCGGCTCCGGGCCCGGCTCACGGCCGACGGCCGGACCCGCGGGGCGACCGGGCTGCGGGTGTCGGTCACCGGCGGGGTGGCCACGCTGACCGGGGTCGTCGACGACGCCGTCCACGACGCCGCCCTCGACGTGGCCACCGACACGAGCGGGATCGCCCGGGTGCGCGACGACCTCCAGGATCCGGCCCGCCGGCCCGGGTTCGCCATCGCCTTCGGGCGCTCCTAGATTCACTCGCCGTGCCCGTCGAGCCCGGATTGTCCGCCGAGGTGGAGCTCCTCGTCACCGACGCCGACACCGCGGTGGCGTTCCGCTCCGGCGAGGTGCCGGTCCTCGCGACCCCCCGGGTCGTGAGCCTGTGCGAGGAGGCCAGCGTGGCCGCCCTCGTCGGCCGGCTCGAGCCGGGCAGCACGACGGTGGGTCACACCGTGCAGCTCGACCACGTGGCCCCCACCCGGGTCGGCACCTCGGTGCGGGCCGAGGCCACCCTCCTCAAGGTCAACGGCCGCCGGCTCACCTTCTCGGTGGCGGTGTCCGACGCCCGGGGCCTGGTCGCCGCCGGCAAGATCACCCGGGTCATCGTCGACGCCGAGCGCTTCCTCGAAAAGGCCCACTGAGGCCTGGCCTGTTCCATCCACGGCAGAGCGATACCGGTGATCGCGGCCTCATGAGCCCGAATCACCGGCATTGCGTTGCATCAGATGCGCGTGAACCGGCCCCGAAGCCCAGAATCGGTGGGCCACCGTCGGTCAATGGAAGCGCCTGCGCCGTTCAAGCTCGGCTCCGACCGGCGGTTCCTTCGGCGTTGCTCCCTCCGGTGGGCGATGGGCCTGCGCCGCCACCTCGACCAAGGATCTCAGCCAGTGGAGATCGTCGCGATCCCGGACGCGGAGCTCCACCCAGTCAGAGGTCGACGGGCGCAGCTCCACGCGAGGATCCGCCTTCAGCTCCGGCCGCCGCGCACGGATGGCCGTTCGCGTCAGCCGCAAGTCGATCACCGTTGACTCGTCGAAGTGGGCGATCTCCTTGCCGTTGACCCAATAGGCGTCGGCGTCGCCCAGCCCTGACGGGCTGAGCGTCACTCCGTCAACCGACATGATGCAGCTCTCGATCTCGCGGCGTAGCGACGTCGACCATGGCCTCATCTCGCGTCACCGACTTCGACCTCGCTCTACGAGCCCGAGAGCGAGACGCCTTCGATGGCGAGCATGGGGGCGCCGGTGCCGCCGATCCAGTGGACCTCGGCGCCGACGGCGACCACGTCGAGCAGCATGCGCTGGATGGTGGAGGCGATGGTCGCCTCCCGGACGGGGTCGGCGAGGGCGCCGTCGCGGATGAGGCGACCGGTCATGCCCACCGAGAAGTCGCCGCTGATCGGGTTCACCCCCGAGTGGAGGCCGCTCATCGACTGGATGTAGACGGCGTCCCCCACCGAGGCCAGCAGGTCGTCCTCGGCGAGGGTCCCCGGCGCCAGCTTGAGCGCCCGGGGCGACGTCGACGGCGTGGACGCGTAGCCGCGGGTGGCCGACGCCGTGGACGCCGTCTTGGCCTTGCGGGCCGACCACGACGCGTGGAGGAAGCCCTGCAGGACGCCGGCGTCGATCAGCGCGGTGCGGCGCGACGCCAGCCCCTCGCCGTCGTAGGTCGAGGCGAGGGCGCCGGGGTCGGTGGCGTCGTCGACCAGGGTGAACGCCGGCGCCGCCACGGCGTCGCCGACCCGGTCGGCGAACAGCGAGCGGCCCTTCAGCACCGCCTCGCCGGTGAGCGTGCTGCCGATGACGCTCAGCAGGTTGGCCGCCATCCACGGGTCGAGCACGATCGTGGTGCGCCGGCTCTCCGGCTTGCGGGACCCGATCAGGGCGGCGGCCCGCTCGCCCGCCTTGTGCCCGGTGCCGGCGAGGTCGAGGCCGGCGAGGCGCCGGTCGGCGTCGTAGGCGTAGGCCTCGTGGCGCTCGGCGCCGTCGATCACGAGGGCCTCGGCCAGCGCCCGGCACGACGTGGCCTGGTCGGTGATGCGGATGCCGGTGGTGGTGACGATCGCCTTCTCGCTGAAGCTGTCGGAGAACTCGGCGAGCGTGGCGCTGTCGACGCGCGGGTCGGCGGCGAGCACCGCCGCCTCCAGGGCCAGTGCCAGGTCGACCTTCCGGGCGGCGTCGAGGGCGACCAGGTCGTCGTCGACCACCGACCGGAACGCCGGCTCCACGCCGTCGGGGACGGCGAGGCCGTTGGCGTCGTCGGGGCTGCCGTGCACGGCGTTGTCGCGGGCGTCCTCGAGGGCGCCGGCGATGGCCGCCGGGTCGAGGGAGCCGACCGACGCGAAGCCCTGCTTGCCGTCGACCACGACCCGCACGCCGACGCCGCCGCTCGTCGCCTGCTCGAGGGTCTCGACCTCGCCCTTGCGGGCGCGCGCCGTCGTCTCCCGCGACCGGGCGACGTAGACCTCGACCTCCTCGTTCGCCTTCGCCCCGGCGATGATCCCGTCGGCGATGCCCAGCAGCTCCTCGCTCATGACGCGGTGCCGCCCACGGTGAGGGCCGCCACCCGCAGGGTCGGCTGGCCCATGCCGACGGGGACCGACTGGCCGTCCTTGCCGCACATGCCGCCGCCGTCGGCGAAGGCGAAGTCGTTGGCGACGGCGTCGATGCCCCGCAGCACGTCGGGCCCGTTGCCGATGAGGTTCGACTCCCGCAGCGGGTCGGTGATCTCGCCGTCCTCGATCAGGTAGCTCTCGACCATGCCGAACACGAAGTCGCCGCTGGCGGTGTCGACCTGGCCGCCGCCGAGCTTCTTCACGAACACGCCCCGCTCGGTGGAGGCGATGATGTCGTCGGGGTCGCTCTCGCCGTTCAGCAGGTAGGTGTTGGTCATGCGCACCATCGGCAGCACCTTGTAGGTCTGCCGGCGGCCGTTGCCCGACTGGCCCCGCTTCTCCTTGCGGGCCCGCAGGCCGTCCCACATGTAGTCGGCGAGCATCCCGTCCTGGATGAGGACGTTGCGGCTCGCGGGGTGCCCCTCGTCGTCGACGCCGAGGTGGCCCCACGCCCCGGCGACGGTGCCGTCGTCGATCAGCGTGACGAGCGGGCTCGCCACCTGCTCGCCCACGCGGCCGGCGAAGGTCGACGCCCCCTTGCCCACGAGGTCGGCCTCGAGCCCGTGGCCGCACGCCTCGTGGAACAGCACGCCGCCGCTCCCGGCGGCGATCACCACTGGCAGGGTGCCCGACGGCGCGGGGCGGGCGTTGAGCTTGAGCAGGGCGCGGCGGGCCGCCTCCTCGGCGACCTCCTCCGGCGACCGCTCGTCGAAGATCTCCCAGCCCCGGGCGCCGGCGACGGCCTCGAAGCCGGTCTGCATACCGGTGTCGCCCAGCGCCACCGTCTGCACCACCAGCCGGGTGCGGGTCTGGTCGTCCTCGGCGAAGATGCCGTCGCTGTTGGCGACGACGAACCGGCGGCGGTTGTCGCCGTAGCCGGCCATGACCTGGCGGATGTCGTTGCCCGCCGCCTTCGCCGCCGCCTCGGCCCGCCGCAGCAGCTCGACCTTCTGCGCCTTGCTGATCGACTCGGGCCGGATGTCGATCGGTGCCGGCGTGACCGCCCGCCGATCGAGGGCGACGGTGCGCACCCCGGCGTTGGCGCCCCGGGCGGCGGCCGACGCCACCGCGGCGGCCTCCAGCAGCCCGGCCTCGGTGAGATCGGTGGTGTGGGCGAAGCCGGTCGACTCCCCCGTCACCACCCGGATCCCGGCGCCCCGCTCGCGGCCCGAGCTCAGCTCCTCGATGCGCCCGTCGTCGAGCATCGCGCTCGACGCCACCCGGTCCTCGGCGAACACCTCGGCGAAGTCACCGCCGTCCCGGAGCGCCCGCCCCAGCACCCGCTCCAGCACGTCCTGGTCGATCATGTG
>DATLFP010000004.1:0-15672 GCA_035540955.1 Acidimicrobiales bacterium
CCCGCCGGATCGGTCAACACGTGCCGGACGTCAAGACCCGAGAGGGCGCGCTGGAAGTCAGCGTGCATGTCTCGAGTCGCAGGCTCATCGACGTGTCCCTCGCGGGCGGCGACGTTGTGCACGCAGCGGTCCGCTGACGGCAGCAGCACGGCGTAGTGGAGCTCGTCCAACCCAGTCGATTCAAAGAAGGTCGGCAGCCACCACGGGCCAAGGACCCCATCGAAGACGGTCTCGTATCCGCCGCTGACGAAGCGGCCGGCTGCGGCGCCCGAGGCGCGGATGACGACCCTGTTCTGATCCGTCGCCTCTGGAAGCCAGGGGGCGACGGCGCCTTGGTCCAGGAACCTGTAGAACGCGTCCCCTCGGATCAGGGCACTGGGCGTGAGTCGAGCCGACACGAGAGAGCTCACGGTCGACTTGCCCGCCCCTGGTGGTCCAGCGATGCAGAGCAGGGGCGACATCGAACCTCATTCGCCCACGGCGCCGTCGATCGCCTCGCGGAGGAGATCGGCATGGCCGTTGTGGCGCGCGTACTCCTCGATCATGTGGGTCAGGATCCACCGGAGGGTGACCGGACCATCGTGGGGATGGTCAAAGCTCCGGTCGAGCGACTCGCTCTCGGCAACGATGCGGCGGGAGCGGTCGACCTCCTCCCGCCAGAAGCGGAACGATTCGGCGACGTCGGCCCTCTCGACCTCCCAGTCGGTGTCGCTGAGGTCGGGACCGTGGTGCCAGTAGTGCAACGAAGGCGTCTGACCGTCGAGCAGGATGTGGAACCAGTTCTGCTCGACGTCGGTCAGGTGTCGTACGAGGCCGAGGAGCGACATCGCTGTCGTGGCGAGCGGTCGCTGGCGCAGCTGCTCGTCGGAAAGTCCGTCGCACTTCCACTCGAGCGTGGCGCGCTGGAAGTCGAGGAAGCCGACGAGCGTGGCCCGCTCGTCGCCGGTGTAAGGCGGCTCAGGCCGCTCGTCATCCTTCATGTCGACCGTACCGTGGCTCGTCGGGCCTGACGCTGCAACCGATTAGGCGCTCCGAACGCGCACTCGAGAGCACGAGCCCAATGGGCGCGCCAAGCGTCCGCCATCGGCGCGTATCGAGCGCCGCAAGGATCGTCCTGGTCGGCTCGCCACCAGATCGCCGACTCCGCTACTCCTTCAGAACGGTACCGGGCCCCTCATCGAGCCGGCGGCCGATGCGATCGACGCATTCGTCCGGCGACAGTTGCGACGTGTCGAGCTCGATGTCGTAGGTCAGCGAGCGTGCCGCAGCGTCGTGCATCTCGACTGCACGCCGGACGTCGTCGTCCACGGACTCGCGCTGCTGGCCCCATGTCTGGCCTCGACGTTCCCAGATGACGTCTATCGGTGCATTCACACCGACGAACAGTGTTGGGAGCCCCGAGAGCTCGCGCTTCGCGATGTCGAGAGTGCCGAGCGGCCTCAGGTAGTTGTCGTGGTGGTAGATGTCCATCACGACGTTGAGACCATTCCGGGCGTGGGCGGCAGCGGACCCGTAGAGCCCCGCGTAGAGCGCCGGAACCGCGTCGACGAGCTCTGTGTAGGGGGCGCGGCCGTCGACGTCCCGAACGTCCTCTGGACGCTCTGGCCGAAGACCAACACCCGGCTTGTACCGGGACGGCGTCGCCTGGATGTGCAGGTCCATGCCGATGTGCATCCAGATTCCGTCGAGCGTCTCCTGGACCTTCGCGGCGATCGTGGACTTGCCAGCTCGCGAGGGGCCACTGAGCACCACGACCGTTCCCAACATGAGGTCCGACGGTACTGGCGGGAAGCGGTCTCGCCCGGTTCAGCCGGCTGGGCGGCAAGCCGTCGTCTGAGCGCCTGACCGCACCATCCCAGCGCCAGCGCGACTCCCGACGCGGTCGTACACATCGACGGTCGAGGCACCGACGAACCGCACAGATCGCGCGCTCAATATCGCGGCGGCATGTCCATCCAGAGGTGCGCGCTAACTAACGGCGCGTACTCGCGCTGCCTGGTCGTCGTCACCGGCACGGCCGACACCGCGGAAGATCCGGCAATCGGCACGCGCCTTCAGAAGCTCGTCGTATCCAGTCCGGCTGTACCGGCATGGTTGCGACGAGAACTCACGCGCACTCATGTGCCGATCTCCGCGCCCCCGAGGGCTGTGGCTCCTACTCCTCGAGGGAGGGCGGGTGCAGGCGGCGTTCAAGCCATCGAGCCACGGCCGGTTCGTCGAGCTCCCCGGCGGCGATGGAGAGGACGGTGTTCACGGCGTCGTCGCCGGTCGCGGTCAGCTCGTAGCTGTTCAGGGCGCAGAACATCGTGAGGGACTGCCACGCGAGCCGCTTGTTTGCCGTCGATGAGGGGGTGGTTCTTGGCGATCCGAACGACGAGCACGGCGGCCTTGTCGACGAAGTCGGGATAGAAGTCCTCGTCGCCGAAGCCGGCTTGCGGGGCGTGCAGCGCGGAGTCGAGAAGGTCGAGTCGAGCGGACCGCGCCAGCGTCTCGATGTCGGTGCCGGTGACCGCTTCGGCGATCGCGAGTGCCTCGGCGAGGCTGAGGTATCTCACTCGGCGAGGCGGTCGAGGATCTCCTTGTCGCGCTCGGTCAACGCGCGGAGCTTGGCCATGAAGTCCTTGTCTGCCTTCACTCGTTCGATCTCAGCGACAAGCGCGTCGACGACGAGCGCGTTCACGCTGGTCCCCCGTCCACGGGCCACCGCTTCGGCGGTCTCAGCGAGGTCCTCGGGGAGGCGCACGGTCGTCGTCTTGCGGGCCATGCCATCATGCTATCGCGCGATCAGGGGACACCGAACGGCGGCGCCAAATGCCATCGACGCGGGCGTTGTTGCAGCTGGCCTTGCAGAGGAAGATTCGGCCAGTCGGAAGTGCCGCCGTGCGTCAGTCGTCGGGGATCGGGTTGTCGAGGTACTTGGGGTTGGCGATCGCGAGCTTGTCGTGGACGGTGACCCGCACCGCCGCTGCCACCTCGTCGTAGCGGTCGTCGACGGCGCCGGACCGGATGGCGTCGGCCAAGGCCCGCTCCGAACCGAAGCCGAGGGCCGCCAGCCGCTCGCCGTGGGCGTCGGCCATCGCCGACCCGTCGCGCAGCTCCCGCTCGACGGCGGCGAGCGCGTTGGCCGCGACCCGGGCGTGGAACTGGAGCGCACCCGAGGTCTGAGCCATGACGTCGCGCTCGAGGAACTCACGCACCGCTTCGACGAGCTCCTCCGCCGTGGGGCGACCGTGCATCTCGCGACCCGCGCTCATGGCAGCAACAGGAGCAGGTCGTGCTCCTGCTCGCACACCCGCCGACCGATGGTGGCCAGCTCGACGGAACGGACCATCCCCGACAGGTGGGCGCTCGCCTGCATGTTGCACATCACGCCCCACTTCAGGGTCCCGAGCACCTCCCACCAGCGCAGCGCATCGCGGTCGACGGCGGCGCCGGAGCGGGCCTCGTACGCGGCGACGAGGTCGTCGATCTCGCCGAACCCGCCGACTCTCGGCTTCGCGCCGAACCGCCACGCCTTCGTGCACAGCCAGCCGAGGTCCTCCATCGGGTCGCCGAGGTGGCCGAGCTCCCAGTCGATCACCGCCCGGAGGCCATCGGCGTCGATGATCAGGTTGCCGAGGCGGAAGTCGCCGTGCACGACGGTGACCGGCGACGACGCCGGCCGGTTCGACTCGAGCCAGCGGAACCCGAGCTCGAAGGCGGGGCTCGGCACGCCGAGCTGATCGTGCGCGGTCCGGTACTGCGCCACCTGATCGGTCTGCTCGAGGCCGGGCACGGCGTCGTTGGGGATCGAGTGGATGCCGGCCAGCGCCTCGCCGCACTGGGTCGCGAGCTTGGTCCGGGCGCCGGCGAACTCCTCGTCGCGGAGGATCTTGCGGGCGATGGTCTGGCCTTCGAGGCGCTCGACGACCATGAACGCGGCGCCGATCGCCGCCCGCTGGTCGTCGGTGGCGTCGTCGTCGGTGGCGAGCACCTCGGCAACCGGCACCCCCACTCGGCGAGCCTCCCGCAACAAGGCCGACTCCGTCGCGAAGTCGCGGGCGCCCGCCACGCGCTGGCGCTGCAGGATCAGCGGGCGGCCGTCGGCGTCGAAGGCGAAGGTGTCGCGCGATGCGCCTCCGGAGAGGCGCTTGAGCTCGGTGACCGACGACGCGCCGAGCACCTCGGCAAGCGCTTCCTCCATCGCCGGGAACCTAGCCTCGAGCCCGAGCGAGCAGTCCCTTCTCGTTGAGCACCCACTCACCCCGCTCCGCCAACCGGGCGTGCGCCTCCTCGATGGCCGCCCGGGCCCGCATCGCCTGCTCCATCACGTCGTCCCCGCGCCGAGCGTGCATGTCGGCGTACAGCAGGCTGAAGTCGCGCCGCGACCGCCAGTGCAGCGGAGCGCTGCGCCGCAGGGCATCCGGATAGCGATCGACGCGGAACGGCAGCGTGCCTCGCAGCGGCCGGCTCAGCGCGACCTCCCCGACGAGCACGGTCGTGTCGAAGCCGGCGAGATAGCCGCCCAGCAGCTCGACCTTGAACCGACCGGCGTCCGCCTCCGCGATCCAGTGCCGTACCGCGCTGATCTCGCGATAGATGAGATCGACCTTCGTGCCCTCGACGTCCAACCACGCGCCGCCGTCCATGAGCGGGGACCACTCCCCCGGCGCGAACACCTGGCCGTCGTAGCCGAGGTCGCGCACGTGAGCAGGGTCGAGCGTCGCGTCGTAGTAGAGGCCGAGGTCCCAGTCGGCGTCGGGACCGTCGGTCCCCGTCGCACGGGAGCCGCCGAGCACGACGGCGACGACGTTGGGGATGCCGATCAGCCGGTCGGCGAGTGCATCGAGGTCGAACACGGCGCGCTGGTCAGCAGTGCTGGCGGAGGGTCGGGTACGGGTTGACGGCCCGCCCGCCCCCGGGGTGGATCTCGAAGTGGAGGTGTGTCGGCCCGCCCCGAGCGTTGCCAGTGTTGCCGACGTAGCCCAGCACCGTGCCCTGGCTCACCCGTCCGCTGGCGCCGCTCAGGGACTGCAGGTGGGTGCCGAAGTACGTGTTCCCGTCGTCGCCATGCAGGTAGTACGAGATGCCTCCGAGCCGGGAGTTGTGACCGCGAACCGTTCCCGAGACCGAGGCGACCACCGGGGTGCCGCGGGGAGCGAGGATGTCGGTCCCCTTGTGCGTGCGGCCGCCCGATCGGGGCTGACCCCAGTCGTTCGTGAACGCCCGCGGTCCCTGCACCGGGCACATCCAGCTACCGCCGCCGGCGATGAAGGTCGGCCCTCGCGACGAGGAGCGCGCCGCGGCGCGCGACCGAGCGCGCGCCGCCTGCTCGGCCTCCCGTCGCTTGCGCTCTGCTTCGAGCCGCTCGAGCTTCTGCAGCTCGGCGAACGCGGCGTTGACCCGACCCTGCATCGTGTCGACCAGCGCCAGCTGTGACGCCCGAGCGGCATCGAGCTGGCTCCGCACGACGCTGAGGTCCTCGGCCATGCGCCGGTACTCGTCGAGCGCGTCGTCGTCGCCGAGGCTGACGAACCGAGCGAGCGTGTTGGCCCGCGTCGACGCCGCCAGGTCGGCTTCGAGGACCATGGCGGACTGCCCGCCCCGGATGTACTCCTGCACCGCCCGCTCCTTGACGATCCCGCTCAGCGCGCCGAGCGCGGCGGTCGTCTGCGCGAAGTGCGCCTCGAGACCCAGGATCTGCTGCTCGAGCTCGGCCTGGCGGGACTTGGCCGCCGCGAGCTCACGCGCCGCGCTGTTGGCCCGAGCCTTGGCTCGATCGAGGTCGGCCTGGGACGCGCCGGCAGGGGTCGGCACGGTCGCCGACAGGGAGATGAGCGCGGCTGCGAGGAGCGCAGCGAGGACCGCCCGCACGGGTCGTCACCCTAGACGTAACGCAACCGCAACACACCCTCGGGTCCTGCGCACGATCAGATCCTCGTGGCCGGGGCGGTCCGGGGGCGGGCGAACCGGCCGACACCGCGGACCGGGCGCTCGACGGCAGCGACGGCGGGCTCGGCGGTGGCCGCCCGTCCGCCGACCGACCCGAGCAGGCGGGGGGCCCGCTCCGGCTGGCCACCCAACCACCACAGGGCGGCGCCGATGGCGGCGAGGAGGCCGGCGGCGACGATCTGCGGCATCCGGCTCCCGTCGGGCAGATCGGCGGCAGGCGTCAGATCGAGTGAGGCCGGCGGGGCGGCCACCTCGCCACTGGTCGACTCGACGGGGACGGGCGCCGGTGCCGACGGTGTCGCGGGCGCGGCGAAGCCGGGCGACCCCGACGGCGGGGCGGAGTACGAGGGAGAGGAGTCGGCGCCGGACATCGCCGAGCCGGGCGACGGCGCCGGCGCCGTCGGGGCGCCGGTCACGACGAGGTCGCCGTCGGCGGGCGCGTCGAAGGCCAGGCTGAACGGTGTCGCCGAGCCGGGCAGGGGCACGACCACGACGCCGAGGTCGCCGAACGGGGATGCCGCCGTGGCCGGCAGGGTGAAGGTCAGTCCGTCGCCCTCGGCCGTCGGTTCGGCGACGAAGATGCACGCCTCCTCCTCGTACCCGGGGCGGGCATCCCAGCGGCCGTTCAGCACCGGGTCGAAGCCGCCGAGCACCGGGCAGGCCACGATCTCCTCGGCACCGGTCAGTGCCGAGCCATCGGCGAGGTGGAGGGTGAGGACCCCGCCCACCTGGCCGCCGACGCGGTAGCGGACGGCGGCGATGGCCGCCGGACCTGAGGCGTCGTTCGCCACGTAGAGCCCGTCCTCGGGCACCGTCGCCGGCGCCGGGACGGTCGGGACGGTCAGGCCCAGACCGGTCGGGTCCCCCTGGACGGGCAGCTGTTGGGTCTTGTTCCACCAGCCGACGGCGTCGACGGTCGCCGGCTCGCTCGCCAGCGTCCACGGCACCGCCGGGGCCACGGCCAGGGCCAGGGACCAGGTGGCGACGGCTGCCAGTCGAAGTCCACGCCGCATCACTTCGCTCCTGTCGTGAGTGGTGCCCGGCGGCGCCGGGCCGGCTTCTTCTTGCGCGAGCCGGAACGGTTGATGACGTCGACGTCGCCGCCGAGGTACGACGACACGACCCGAGGATCGCTGATGACCTCATCGGGCGTCCCCTGGCTGAGGATGCCGCCCAGCTCGAGGCAGATCAATCGATCGGAGACGGTGGTGATGAGGGGCATGTCGTGCTCGATGACGAGCAGGGCACAACCGGTCTCCCGCTGGATCCGCTTGAGCAGCGGTCCGAGCGCCTCGGTCTCCTTCTGGGCCACACCGGATGATGGTTCGTCGAGCAGCAGCACCGCCGGGTCGTGGGCGATGGCCATCGCGAGGTCGACGATGCGGCGCGAGCCGGTGGACAGCTCGGCCACGAACTTGTCGCGGAACGCGCCGAGGTGCATGAGCTCGATCAGGTCGTCAACGGTGTAGGCGACGTCTTCCTCGGACTCCTGGATGGCGGGAAGGCCGAGGAGGGCCGACAGGTGGTCGCGCACCTCGATGTGCCGCTCGAGTCCGAGGGCGATGTTCTCGGCCACGGTGAGCGACGGGAAGATGCGGGCGTCCTGGAACGACCGGCCGAGTCCGAACGCCGCTCGCCGGTCGCCGCCCCAATCGGTCACGTCCTCGCCCCGGAGGGAGATGCGGCCGTGGTCGAGCGGCAGGAGCCCCGAGACGAGGTCGAAGATCGTGGTCTTGCCGGCGCCGTTGCCGCCGATGAGCCCGAGCGTCTCGCCCTCGTGGATCGTGAAGGAGACGTCGTCGACGGCGGTGATGCCACCGAAGCGCTTGCTCAGGTGACGGACCTCGAGCACCGGCGTGTCGCCGACGGGGATCGGTGCCGTGGGCGTCGCCGTCACCGGCGTCGCAGCCGGCTTGGCCCCATCGGAGAGGAACACCGCTCGCAGGATGTCCCCACGCTCGAGCAGATCCTCGGGCTTGCCGGAGAAGCGCACCTCGCCCTTCTCCATGAAGAAGGCCTTGGTCGAGATCGACATGGCCACGTTGATCGACTGCTCGACGAGCACGATCGTGCACCCCGCGGCGTGGATCTCCCGCACCATCTCGAGCAGCTGCTCGACGATGGATGGGGCGAGGCCGAGGGAGAGCTCGTCGATGATCAGCAGCTTGGGCTTGGCCACGAACGCCATCCCGACGGCGAGCTGCTGCTGCTCGCCGCCCGAGAGGTTGCCGGCCATCTGGTTCCACCGCTCACGTACGCGCGGGAACCGGTCGAGGACCTGCTCGGTGCGAGCCTTCACCTCGGCCGGGTCCTCGTCGCCGAAGAGCCAGGCGCCGGCCTTGAAGTGCTCCGCGACGGTGAGCGTGGGGAAGACCGCCTTGCCGCCGGGCACCTGCACGATGCCGGACTTGGCGGCATCCACCGCGCTGATCCCGGTGATGTCGCGGCCGTCGAAGGTGATCGTGCCGCCGATGGGCTTGATCAGCCCGGAGATGGCCCGCAGCAAGGTGGACTTCCCGGCACCGTTGGTGCCGAGCAGGGCGACGATCTCGTTGTGATGGACCTCGAGGTCGACGCCGAACAGCACCTGCACCTTGTCGTAGGCGACCTCGACGCCCTGACAGGACAGCAACGGCTCGCTGCGCTCGCTCATGTCGTCCTCCCGGCGGCGACGGGCACCAGATGGTCGTGCTCCGCGGCCTCGTCGACGGTCAGGTGCTCCTCGCACACCGGGCAGACGATGCGCCGCGCATGTGAGACGTCGAAAGAGTCGGTCGACTCGACCGACGCCTCGGCCTCCTCGAGCACGTGCTCCTCGCCCTCGCCCGTCTCGACGCGGCGGTCGGCGACGAGGGACGGCACGTGGATCCCCTTGCGGTCGGCCACCGCTCGCAGGAACCGATCACGCAGGCCGAAGCCGAGCTGCGCGAAGCCACCGGGCACGAACATCAGCATCACGAGCAGCCCCGGTCCGGTGATCAGGAACGAGATGCCGTTGATGCGCGGGTCGCCGAACAGGTACACCGACTGGACCACGACCGCGCCCACGACGCCGCCGGCCAGTGACGTGAGACCGCCGATGACCGACGCCACGAACACGTTGACACTGGGCACGATGCCGTAGGTCGACGCGTCGACCGACTGCGACTGGTACACCTGCAGCACGCCCGCGAGCCCGGCGATGGCGCCGGCCACGGCGAACGCCGCCAGCCGGGTGCGCACGAGGTTGATGGCGAACGCCGGCGCCGCCCGCTGGTTGTCGCGCGTGGCGATCACGACCCGCCCGCTGCGGTGACGGCGGAACGACTTCGCGGCCAGCAGCACGAGAGCGAGGATGGCCAGGCAGAAGAAGTAGTAGTTGCGCTCCGGCGCCAGATCGATCCGCTCCCACAGGACAGGCCGGTTGACCCGACTGTTCCCACTGCTCGGGAGGATCAGGTTGCCGAAGGAGTAGTTGCGCTTCAGGAAGTAGAACTGCGTGGCGCCGGCGAGCGACAGGGTGGTCACCGCCAGGAACAGTCCCTGGATGCGGACCGCGGGCAGGCCGACGATGACGGCCACGAGGGCACCAGCGAGGCAGCCGGCCACCAAGGTCACGAAGAAGTCCTGGTTGAAGTCGGTCGCCAGCTTGCCGGCGGTCACGGCGCCCGCCCCCACGAGCGCGAACTGGCCGAGGGAGATCTGGCCGGCCCAGCCGGTGAGGATCACGAGGGACACGGCCACGATCGCGAAGATCGGGACGAGCGAGAGCTTCGCCACCTCGCCGCGGCTGATCAGGTTCGGGGCCCACAGCACGAACCCGAGCACGGCGAGTCCTAGTCCCCACCGCGCACCGACCACGATCGGCAACCCGCGGAGCTCGCTCGGGATCGGGCGGTACTCCTTGAGCGCCTGCCACGAGGAGATGCCGCTGTCCTGCGCCCGTGAGAGCTTCCCTCGCTGCAGCAGCAGCGTGCCGAGGATGAAGGCGAGCATGATCGCCGCCGAGAGGTCGTTCGAGCCGGTCGAGTACACCGACGACTGTTCGAGGATGCCGACCGCGAAGCCGGCGCCGACGGCCAACCACACGCTCTCCATCCGGGCCATGACGGCTGCCGCGAACGCGAAGAGGAGGACCTGGTAGCCGAGGGTGCCGTCGACCGGCACGCCGACGAGCGGCGAACGCAGGAAGATGGTCATGGCGCCGAAGAGCCCGGCGATCATCCACGACACCGTCTGAACCCGCTTCACCGGGATGCCGAGCAGCGAGGCGCGGTCGGCGTTCTCGGCGGATGCCCGCAGGGCGATGCCCATCCGGGTGAACCGGAAGAACGCCGCCAACCCGCCGGCGAGGGCGACCACCATGACGACCGAGAAGATGTAGTCACCGTTGTAGAGGAGGTTCCCGGAGCCGGTCTCGACGCGGAAGCTGGCCCACGGCGTGCGGACGTTGGCTCCGATGTCCTCGCTCCCCAGCCACCCAGGGATGTGGATGGCGACGAACGCCAGCAGCTGGGCGATGCCGATGGTGGCGACGGTGAGGATCAGGCGCGGCGCCGTCCGGAACCG
This sequence comes from Acidimicrobiales bacterium, assembly GCA_035540955.1. Classification (GTDB taxonomy): domain Bacteria; phylum Actinomycetota; class Acidimicrobiia; order Acidimicrobiales; family CADCSY01; genus DATLFP01. The sequence continues at coordinate 10,480 of DATLFP010000004.1, forward strand.
GCGGATCACGACCAGGTCGGCGATGCCACCGAGTGCGATGCCACCGACGACGGTGATCACGAAGGTCAGCCAGTAGGGCGTCCCCTTCAGCACCTGGAGCAGGACGGCGAAGATGGCGGGGACGGCGCCGATGGCGGCGGCCGCGAAGTTGATGATGCGGTTCGTCCGGTAGATGAGGATGATGCCGACGGCGATCAGGCCGTAGAGGGCTCCAGTGGCGATGCCGAACAGGAACAGCGCGTTCGGCGGCCCGAAGAGCACCTTGACCGCGAGGTAGAACACAAGGGTCGTGACGACGATCCGTCCCGCGCGCGGTCCGATGCCGTCGCCCCGGACCACCTCGACGGCGGACTCGGCGCGCTCGCGCAGCCCGGGTCGGCTCCGGTCGCCCTCGTGCTCGACGTCGAGCTCTCGCTCGTCGCTGCCCATCAGCGCGGCTTCCCGGGCATCGTCCACTTCTCGGGCCGGTACTCGCCGACGCGGATGCGGGGCCCGAGCTCCACGTACGAGCCGTCCTCACCGTTGTACGGCGACGGCGTCTGCGTGCTCCAGTACACCGGCCGCATGTCCTGGTTCCAGGAGTAGGAGCCGGGCTCGAGGCATCGGAGCATGTAGCCGGTGTCGCCGCCGCCGCGGCAGCCGAGCCGGGCCGCACCCTCGGCGACCGTCTGCGGGGTGATGTTCGGTCCCGCCATCTGGAGGATCGAGGCGATCATGTTCCAGTAGTCCCAGTCGGCGGTGACTGAGGAGTACGGCGGGTTGCCCTGGCCGCCGCCGGCCTGCCAGACGCGCGAGCCGCGGTCCTGGAACTCGGGCTCCTGCGCGTTGATCGACGAGAGCCCGAACGCGTCCTCGAAGTTGCACGGCCGCGCGCGGATCGGACAGCCGACCGCACCCATGTACGCCTGCGAGGCCGCGTCGCTGTCCATGAAGCCGGACCCGACGATGATGTTCTCCGGGTAGTAGTTCTGCTGCTGCTCCTCGGCGTAGAGGAACATCGGTGCCACCAGGTCGCAGAAGCACATGATCGACGTGGCCACGCCGTCGGAGCGCATCTTGAGGACCGCGGCGCGGCGCTGCTGGTCGGCGGTCGTGATGTCCTGGGCGTAGAAGTAGAACCGGCCCCCGTAGGACTGGCCGCACTTGGCCAGCTCGTTCTTCAGGTCGACCTCGATGGCGGCCTGGTTCTCCGGGTCGTTCGTGCTGATGACCCCGAGGAGCCGGGGCCGGCCGTTGAGGTTCTCCGCCGGGTTGGCGGTGCCGGCGTACTCGGTCGGATGACTCGCCATCTGCTGGCACCACCACTGGCCGGCGTGGCGAGCCAGGTCGGTCCCGCTCATCTGCACGTCGAAGTGGAACGGCGCGTGCGACTCGCCGAAGGAGTCACGGAAGTGCCAGCCGCCCGAGTTGAAGATGCCGAGGCGGCTCAGCTCGTCGTAGGTCTCCGAGGAGAGCGAGGAGTTCCACTTGAACCAGAGCGGCTTGTGGTCAGCCGCGATCTGGCGCATCTCGCTGCGGAGGCAGGCGTTGTCGGGAGGGATCGAGTTGCAGTTGCCCTCGACGATCTTGATCTCGAGCTTCCGGCCGTAGAGCTCGTAGTTGTCGTTGATGAACTTCATCACGGCCTCGTTGTAGGCCCGGCGCTGGGCGAGCTCCACGTACGCGCCCTGAGCCCGCAGGATCGTGTCGACGGCCTCGCTGCCCTTGCCGGCGTAGTCGACGATCGTGATGGTGTCGGCGGTGACGCCCTGGTAGGTGGCGCCGCCGTTGTCGCCGCTCCAGCGCGGCACGCACGGCGGTGCGTAGTACTCGATGGCCGGGTCGTATTGGCGGTCACCGACGCAGTGGCTCGTGTCGCCACCGCCACCGCCGCCGCCCGCGCCGCTGGAGCCGGTCGCCCCGCTGGCGCCTGCGCCACCGGCTCCGGTCGTGCCGCCGGTCGTGGCCCCGGAACCCGCTCCCGTGGCTCCGCCGGAGGTGCCCGAGGGGATCACCTCGGACCCGACGACGTCGGAGCCGACGCCCGCGAAGGCGCCGACGCCGCTGTCAGGCGCCTTCGACGGCGCGACCGCGATGATCAGCAGCTGCACCGCAGCGAGTGCGGCGAGCGGCGCAAAGCGCCTGGCGATCGATCGTTGCATCGTGTTGACCCCTGTTCCGAGTCGTTGTTACCGACGGGTACGTCCGTGACCTTCGACACGGACGCGGGTGTTCCTGTCAGGTTGACCTCGGACGAGTGATGGACGTCCATGGCCCGATCAGGCCATTCCTTCCCCCAAGACCGTCAGGAATCCCCCGAACCGGCATCGTTTCGGATGTCGCCCACCAGGGACTCGAGCACGTCCTCGAGCGTGGCGATCCCCGCCAGGCGGCCGGCGCCGTCGACGACTGCCGCGAAGTGCAGCCGCGTGCGCCGCATGGCGAGGAGGAGGTCCATGAGCGTGCGGTCCGTGGGCACGGTGAGCATCCGCCGGACGATCCGCCCCGGCAGCGCCGCGTCCCGGGCCTCGACCGGGAGGGCGAGGAGATCCTTGGCGTGGACGTACCCGTACAGCTCGTCGAGATCGGCGCCGTGGACCGGCAGCCGTGAGTGTCGCTCCTGGGCGGCGACGCGCTCGACGTCTTCGACTCGGGCGTCGGCGGCAACCGACACGACCTGGTCGCGGGGCACCATCACCGAGGTCACCTGGCGGGCCGGGAAGCCGAGCGCACCGGTCATGAGCCGGTGCTCGACGTCGTCGAGCAGACCCTCGGCTCTCGACGCCGAGAGCATCCCGGCCAGCTCGTCGCCGGTGGCGATGGTCACCAGCTCGTCGGTCGGTTCGATCCGCAGCGCCCGGAGGCCGCCGTTGGCGAGCGTGTTGAGCAGCCAGATCACCGGACGGAACAGGACGGTGAAGCCCCGCATCGGCAGGGCCAGCCAGAGCGCCGTCCGCTCGGGCTCGGCGATGGCCACGTTCTTGGGGACCATCTCGCCGATCACCATGTGGAAGAACACGACGATCGTCAGCGCCAGCACCAGCGCGATCGGGTGGACGAGGTTGTGGGGCACGGCGATCCAGTCGAGCGGCCGCTCGATGAAGGAGGCGACCGCCGGCTCGGCCACGTAGCCGAGCCCGAGCGAGGCGAGCGTGATGCCGAGCTGCGAGGCCGAGAGCATGAAGGAGAGGTCTCGCACCGATGCCACCGCCGCCCGGGCGCGAGGATCACCGGCCTCCGCCATCTCTTCGATGCGGGCCCGGCGCGTCGCCACGAGGGCGAACTCGACGGCGACGAAGAACCCGTTGGCGATCAGGAGCATGACGGCGACGAGGAGCGCGGTCATCGACCACCGTCTTCGGCCGGGCGGCGAGGCTCGATCAGGCGGACCTCGGCGATCCGCCGCTTGTCCATCTCCAGCACCTCGATCACCCAGCCGTCGAGGACCACCCGCTCGCCGGGCCCCGGGAGGTGCCCCAGGCGGTCGAGGATGAACCCGGCCAGCGTCTCGTAGGGGCCCTCGGGGAGCTGGAGCCCGGTGGCCTCCTCGACGTCGTCGAGGTGGGTGGTGCCCTCGAGTCGGTGCACGCCGGGTCCGGTCTCGGTCGGGCCGGCGGGCACGTCGTGCTCGTCCTCGATGTCGCCGACGATCTCCTCGACCAGGTCCTCGAGGGTGACCATCCCGGCGACACCGCCGTACTCGTCGAGCACGATCGCCAGCTGCTCGGTCCTGTCTCGCAGCTCGGTGAGCAGCGACTCGAGGTCGATCCCCTCGGGCACCACCAGGGCGTCACGGACGAGGGGCGCCAGCGGCGTCGTCGCGCGGGCCGCCGGCGGCACCGGCAGGGCGTCCCGCACGTGGACGATCCCGACGATGTCGTCCAAGTCGTCGCCGATGACCGGGAACCGGGAGTGGCCGGAGGTGACCGACGCCGCCAGGAGGTCGGCCACCGTGGCGTCGCGGGCCAGCACGACGAGGTCGACCCGGGGAACGAGCGCGTCGGCGGCGGTCTTGTGGGCGAACCGGATGGTGCGGGTCAGCAGCGCGAACGCCTCGGGCTCGAGGGAACCCTCCTCACCCGAGGAGCGGATCAGCAGCTCGAGCTCCTCCATCGTGCGCACCGAGCGGAGCTCTTCGCGGGGCTCGATGCCGAGCCGGCGGACGCTGGCGTCGGCGGCGGCGTTGAGGAACCGGATCAGGGGTCCGAAGACGGCGCCGTAGACCCGTATGGCACCCACGAGCCGCAGCGCCACCGGGAGCGGCCGGGCGATGGCGATCCCCTTCGGGATCAGCTCGCCGAAGACCATCTGGATCACCGTCACGAGGACGAGGGCGAGGCCGACCGCGAGCACTCGGCTGTCGATGCTCGACCGCAGGAGATCGGCCACGGTGGGCTCGGCGACGAAGCCGAGGATCAGGGAGGTGATGGTGATCCCGAGCTGAGCGCCCGAGAGGTGGAACGACAGTCGCCGCAGCTCGTGGTCGGTGGCTCGGGCCCGCCGGTGGCCGTCAGCGGCGAGGCCCTGCACACGCCCCCGGTCGACGGCGACGAGGCAGAACTCCACGGCGACGAAGAAGGCATTGGCGAGGATGAGTGCTGCGACGGTGGCCAGGCCCAGCGCGGTTTGCAGGTTGGTGTCCTTCTCCCGGCGATCGCACGACGGCTCAGCTGTCGACGCTAGGTTGCGCTCGGCCCGAAGGGACGATTTTCGGCGGCATCGAGGTCGGTTCCTGCGTCCCGCCATGACGAGCACCCGATTGGCGCGTACGCTCCGGGCCGTTCAATGTGACGGCAGTCACAACGATCAGGACGGGTCATGGCGCCGCCGTGGCTCGCCACCGACGCACCAGGGGGATACGTGGTCCATCGACGTGCCGGAACGCCGGCCAACGCCATCTGGCGTCTTCTCGCCCTCCTGCTCGCCCTCACCCTCGTCGCCGCCGCGTGCGGCGGTGACGACGATGACGACGACGCAGGCACGGGCGGCGGGGACGACACAACCGACACCACCGCCGCGGAGGACGAGGGCACCCCGACGCCCGGCGGTGAGCTCGTCTACGGCCTCGAGGCCGAGACCAACGGCGGGTACTGCCTCCAGGAGGCGCAGCTCGCCATCTCGGGCATCCAGGTCACCCGCACCATCTACGACACGCTCGCGGCGCCCAACGAGAACGGTGAGATCGAGCCGTTCCTCGCCGAGTCGATCGAGCCC
>DATLFP010000005.1:0-15478 GCA_035540955.1 Acidimicrobiales bacterium
CCTTCTTTGGTGGCGTGTGAACGGCTTCACTAGTCTCGGCGGCCGTGTCCGAGTTCCTCCGCGCCTATCTCCTGGTGGCGGTGTTCGGCGGGGTGGCGGTGGTCCTGGTCTCCGGTCTCCTGGGGCTCAGCAGCCTCATCCGGCCCAGCAACCCCACCCGGGAGAAGCTCGTCACCTACGAGAGCGGGGTCGATCCGGTCGGCTCGGGGTTCGCCCAGTCGAACATCCGCTACTACGTGTTCGCCCTGCTCTTCGTCATCTTCGACGTCGAGGCCGTGTTCATCTTCCCGTGGGCGCTCGGGCTCGAGACCTACGGGATGTTCGGCCTGGTCGAGATGGTCATCTTCATCGCAATCCTCGCCCTCGGCCTGGCCTACGCCTGGCGGAAGGGCGTCCTCCGTTGGCTCTAGCCGCAGGAAGGCACTAGGTGGGTCTGGTCGAGAAGGGCAAGGTTCCCAAGCCCCTCAGCTACCTCTTCAACCTGTCTCGCAAGTACTCCCTCTGGGTGTACCAGTGGGGCCTCGCGTGCTGCGCCATCGAGATGGCGGCCGCCCTCGGCTCCCCCCGCTACGACGTGATGCGCCTCGGCGTGATCCCCCTGCCCGCCAGCCCCCGCCAGGCCGACATGGTCATCGTGTCCGGCACCGTCACGGACAAGCTGGCCCCGGCCCTCAAGCGCCTCTACGAGCAGATGCCCGAGCCCAAGTACGTGATCTCGATGGGCTCGTGCGCCAACTGTGGCGGTCCCTACTGGGACTCCTACTCGGTCACCAAGGGCGTCGACCAGATCATCCCCGTCGACGTCTACGTCCCGGGGTGCCCGCCGCGACCCGAGGCCCTGCTCGAGGGGATCGTCCTCCTGCAGCAGCGCATCGGGAAGGAAGACATGGCCGAGCGGTGGAGGGGTGAGCCGATTGTCGTCGGCTGACACCGGCACCGAGGTGACCGAGGAGGCGCCGGCGGTCGACGAGCGCCGGGACGCCATCGTCGCCGCCGTCGCGGCGCGCCTCGGGGACGCCGTCGTCGGCTCCCACGTCGAGCCCGGCGTCGACGTCTGGGTGCGGGTCACCCGTGACGGCTGGGCCGAGGCGGCGCAGGCCGTGCACGACCTCGGGTTCACCTTCTTCGACTTCCTCAGCGCCATCGACTGGTACCCGAACATCCACGGCAAGAACGAAGAGCCCCCGACGAACCCGATCACCGTGCCCGCCACCTCCGCCGAGCTCGAGCACGGCGTCACCGGCGGCGAGACCCGGTTCCAGCTGATCGCCCGGGTGTTCTCGCCGGAGCAGAAGCTCGGCGTGCACCTGCGGTGCGACCTGCCCGACGACGACCTCTCGGCGCCCACGTGGTCGCGGATCTATCCCGGCGCCGACTGGAACGAGCGCGAGGTGTGCGAGATGTTCGGGATCGACTTCCCGGGCCACCCCAACCTCGTGCACCTCTACCTGCCGGGCGGCTTCGAAGGCCACCCGCTGCGCAAGGACTTCCCGCTGCTCGCCCGTCACGTGAAGCCGTGGCCGGGGCTGGTCGACGTCGAGGCCATGCCGGGTGAGCCCGACGACGACGCCGAAGCCGAGGGGAGCGAAGCCGAGTGACCGTCACCGAGCACGAGCGCGCCTTCATCACCTCGACGTTGAGCGAGTCCCGCATCAACCTCGAGATCGAGAGCGACGGGATGACGCTCAACCTGGGCCCGCAGCACCCGGCCACCCACGGGACGCTGCGCATCATCGTCAAGCTCGACGGGGAGCAGATCGTCGCCTGCGAACCGACCATGGGCTACATGCACCGGGGCTACGAGAAGCTGTGCGAGTTCCGCACCTTCCCCCAGGTCACGACGCTCGTGAACCGCATCGACTGGCTGAGCCACTTCGCCAACGAGGTGCCGTTCATCCTCGCCGCCGAGCAGCTGATGGGCGTCGAGGCCCCGCCCCGGGCCCAGTACATCCGCACCGTCTTCTTCGAGATGGCCCGCCTCGGCAACATCACGCTCTTCCTCGGCGAGATGGGCCTGCAGCTCGGCGCCATGACGGCGCTCTTCTACGCGTTCCGCGATCGCGAGCACGTGCTCAACCTGCTGGAGGCGGTCACCGGTGGCCGGTTCCACCCCAACTTCGATCGCATCGGCGGCCTCAAGGACGACCTGCCCAAGGGCTGGATCGACGAGACCAAGGCGGTGATGAAGAAGATCCGGGGCTTCTGCGACCAGATGGAGACCCTGGTCATGGGCAACGAGATCTTCCAGACCCGCACCCGCGGCATCGGCGTCATCCCCAAGGACGTGGCCCTCGGCTACGGCCTCAGCGGCGCCAACGCGCGAGCGTCGGGCGTCGACCTCGACCTGCGGCGCGACAACCCCGACATCGCGATGGCGTGGAAGCACGCCGACTTCAAGGTGTGGACCCACCCCGACGGCGACTCCTTCGCTCGCTACTGGGTTCGCCTGCAGGAGGTCAGGGAGTCGACCCACATCATCGAACAGCTGCTCGACGGCATCCCGGCCGGGCCGATCATGGCGAAGGTGCCCCGCATCATCAAGGTGCCGGCGGGTGAGGCCTACGTCCAGACCGAGAACCCGCTCGGGTGGATGGGCTACTACGTCGTCAGCAAGGGCGACCTCGGACCGTTCCGCGTGAAGATCCGCACGGCGTCGTTCAACAACGTCTCGGTGCTGCCGTGGGTGGCGAAGGGCCTCTACGTCCCCGACATCGTCACCGTGCTCGCCTCCCTCTACTTCATCCTCGGGGACATCGACCGCTGACCATGACCGCCCTCTTCGCGCTCGAGCTCTCCTACTGGCAGGAGACGGTCCTCAAGGTCGTCGGCGTCCTCGCTGCCGTCTTGATCCCGGCCGGCGCGTTCGTGCAGCTGTTCCTGTTCAAGATGGTCAGCCACCTGCAGAGCCGTCTCGGCCCCATGGAGGCCGGCCCGCACGGGTCGCTGCAGGCCATCGCCGAGGTCGGCAAGTTCATCCAGAAGGAAGACATCATCCCCGAGCGGGCCGACCGCTTCGTCTTCAAGCTGGCGCCGTACGTCGTGGTGATGACGGTGCTGCTCGTCTACCTCGTCATCCCGTTCGGCCCCGACATGTACTTCGCCAACCTCGACGCCGGCGTGTTCTACGCCCTGGCGGTGTCGTCGGTGTCGGTGATCGGCGTGCTGATCGCCGGGTGGGCGAGCGCCAACAAGTACTCGCTCATGGGCGCCATCCGGGCCGCCGGCCAGCTCATCGCCTACGAGCTGCCGCTGGTGCTGGCGGTGGTGGGCGTGGTCATCCAGGCCGGGACCATGAACCTGCAGGGCATCGTCGCCATCCAGGCCCAGGGCGAGATCTTCGGCTGGGGTGCCATCGGCAACCCGTTCATCCTCACCCAGTTCGTCGGCCTGTTCATCTTCATGGTGGCGATCCAGGCCGAGCTCACCCAGACGCCGTTCGACATGCCCATCGCCGAGTCCGAGCTCATCACCGGCTACATGACCGAGTACTCGGGCCTGCGCTTCCTGCTGTTCTTCATCGCCGAGTTCGCCGCCGTCGGCGCCTTCGGGGCCCTCGCCGCCACGCTCTGGCTGGGCGGCTGGTACCTCCCGGGGCTCGACTTCGACGCCAACTACATGAACGTGGTCGGGCCCATCATCCTGTTCGCGAAGATCATGCTGGTCGCGTTCGTGGTGTTCTGGGTGCGGTTCACCTACCCCCGGCTCCGCGAGGATCAGCTGCAGGCGTTCGCCTGGAAGTTCCTGATCCCGCTGTCACTCATCAACATCGTCGCCACGGGCGTCCTGAAGGTGGTGTTCTAGATGTCGGCCATCCCTGGTCTGGTGAAGGGTCTCGGCGTCACCCTGAAGACGATGCTGAAGCCGGCGGTCACCGTGCAGTACCCGCACGTGAAGGAGGCCCCGGCCCCGCGGGCCCGCGGCGTGATCGCGCTCAAGGAGGAGAACTGCACGGTCTGCATGCTGTGCGGCCGCTCCTGCCCCGACTGGTGCATCTACATCGAGGGCCACAAGACCAAGGCGCCGCCCCGCCGGGCCGGCGGCAAGCCCCGCACCGTGCAGCTCGTCGACCGGTTCGACATCGACTACGCGCTCTGCATGTACTGCGGCATCTGCGTCGAGGTGTGCCCATTCGACGCGCTGTTCTGGAGCCCCGAGTTCGAGTACAGCGAGCCGAAGATCGCCGACCTCCTCCACGACAAGGACAAGCTCGGCGAGTGGTTCGAGACGGTGCCCGACTACGTGCCGTACGAGGCGGGCTCGGAGGCGAAGGTCAAGAAGGTCCCTCGCTGATGGTCGCCCAGAACGTCGCCTTCGGCATCCTCGCGGCCGCATCCGTGCTCGCCGCGCTCCGGCTCGTCACGACCAAGAACGTCGTGCACGCCGCCCTCTACCTCGTGGTGGTCCTGGCCAGCGTCGGCGCCATCTACGTACTGCTGTTCGCCGAGTTCGTGGCGGTCGTGCAGCTGCTCGTGTACGTCGGCGCCGTCGTCGTCCTCTTCCTGTTCGGCATCATGCTCACCAAGGCCCAGATCGGCCGGGACACCGATGTCGACAACGACCAGCGAGGCGTCGCGGCCGTCACCGCGCTGTTCTTCCTCGGCGTCCTCAGCTACGCCCTGATCGACTTCTTCGGCACCGACAAGCTGCCCGAGCAGCAGGTGAGCGAAGCGGTGCTCACCGCCGAGCGGGGCACCCGGGCCGTGGGCGACTCGATCTTCTCGACCTACCTCGTGCCCTTCGAGGCCCTCGGCGTCCTCCTGACCGCCGCCCTCGTGGGCGCCATCGTCCTGGCAAGGAGGGACTGAGATGTTGATCAACCACGCTCATGGTCTCGCTCCGCAGGCTCCGCTCGACTCCCGGCTGCTCGCTAGCGCTCCCGACGCCGGGGCGGTGACCCCATGTTGATCAATCAGTTCCTTCTGTTGGGCGCGGTGCTGTTCTGCATCGGCGTGTACGGCGTGCTCGCCCGCCGCAACGGCGTCCTCGTCCTGATGTCGATCGAGCTCATCCTGAACTCGGTCAACATCAACCTGATCGCCTTCGGCCACCTGTGGGGCAGCGAGTCCGCCGTCAACGCCCAGGTGTTCGCGCTGTTCATCATCGCCGTGGCCGCCGCCGAGGTGGGCGTGGGCCTGGCGATCATCCTGCTCATCTACCGCAACCGGACCTCCGTCGCCTTCGACGAGGTCGACATGATGAAGGGCTGACGTGCTCGAGAACGCCTTCGTCATCCCCGCCATCACGTTCGTCTCGTTCTGGCTGATCCTGTTCTTCGGCAAGCGACTGCCGAAGGGCGGGTCGGAGATCGGCGTGTTCGCGGTGGGTGCCACCCTGGTGCTGTCCCTCTTCGCCGGCTACCAGTGGGTCGACCGCGACAAGACCCTCGCCGTCGAGCACGGGACCGAGGAGGTCCACGCCGAGGACGAGACCGAGCACGCGACAGCACCCGCCGGGGGGACCGTCCCCTCCCTCGACGGCGAGCCCATCGTGCTGATCGCCGAGGACGGCCACGACGCCGAGAAGATCCGCGAGCCCGTCCGCAAGGAGTGGTCGTGGTTCAAGGTCGGCGGCCACGACATCAAGGTCGGCACCCACATCGACGGCTTCGCGGTGCTCATGCTGATCACCGTCGCCATCATCTCGTTCCTCGTGCACGTGTTCTCCACCAACTACCTGCACGACGACCGCCGCTACACGCACTACTTCGCCGCCCTCTCGCTGTTCACCACCGGGATGTACGTGCTCGTCACGGCCAGCTCGACGCTCGGAGCACTGTTCGGCTGGGAGCTGATGGGCCTGTGCTCGTTCATGCTCATCGGCCACTGGTGGGAGGAGCAGCCCAACTCCGACGCCGCCCTCAAGGCGTTCTTCACCACCCGGACCGGCGACATCGGTCTCCTCGTCGGCATCTCGATCCTGTTCTTCGCCGCCGACCGCACCTTCGACATCGCCGCCATCAACGAGGCGGCGCTGCACGGCGACATCGGGCGCACGGCGCTGGTGGCGGCGGCCGCCGCCCTGCTCTGCGCGGTGATCGGCAAGTCCGCCCAGTTCCCCTTGCACACGTGGCTGCCCGATGCCATGGCGGGCCCGACGCCGGTCTCGGCGCTCATCCACGCCGCCACGATGGTCGTGGCCGGCGTCTACCTCCTCGGCCGGCTCTATGGCGTGTTCTGGGAGGGCTTCGACATCGGCGCCGGCGGGTTCAACGTCGTCGCGCTGGTCGGCGCCGTCACGCTGATCATCGCCGCCGCGCTCGCCTTCGTGCAGCACGACATCAAGAAGGTGCTGGCCTACTCGACGGTCAGCCAGCTCGGCTACATGGTGATGGCGCTCGGGGTCGGGGCGTGGACGGCAGCGATCTTCCACCTCTTCACCCACGCGATGTTCAAGGGCCTGCTGTTCCTCGCCAGCGGCTCGGTCAGTCACGCCGTGCACTCCTTCGACATGAAGAAGGACATGGGCGGCCTGCGCAAGCACATGCCGATCACCCACGCGACGTTCATGGTCGGCTCGCTCGCCCTCGCCGGCGTGTTCCCCCTCGCCGGCTTCTGGTCGAAGGACGAGATCCTCCTCGGGGCCCGGCTCAACGGGTACGAGGCGTTCATGGTCGTGGGCCTCGTCGGGGCGTTCATGACCGCCGCCTACATGGCCCGCTGCGTGTGGCTCACCTTCTACGGCGAGTACCGGGGCCACGGTCACCCCCACGAGTCGCCGCTGGCCATCACCGGCCCGCTGGTCACGCTGGCAGTGCTCTCGGTGGGCGTGGGCTTCCTCAACTCGCCGCTCACCGACATGTGGCTGGGCGGGCTCATCGACAACGAGACGGTCCTGACCGCCGGCATCGCCCATCACGACTTCTCGGTGCCCGACGCGCTGGTGTCGACGGCGGTGGTGCTCCTGGCGCTCGGGCTCGGCTACCTCCTGTTCTTCCGCGACCGGTTGCCCAAGGGCGTCACCGAGCGGAGCAAGCCGGCGCTCGCCGGCTACACGTTCCTCGTGAACAAGTACTACCTCGACCACCTGTGGACCGGCGTCGTGGTCGGCTCGATCAAGGGCCCGATCGCCCGTGGCGCGTACTGGCTCAACCAGAACGTCATCGACGGCGTGGTGAACGCCGCCGGGATCGCCTCCAGGCGCTCCGGCGAGTGGGTCTACAAGTGGATCGACCAAGGTGCGATCGACGGCACCGTGAACGGACTCGGTCTCGGGGCCTCCGAGACCGGTGGCAGCTTGCGCCAGGTCATCCAGACCGGGCGGGTGCAGTGGTACGGCTCGATCCTCTTCGGCGCGGTGGCCCTCCTGGCCCTCGCCCTCGTGATCTTCGTCTGACAGGGAGCGACATGGACGGCTTCAAAGACTGGGCGCTGAGCTTGGGGGTCTTCCTCCCCCTCGTCGGTGCGGCGGTGATGATGGTGGTGCCGCGCGCCGAGGAGCAGCTGCACAAGCTGATCGCGCTGGTCACGTCGCTGGCCACGATGGCCGTCGGCGTGTACCTGCTGGTCGACTTCGACTACGGCGAGTCGGGCCTGCAGTTCACGGTGAACCACGGGTGGATCGACGTCATCAACGCCCGGTACGAGATCGGCATCGACGGCATCTCCCTGCCGCTGCTCGTCCTGTCGATGTTCATCGTGGTCCTCACGATCATCTACTCCTGGAACCACTTCCCGGAACCACACAACCCCAAGGCGTTCCTGATCCTGATCCTGATCCTCGAGACGGGCATGAACGGCACCTTCGTCGCCCAGGACCTGATCCTGTTCTTCGTCTTCTTCGAGGTCGTGCTGCTGCCGATGTACTTCATGATCGGCGTCTGGGGTGGCGAGCAGCGCCTGTACGCGGCGATCAAGTTCTTCCTCTTCACCCTGTTCGGTTCGGCGCTGATGATCCTCAGCTTCCTCGCCCTCTACTTCAAGGGCGGCCAGAGCTTCTCGATCCCCGAGCTGATCCAGGTGGCCCAGGCGAACATCGACGAGACCACCGCGCTGTGGATCTTCGCCGGCCTGTTCATGGGCTTCGCCATCAAGGTCCCCATGTTCCCGTTCCACACCTGGCTGCCCGACGCCCACACCCAGGCGCCGACCCAGGGGTCGGTGATCCTGGCCGCCATCCTCCTGAAGCTGGGCACCTACGGGTTCGTGCGGATCGCCATCCCGATCCTCCCGGAGGCGGCGAAGGACTGGGCGCCCTGGATCGGCCTCTTGGCGGTGATCGGCATCATCTACGGCGCCCTCGGGTGCCTGGCCCAGACGGACATGAAGCGGCTCATCGCGTTCTCGTCGGTCGCGCACATGGGCTTCGTGATGCTCGGCATCGCCACCCTCACCGACTTCGGCATCAACGCCGCCATCTTCGGCATGGTCGCCCACGGCCTGATCACCGGCATGCTCTTCTTCATCGCCGGGTCGGTGAAGGACCGCTTCCACACCCTCGACATGGCGCGGTTCGGCGGCCTGCTCCTTCAGGCGCCGCGCATGGGTTGGGTCCTCGGCTTCTGCGCCATGGCCTCCCTCGGGCTCCCGGGCCTGGCCGGGTTCTGGGGCGAGTTCCCGGCCATCCTCTCCGCCTACAGCCCGGCGGACGGCCTGCCGGTCGAGACGTTCCGGACCTACATGGTCGTGGCCGCCGTGGGCACCGTCCTGGCCGCGGGCTACCTGCTCTGGATGCTCCAGCGGGTGGCCTTCGGCACGGTCAAGGACGAGTGGAAGGACCACGACATCCCCGACATGCGCTGGCCGGAGTACGTGGCGTGGACGCCGATGCTGATCCTCATCGTCGTGCTCGGCATCCTGCCCAACCTGCTGTTCGGGATCATGGACGAGTCGGTCAAGGCGACCGTCGCGGTGTTCGGCGGGTAGGCGTACCGATGGTCTCGCTCTGCAGGCTCCGCTCGACTGCCGGACTGTCGTCCGGCCCTGCCGGCTGCGCGCCCGGGCTGGAGGGCTGACCATGTTCGTCGCGCCCGAGATCGACTACCACGCGTTCGCGCCGGAGATCGTCCTCGTCGGCTCGCTCCTCTTGCTGCTCACGGTCGACCTGATCTTCGAGCAGCGGGCTCGCTGGGCGACCTCGACCCTGGCCGGCATCGGGCTCCTCGGCTCGATGGTGCCGATCATCACGCTGGCGCTCGACGGCGCCGACCGGTCGATGTTCGGGGGCGCCTACGTCGTCGACGACTTCTCGCTCGTCATGAAGGCGCTGTTCCTCGGGGCCGGCTACATCGTGGTGCTGCTGTCGACGGACTACATCGCCGAGGGCGACTTCAGCGAGGGTGAGTACTACTTCCTGCTCCTCGCATCGCTGTCGGGCATGACGCTCATGGCGAGCGCCCGCGACCTCATCACCATCTTCATCGCCCTCGAGCTGCTGTCGATCCCCGCATACCTGCTCGCCGGGTGGCGCAAGCGCGACCTGCGGGGCAACGAGGCGTCGCTCAAGTACTACCTGCTCGGCGTGTTCGCCTCGGCGGTGATGCTCTACGGCATGTCGCTGCTGTTCGGGCTCAGCGGCAGCACGCTGCTCTCGGAGATCGGCGCCGCCGTCCGCGCTGGTGAGGCGTCGGTGGCGATGGTCACCGTCGCCATCGTGTTCGTGATCGCCGGGTTCGCGTTCAAGGTCTCGGCGGTGCCGTTCCACACCTGGGCGCCGGACACGTACGAGGGAGCGCCGACGCCCATCACCGCGTTCCTGTCGGTGGCGTCGAAGGCGGCCGGCTTCGTGGCCCTCCTCAACCTCGTCTACCTCGGGTTCTACGACCGGGCCGACGTGTGGGAGCCGATGTTCTGGACCCTGGCGGTGCTCACGATGACCGTCGGGAACCTGATCGCGCTGCGCCAGACCAACGTCGTGCGCATGCTCGCGTACTCGTCGGTCGCCCAGGCCGGGTTCATGTTGGCGCCGTTGGCGGTGGCAGGCAGCGTCCCCGAGAGCGCGCTCGAAGCGGTCGTGACCTACATGATCATCTACACCGCCATGAACCTCGGTGCGTTCGGGGTCGTGATGGCGGTGGCTCGGCGGACGCGGTCGGCGGAGCTGTCGAGCTTCGGCGGGCTGTTCCAGTACGCCCCCGGCCTCACGGTCCTGCTCACGGTGTTCTTCTTCGCACTGGCGGGGATCCCACCGCTGGGCGGCTGGTACGCCAAGTTCGTGATGTTCAAGGCGATCTTCGACTCGCTGACACCGGCAGCCGTGGTGCTCGGCGTCGTCGCCGCCGTGAACTCGGTGATCGGCCTCTTCTACTACGCGTCGGTGGCGCGGGAGGCGTGGATGTCGGAGATCCCCGACGGCGACCGCACGCCGGTGAAGGTGCCGGCGTCGCTGGCCGCCGCTCTCGGGCTGACGGCCCTCGCCACCGTCGCCGTCGGCGTCCTTCCCCAGATCGCCGCCCGCTTCGGCGACCTCGCCACCTACGCCATCGGCGGGTGACCCTCCACGACCTTTGTCGCGCTCGCCGTGCCTGACCGGGCGAGCGCGACAAGGTTCGTGACGTGAGCGCGCTCGAGGCCGTCACCCAGCGGATCGAGCGGGAGGGGCCGATCCGCTTCGACGCGTTCGTGGACCTCGCGCTCTACGGCGACGCCGGGTTCTTCTCGCGAGGGGCGGGTGCCGGTCGCCGGGCCGACTTCCTCACCAGCCCCGAGGTCGGCTCCCTGTTCGGCGCGGTGCTGGCCCGGGCCATCGACGCCGAGTGGGAGCGGTTGGGCCGTCCCGATCCGTTCGTGGTGATCGAGGGCGGCGCCGGCCGGGGGGTCCTCGCCAAGGCGGTGCTCGACAGCGACCCGGCGTGCGCGCCGGCGCTGCGCTACGTGTGCGTCGAGCGGTCGGCGGTGCTCCGGGCGGCGGCGGCCGACCTGCTCCCGACCGAGCCGGCCGAGAACGTCTTCGGCGCGGTGGTCGGGGGCGACCTCGACGAGGAGCGGGTCGTTCCCGGCACCGGTCCGGTCGTGGCCGTGCTCGACGACCTGCCGCTGGTGCCGGTGACGGGCATGGTCCTCGCCAACGAGCTGCTCGACAACCTGCCGTTCCGGCTGCTCGAACGGACGGCCGACACCTGGTCCGAGGTCTTCGTGGTGCTGACCGACGGCCTCCTCGGTGAGCTGCTGGTCGAAGCGGCGCCCGACGTCGTGCTCGAAGCCGACCATCTCGCGCCGGCGGCCGCCCTCGGCGCCCGCCTCCCGCTCCAGCGGGGTGCCGCGGCGTGGGTCGGTCGCGCCCGCGAGTCGCTGCTGCGAGGCCGGATCGTGCTGGTCGACTACGCCGACACGTCACCGTCGCTCGCGGCGCGCCCGTGGACCGACTGGGTCCGCACCTACCGCGGCCACCAGCGGGGCGGCGGACCGCTCGACCGCCCCGGCGAGCAGGACATCACCTGCGAGGTGGCCGTCGACCAGCTGCCGACACCGTCGTCGAACCGGAGCCAGGCCGACTTCCTCGCCGCCCACGGCGTTGCCGATCTGGCCGCCGCCGCCCGGGCCGAGTGGGAGGCCCGCGCCCACATCGGCGACCTCGAGGCCCTCAAGGCCCGCAGCCGCGCCGGGGAAGCCGCCGCCATCACCGACCTGACCGGTCTCGGCGCGTTCCGGGTCCTCGAGTGGGTCCTCTGACGGTGCCGGGTCCCGGCGGGACGCGGGCCGCGCCGCGGAATGTACGGTCCGGACCATGAGCGACCACCAGGCGATCGAGGTCTTCGGGCTCGAAGACCGCACCTTCCCCCCGCCCGACTGGTTCACCTCCGGCGCCCTCGTCACCGACCGCGCGATGCACGAGGAGGCCGAGGTCGACTTCGAGGCGTTCTGGGCCCGACAGGCGCGCGAGCTCCTCGACTGGCAGCAGGACTTCACCACGATCCTCGAGTGGGACCTGCCCTTCGCCAAGTGGTTCGTCGGCGGCAAGCTCAACGTCAGCGAGAACTGCCTCGACCGCCACGTGCGGGCCGGACGGGGGGACAAGGTCGCCTTCCACTGGGAGGGGGAGCCGGGAGACACCCGCACCATCACCTACGCCGAGCTGCTCGGCGAGGTCGAGCGGTTCGCCAACGTCCTCAAGTCGCTCGGCGTGCAGAAGGGCGACCGGGTCAACGTCTACATGCCGATGATCCCCGAGCTGCCGGTTGCCCTGCTCGCCTGCGCCCGGATCGGTGCCCCCCACAGCGTGGTCTTCGGCGGCTTCTCGCCCGACTCGCTCGTCGACCGCATCAACGACGCCGAGGCCAAGGTGCTCATCACCGCCGACGGCGGGTACCGCCGGGGGGCGCCGGCCAACCTCAAGGCGAACGCCGACATCGCGGTCGCGGCGACGCCATCGATCGAGCACGTCGTGGTCGTGCGCCGCACCGGCGAGGACGTGCACATGGAGCCCGGCCGCGACCACTGGTACCACGAGCTGATGGCGTCGGCGGAGCCGTCGTGCCCGCCGGAGCCGATGGACAGCGAGGACCTGCTCTACCTGCTGTACACCTCGGGCACCACGGCCAAGCCCAAGGGCATCATGCACACGACCGGCGGCTACCTCACGCAGGTCGCGTTCACGCACCGGTACGTGTTCGACCTCCACGCCGACACCGACGTCTACTGGTGCGCCGCCGACATCGGCTGGGTCACCGGCCACAGCTACATCGTCTACGGCCCGCTGGCGAACGGCGCCACGTCGGTGATGTACGAGGGCACGCCCGACACGCCGGGCAAGGACCGGTGGTGGGACATCGTCGAGCGCTACAAGGTCACCATCCTCTACTGCGCGCCCACCGCCATCCGCACGTTCATGAAGTGGGGGAACCAGGAGCCGGCCAAGCACGACCTGTCGTCGCTGCGGCTCCTGGGCTCGGTGGGGGAGCCAATCAACCCCGAGGCGTGGATGTGGTACCGGGAGCACATCGGCGGCGACCGGTGCCCCGTGGTCGACACCTGGTGGCAGACCGAGACCGGCGCCATCATGATCAGCCCGCTGCCGGGGGAGACGACGACGAAGCCGGGATCGGCCACCTTCCCCCTCCCCGGCATCAAGGCCGAGCTCGTCGACGAGCAGGGCGCAGTGCACGAGCGGGGCGGCGGCTACCTCACCCTCGCCCGCCCGTGGCCCTCGATGCTGCGAGGCATCTACGGCGACCCGCAGCGCTACAAGGACACCTACTGGTCGCGCTTCGAGGGCCGGTACTTCGCCGGCGACGGCGCCAAGATCGACGACGACGGCTACCTGTGGCTGCTCGGCCGGGTCGACGACGTGATGAACGTCTCCGGCCACCGCATCTCGACCACCGAGGTGGAGTCCTCGCTCGTCGCCCACCCCACGGTGGCGGAGTCGGCCGTCGTCGGCGCGCGGGACGACACCACCGGCCAGGCCATCATCGCCTTCGTCACCCTGAAGGCCGGCAACGAGCCGTCACCCGAGCACGGTGAGGAGCTCCGCAAGCACGTCGCCGCGAACATCGGGCCCATCGCCCGGCCCAAGACGATCATCTTCACCGACGAGCTGCCCAAGACCCGTTCGGGCAAGATCATGCGGCGCCTGCTGAAGGACGTGGCCGAGGGCCGCGACCTCGGCGACACCACGACGCTCGCCGATCCGAACGTCGTCGAGGAGATCCGCAAGCGGGCCACCGCCTCTCCGCAGGAGGACTGAGCCGCGCCCGATCCCGAGCACTGGTGCTGGCGCGACGGGGTCGTCGAGTCCGGCGGCGCCGTCGTGTTCGACATCGACGGCGTGCTCGCCAACGCCGACCACCGCCAGCACCTGCTGCAGCCCACCGGCGGGGGACGCAAGGACTGGAAGACGTTCTTCTCCCGCGCCGGCGACGACGCCCTGATCGACGAGGTGGCCCGCCTCACCATGCTGCTGGCGCCGTCGCTGCGCCGGGTCCTGCTCACGGCGCGGCCGATCACGATCCGGGACCTCACCGTCGAGTGGCTGAACCGTCACGACGTGGCCTGGGACCTGCTGATCATGCGCCCGGAGCGGGAGTTCTCGCCGTCCCCGGTGGCCAAGCGCCACGCCGTGCGTGAGCTGCGAGCCCATGGCTTCGAGCTGCTGCTCGCCTTCGACGACGACCGCCGCAACGTCGACATGTTCCACGACGAGGGCGTCCCCTGCATCTACATCCACTCCGGCTACTACGAGGCCTGAGACCCGGACCCCCAACCCCGTTCTGGGACCGGTCGGGTACGACAGATCGGCCCGCGCGGTCCCAGAACGCTGGCCGGCCAGGAACGCGCGGCCCACAGGTAGCGTTGATCGCACCATGAAGAACTACGCGAAGACCGCGGTGCTGCTCGCCGGCATCGGCGGGATCATGATCGTCCTCGGCGGCCTGTTCGGCGGGCGCACGGGCATGTTCATCGGCCTCGCGCTCGGCCTCGCCTTCGTGGGCTTCTCCTACTGGAACAGCGACAAGCTCGCCATCCGCGCCGCCAAGGCGGTGCCGGCCGACGAAGCGGAGATGCCCGAGTACTTCGCGATCGTCCGCGAGCTGGCCGCCAAGTCGGGCATCCCCATGCCGCGGCTCTACATCTCCCCCGAGATGCAGCCCAACGCCTTCGCCACCGGCCGCAACCCGGAGCACGCGGCCGTGGCCGTCACCCAGGGCATCCTCCGGGTGCTCACCTGGGAGGAGCTGCGCGGGGTGCTCGCTCACGAGCTCGGCCACGTGAAGAACCGCGACATCCTGATCAGCTCGGTGGCCGCCGCCGTGGCCATGGGCATCACGGTGATCGCCACCATGGCCCGCTTCGCCGCCATCTTCGGCGGCCGCGGCAACGATCGCGACGGCGGCAACGTCTTCGCCATGCTCGCCATGGCCATCCTCGCCCCGCTGGCCGCCGGGATCCTCCAGGCGGCCCTCAGCCGCACGCGGGAGTTCGAGGCCGACGCCACCGGCAAGGCCCTGATCGGCGACGGCGCCCCGCTCGCCAGCGCGCTCGCCAAGATCGAAGCGGCGGCCACCCGGGTGCCGATGGACATCGACCCCGCGCACGCGCAGGCGTTCATCGTCAACCCGCTCACCGGCCGCAAGGTCCAGTTCGCCAACCTGTTCCGCACCCACCCGCCGACCGAGGAGCGCATCGCCCGCCTGACCGGCCGATAGCGGGACGAAGCGGACCAACGGCCATCACGCTTCGGCGTGCCGGCCGCACGGTGCGGACGCCGGGGCAGGAGACCGGCGCCGTGGTGACGAAGGCCCTTCGACATGGTTCAGGGGTCGACACGACGGCGGGCACTGGGTGTGCTGCTGGCTGGCGCCGCGGGGATCGCGGTCGTCGGTGGCTCGTGGACCGCCCACGCCCAGGACGGCGGGCTCCTCCTCGGGACCACCACCACGACCCAGGCACCCTCCTCGACGACCACCACCGAGGCGACGACGACCACGACCACCGATGACCGCCCAGCCCTGCTCGTGCCGTCGACGACCTCCACCACCGAGGCCCCGACGCCGACGGCACGAGCAGGGCTGGGCGGTCATCGGTGGTCGTGGTCGTCGTCGCCT
>DATLFP010000006.1:0-4332 GCA_035540955.1 Acidimicrobiales bacterium
ACAGGGGGTGGCGATGGCGGGGCGGGCCACGCCCTTGATGCGACCCATGCGCAGGAGGGCGCTGGCCATCGTGGCCCCGGTGTTGCCGGCGCTCACCATGGCGCTGGCCCGGCCGTCGCGCACGGCCTCGGCGGCCCGCACGAGCGAGGAGTCCTTCTTCCGGCGCACCGACGAGCCGGGGTCGTCGTGCATCTCGATGACCTCGGTGCAGGCCAGCAGCTCGAGGCCGCGGGTGTCGCCGACCCGGTCGGGCGGGCCGACGAGGAGCACCTCGACGCCCAGGGTGTCGGCCGCCTGGCGGGCGCCGTCGACGATCTCGCCGGGAGCCTTGTCGCCGCCGACCGCGTCAACGGCGACGGGAAGGATGGTGGCCACCTCGCGGGGATCGCGGTCGGTCAGTCGACCTCGATGGCCTGCCGGTCGTGGTACCACCCGCAGGTGCCGCACACCACGTGGGGCACCTTGGCCGCCGAGCAGCGGGGGCAGATGCTGCGGGCGGGGGCGGCCAGCTTCCAGTTCGAGGCCCGGCGGCTGCGGCTCTTCGCCTTGCTGGTCTTCTTCTTGGGGACGGCCATCGCCGGGAGCTCCTGATGCTGAGTGGACCGGTCGAGGCTACTCGTCGAAGGTGATCTGCTCCAACGCGGCCCACCGGGGATCCACGGTGTCGGGCTCGCACCCGCAGTCGGCCTCGTTCCGGTCGGCTCCGCACGTGGGGCACAGGCCGGCGCAGTCGTCGCGGCACAGCGGGGCGATCGGCAGCTCCAGCAGCACCGCGTCACGGGCGACCTCGGTGAGGTCGATCGTCGCGTCCCGCAGCCGGCGGGTCTCGCCCTCGACCGGGTCGCGCTCGAAGATCTCCTGCACGGTGCCCGCCACCTCGCCCGCCGCCTCCTTGAGGCACCGCCGGCACTCGCCGCGCCACGGGGCCCGCACGGTGCCGGTGGCGACGATGCCGTCGTTCACCGCCTGCAGCTCGAGCTCGAGGCGGACCGGCGCGCCGTCGGGGACCCGGCTGCCGGTCACCGCCAGGCCGTCGAGCACCGCCTCGCGCGTCACCGACCGGTTCGCGCCCGGGTGCCGGAGCAGATCGGCGACGGTGAGCTGCAGGTCGCGATGGCGGTCGGTCACGGCCGCCCCCTCAGGCCTCGTCGTCGTAGAGCTCCTGGACCCGGTCGTCGAGGTGGGGCTCGGCCTGCGGCTCGACGCCGAGGTCGGGCTCGTGCAGCCGGGCCCGACCGGCCTGCACCGTCTTCATCGTGCGGTCCAGGATGATCTCGAACTTCGCCAGGCGCTGGTCGCACCAGTCCTCGGTGGTGTGGCGCAGGCGGCGGGCCTCGGCCTCGGCCTCCTCGACGAGCCGGCGAGCGGTGTGCTGGGCGGCGCGCACGACCTCGGTGCGCTGCACCATGCGCTCGGCGCGGCCGCGGGCAGCGTCGAGGATGTCGTCGCCCTCCCGCTGGACCTTGGCGAGGAACTCCTCGCGCTCGCGCAGCAGCCACCGCGCCGCCCGGAGCTCCTCGGGCAGCCGCGACAGCGCGATCTCGACGAGCTCGAGCACCTCGTCGCGGTTGATCATCACCGACGACGACAGCGGCATCGGTCGGGCGTTGCCGATCACGTCGAGCAGCTGGGTGAGGGCGGCCTCGACGTCGCCGCCCACCGCGTCGGCCGGGTGTGGCGCGTCGGTCACGTCTCGTCGCTCACGTGTACTTGTCCTTCAGGCGCTTCACGACGCCCTCGGGCACCATGGCCGACACGTCGCCGCCGAAGCGGGCGATCTCCCGCACGTACTTCGAGGCGATGAAGGAGTTGGCCGACGCCGACGGGATGAACAGGGTGTGCACGCCCGAGACGTTGAGGTTCACCTGGGCCTGGGTCATCTCCGAGTCGAAGTCGGTCGTGCCCCGCAGGCCCTTCACGATGAAGTTGGCGCCCACGTCGGTGGCCACGTCGACGACGAGCTTGGCGAAGTGCATCACCGTGACGTTGTCGAGGTGGGCGACCGCCTCGCTGATGATCTCCTCGCGCTCCTCGAGGGTGAACAGCGCGTCCTTGCCCGGGTTGCGGATGGCGGCGACGACCACCTCGTCGAAGAGGTACGAGGCGGTCTCGACGAGCTCGCGGTGCCCGTTGTGGAACGGGTCGAACGAGCCGGGATAGAGGACCTTCGTCACGTCACGCCTTTCCGATCCTGCTTCGTTCGACGGGCGATGAGCACCACGGTAGTGCCGTAACGCTTCGACCTCAGCAACCCCCAGCGGTCGCCGAGGGGGACCTCCCGGTCGGACTCCACCACGACCACCACCGCGTCGAGGTGGCCGAGCAGGTGGGCCCACTGCTCGTCGGTCGTCGCGTAGGGCGGATCGAGCAGGGCGAGGTCGAAGGGACCGTCGTCGTACCGGTGGGCGTCGGCCCGGATCACCTCGGCCCGGTCGCCGCCGAGGCCGGTCGCCTCGAGGTTGGCCCGGACGGCGGCGATGGCGGCGGCGTCGAGGTCGACGAAGGTGGCGCGCGCCGCGCCCCGCGAGAGCGCCTCGATGCCGAGGGCGCCGGAGCCGGCGAACAGGTCGAGCACCCGGGCCCCGGCGACGGCGTCGAGGCTGCCGAGGGCGTTGAAGATCGCCTCCCGCACCCGGTCGGAGGTGGGGCGGGTGTCGGTGCCGGGCGGGGTCACCAGCTTCCGGCCCTTCGCCTCCCCCGCGACGACGCGCACCCTGCTGACCGTAACGTGCCGCGCATGGTCACCACCGAGGTCGACGGGGCGGTGCGGATCGTGCGCATCGACCGTTCCGCGAAGCGCAACGCCGTGAACTCCGACACCGCCGGGCTCCTCCACGACGCCTTCCTCGCCTTCGAGGCCGCCGAGGACGAGAAGGTCGCCGTGCTCACCGGCGACGGTCAGGCGTTCTGCGCCGGCGCCGATCTCACCGACCTGCCCCGGCTGCGCCCGAGCGGGCCGCTCGGGCCGACCCGGCTGCAGCTGTCCAAGCCGGTCATCGCCGCCATCGAGGGGTGGGCGGTGGCCGGCGGGCTCGAGCTGGCGGCGTGGTGCGATCTGCGGGTGGCGGGCCGGTCGGCCCGGCTCGGCTGCCTCGAGCGGCGGTGGGGGGTGCCGCTGATGGACGGCGGCACCCAGCGCCTGCCCCGGATCGTGGGGCTCGGCCGGGCCCTCGACCTGATCCTCACCGGCCGGGAGGTGGGCGCCGAGGAGGCGCTGGCCATGGGGCTCGTGAACCGCGTGGTCGACGACGGGGAGGCCCTCGCCGCCGCCGTCGCCCTCGGCGCCGAGATCGCCGCCTTCCCGTGGACGTGCGTGGTCTCGGATCGGGCCTGCGTCTACGAGGGGCTGGGGACCGAGCTGCACGACGGCCTGGCCCTCGAGGACCGGCGGGGCCGCGAGGTGGTCTTCACCCCCGGCTTCCAGGACGGCGTCGACCGGTTCCGAGCCCGGCGGTGAGCGGCCCGGCGCTCGAGCCCGAGGCGGTCATCGACTGCATCGACTGCGGCGGCCGCTGCCACCTGCTGACCCGGCCCGACGACCTCGGCTGGCACCCGGGCGACCTCGTCACCTACCGGTGC
The DNA here is from genome assembly GCA_035540955.1 of Acidimicrobiales bacterium. Taxonomy (GTDB): domain Bacteria; phylum Actinomycetota; class Acidimicrobiia; order Acidimicrobiales; family CADCSY01; genus DATLFP01. Next base: position 3,580 of record DATLFP010000006.1, read on the forward strand.
GAGGACTGCAACGACCGCTGGGACCTCGTCCTGCCCGACCTCGACGACCCCGAGTAGCCCCCACCCCACCGTTCTGGGACCGATCGGGCCGGTGCGACGTACCCGATCGGTCCCAGAACGAGGTCAAGACGGGGAGATCCGGTGCCGATGACCGCGGTGTGTGGCCGTCATGGCGCCGGGACCTGGCCGCGCTCGGGGCGTGCCTGGTCCTGGGCTGGCTCGGGCTGCGGGGCCAGCGGGTCCCGATCCTCGCCGGCGCCGACCTCGGCTTCCACGAGCTCGGTCACCTCGTCTGCTACGTGATCGACGCCGTGCTCCCGTGGCCCGAGGTGCTCACCGCCGCCGCCGGCTCCGCCTTCCAGGTGGGCGTGCCCCTCGGGCTGAGCCTCTACTTCGCCGTCGGGCGGCGGGACCACCGCGGCGCCGCCGTGTGCTTGGCCTGGGCGGCGACGGCCGCCGCCGACGTGGCCCGCTACATCGCTGACGCGCCGTACGAGGCGCTGCCCCTGATCGGCGGCACCCACGACTGGGCGACCGTCCTCGGCCCTGCCCACCTCGACCGGCTCCACGCCGCCGCCGACGTGGCCGCCGCCGTCGACCGGGCCGCCCTCGCTCTCTTCGGCCTGGCCGTGCTGGTGGCGGTGAGCCCCGCCATCCTCGCCCCCCGCCCATCCCGAGCCGCGGGCCCCGCCGCCGTCTGAGCGACCTGCGTCCTTCGCTCGAGAGGAGCTGAGGCGCGGGGTTCAGGAGGCC
>DATLFP010000007.1:0-4056 GCA_035540955.1 Acidimicrobiales bacterium
CCCCAGAGAAGGCCAGGACCGTCGGTCAAGGACCCCGAGCAGTACGAGGCGCTGCGCGACGACGGGATGAGCAAGGAGAAGGCGGCCCTCGTTGGCCGAAGCGTTGGCGATGCGGGCCGCCTTCTCCTTGCTCATCCCGTCGTCGCGCAGCGCCTCGTACTGCTCGGGGTCCTTGACCGACGGTCCTGGCCTTCTCCGGGGCATGTGCTCACCTCCCATCGACCATCCGATGGTTTCCCGCTCGCTCCCGACAGAAACACCCGGGGGCGTTCAGACCAGGCGTACTGCGTCGGCATAGAAGATCGCCCCGGCGAGCCCTGACGCCGTGGCGCTGAGGATCCAGAAGCGGATCACGATGTGCGTCTCGGGCCAGTCGACCATCTCGAAGTGGTTGTGGATCGGGGCCATGCGGAGGAGCCGTTGCGGCTGGCGATCCCGGCGCCAGCGGCGCGTCGCCTTGAACCAGGTGCGCTGAGCCAGGCTCGAGAGACCCTCGGCTACGTAGACGGCGCCGAACACGGGGATGAGCAGCTCGACGTTGAGGCGGATCGACGCCACGGCGATGGCGACACCGATGGCCAGCGAGCCCGTGTCACCGATGAACACCTTCGCCGGCGCCGCGTTCCACCACAAGAGGGCCAGACAGCCCCCGGCAAGGGCCGCCAGGACGATCGCTATCTGGAGCGCGTGGTCGGTGCCGTAGATCGTCGGGTGTCGATGCTGCCAGTACGCGATGGCGGCCAGCAGCACGAGGGGCGGCACCGAACACCCGGCGAGGAGTCCGTCGAGTCCGTCGGTGAAGTTCACCGAGTTGGCGGTCAGCCAGATCAAGGCGACCACCCAGATCGCCCATGGCCACAGGCCGATGTCCGGCAACGGGCCGCAGCGCGCGGCCGAGGGCGCGTGACAGGCGGACGAGCCCGACGTCGCAACGACGAGCGTTCCCACCAGGAGCAACAACACCGTCTTCTGCCGTTCGCGCAGACCGAGCGTGTTGCGACCGCGGGTGACCTTCAGGAAGTCGTCGACCGCCCCGACGACGCCACCCGCAGCCACCGCCGCGAGCAGCGTGAGCCCTTGCCCCGATGGGCGGGCGCCAGCGATGACGCTGCCGACGACGTACGCCGCTGGCGCGAGGATGCTCAACGCGATGCCGCCCATGGTCGGGGTGCCCGACTTCGACGCGTGGTGGGTCAGCGCGTCGTGGATCGGCTGCACGACACCACGGGCGCGCAACACCTCGATGAGCCACGACATCCCGACGACGCCCACCACGAACGCCAAGCCCCCCGCCGCGAGGATGCCGAGCACGGCGGGAACCTAGACGGTTCGTCCGAGTCAGCCGGACTGCGTAGCGCGCGAACGCGTGTCCCAGACCCCGACGATCACCGCCCGAGGAACACGACCCAACGGCGAGTCGCCAGCGCGTCAGCGACGGCGAGCGACCTGCTGGTGCGCCGCCTCGAGGAGTTCGGCGATCTCAGCCCAGTCCGTCGTCATCGAGTCGAGCCGGATCGCGAGCCAGCCCCGGTCGCCATGGTGGGGTGACGGCACAAAGCGCGGGTCCTGTAGGAGGGCATCACGTTCGGAGGGATCGCTGAGGAAGTGGATCGAGCGCCCAGCGGCGGCCCACCGCGGCCGCGGGGGCGATGACTCGCCGTTGAAGATGGCGAACCGACGGCGGCTGACATGGAACAGCGGTCGGCCCTGGAGGACGCTCTCTTCGCATCCATCGAACATCGCCGTGATCTCTCGCAGCCGGTCGAGGAGCTGCTCGTCGTGACCGACCGCATCGTCCATGGAGGCATGCTCCACGACCACTCCGCCCGTCATCGTGCTCGCCGCGAGGACGGCCGCCACGCCTGCCCGGGGACTCGTGAGGACGGGCGTCCGTGTCGAACAACGATCCACCGCGCCGGCCATGGATGCCTGCGCCAGCACGACGACGTCGACCGTCGGAGCGGCACGGTCGACGTGTTCCGCGACCTGGGTCAGGTAGCGATCGATGTCGCCCGCCTCGAAGGCCTCCCACGCCTCGGGACACGGTAGGTCGATCAGGGTGACCTTGGCTCGCCGGTGCTCGGCCTCTTCCTCCAGCAGCTGCCTCGTCGGCGCCACCGTGCTCTCCACCGCGGCGACGATGCCGATGCGCCTGCCCGCCTGCACGGCGGCGGCCGCCATCGGCCGATCGACCCTCACGACGGGCAGACCGAGCCTCGAGGACATCGCCTCAGCCACTGCGCCGAGCGTGGAACAGGTGCAGAGCACGGCGTCAGACTCCGCTGCTGCCTGTCGAAGTCGGATCTCGATCCGACTCAGGAGGGCGGGGTCGGTCGTCCCGAGCCGCCGTGCATCGGCGAGGAGCGACTCGTCGAGCACGTGCACGCCGATGGCGCGGGGTTCAGCCTCGGCAAGAAGACGAGTGAACGTGTCGACGTGAACTGCCGCCGTGTGCAAGAAGCCGATCCGCGGCGCCACCGGAGGATGATGCCGCAGTGGCGGCGGGAAGGACGGCTCCGATCGGTTGATGGAGCTCGGACGTCTCGGGCAACGTCGTGGCCCTAACGTCCGAGGGGTGAGACCGGCGCTCGTCTACCTGATCGGCCATCCGGCGGCCGGCAAGTACACGATCGCGCAGGCACTCGCCGAAGAGGCCGCCGCCCGTGGCCATCGGATGGTCGTCGTCGACAACCATCACATCAACAACACGATCTTCGGGCTCCTCGACGTCGACGGCATCCGCGCCCTGCCATCCAGGGTGTGGGAGATCATCGCCGATGTGCGGAGGGCCGCCCTGACGGCGATCGAAGAGCTGGGGCCGCCCGATTGGTCGTACGTGTTCACCAACGTGCTCGTCGCCGGTGACGCCGAGGACGAGAAGATCGTCCGACGCCTCGCCGATCTGGCGCACGCTCGGGCGAGCGTCTACGTGCCAGTCCGGTTGCTGTGCGACATCGACGAGCTCTCCAACCGAGTCGTGAGCCCCGAGCGTCGGACGCGGCTGAAGTGGATGGATCCGGTTGGGCTCCGCGCCTTCGCGTCCACGCACGACCTCGTCGACATCAGCGGTCACCCCGCCGCGCTCGACCTCGATGTCACGTACCGCCAGCCCACGGAGTCGGCCATCGCCATCCTCGACCATCTGACGTCCTCGAGCATTGAGCCCGAAGTCCGTCCGTAGACGCCGTCGAGTGCCGCCGCAGCCGAGGCGAAACGCGAACCTCGACGTCTTCCGAGCCCTGTTGGCACGAGAGCTGCCCTTGGGGTCGGTCATGACGGGAATCGACATCGGATGTGGGGAGGGCGAGACGGCGCGCATCCTCCACGCCCACGGCGTGGCATCGGTCGTGGGCGTCGATCCCGATGGACCGTCGATCGACGAGGCCCGCCGCATCGGTGGCGACGGGGTCACCTACGTCCAGGCGGATGCGCTGCACGTCGCGCTGCCGCAGGCGGATGTCGTGACGTCGGTGGCGATGCTGCACCACGTCGACATGGCCGAAGGGCTGCGGGCCATGGCGTCGCTCGTCGCGCCCGGCGGCGTGCTGCTCGTCGTCGGCCTGGCGAAGAGCACGTACCCGCGCGATCTCCTCTACGACGCGGCCGGCTCCGTGGCCGTCCGGCTCCACCGCCAATGGCACACCACGGCGCCGATCGTGTGGCCGCCGCCGGTGACCTACGCCGAGGCGCGGCGCATCGCCGAAGGCGTCCTGCCCGGCGTGCGCTACCGCCGCGAGATCCAGTTCCGCTACACGCTCGCCTGGCGCCGGACGCACGCGTGAGAGCGAGTCGAGGAACGCCCGACATGAGTCAGTACGGGTCAAGGGCCGAACACGCTCGCCGGACAGCCCACGGCCGATGCGGGCGACAGACCGTGGCAGCTGGCGGGCGCCGAACCGGTCGATGCTTGTGAGACGTGGGCGCTGGCAAGGAGCACGCCGGCAACCGCCAGTGACGCAAGCAGACGGACGGGACGGATCGTGAACGCGGTCATCGTGACCTCCAGGTTGGTGTCGGACCGTCATCTCTGACAACTCCGACGATCCACGTTCCGCC
>DATLFP010000008.1:0-2273 GCA_035540955.1 Acidimicrobiales bacterium
GTCAGTGAGTATGGAACGGCCGGCCCGTTCCGCATCTTGCGTGGGTTGTCCACGATGAGGCGGACCGAGCCACATACGGAAGGAGCCGGCCGTGTTGATCCATGTTCCCTCTGACGCTCGAGTGCTGGCAATGGACGTGCACAAGAGCACCATCTCCACCGCGCTGCTCGAACCAGGCGCGACCTCGCCCGTGGTCGACAAGATCAGCACCGACGACGAGTCGGTGCGTCGCCTGGTCGCCCGGTTCGATGAGCCGCGGCGGGTGTGGGCGTGCTACGAGGCCGGCCCGACCGGCTACGAGCTGGCCCGCACGTTGCGGAACGCGGGCATGCGCTGCGAGGTGATCGCGCCGTCGTTGATCCCCACTCGGCAGGGCGATCGGGTCAAGACCGACAAGCGCGACGCCCGTCGGCTGGCGCTGCTGTTCCGGGCTGGCCAGCTGTCCGAGGTCCGGGTGCCCGGGGTCGCCGAGGAGGCGGTGCGGGACCTGTGCCGAGCACGGGGTGACATGGTCATCGACCGCACCCGAGCCCGCCACCGGTTGGGGAAGTTCTTGCTGCGCCACGGGCGCGTGTGGCGCGACGGCACGAACTGGACGCTCAAGCACGAGGCCTGGATCCGCCAGCAGCGCTTCGAGGAGCGCGCCCTCAACGAGACCCTGGCCCACTACCAGGCGACGCTCACGGCACGACAGGCCGCGGTCGACGCCATCGAGGCCGACCTGCTCCCGTGGTGTGACCGGGCGCCGTTCGCCGACGGCGTGCACCGGCTCGGCGCCTACCGGGGCGTCACCGCGCTGGGCGCCCTCGCCTTCTGCGCCGAGGTGTGCGACTGGCGGCGGTTCCCGACGGCACCGATGTTCATGGGCTTCACCGGGTTGGTGCCCTCGGAGTTCTCCAGCGGCGAGCGCACGAGCCGGGGCGGCATCACCCACGCCGGCAACACCCATCTCCGTTCCCAGCTGGTCGAGGCCGCCTGGTCCTACAAGTCCAAGCCTTCCGTCGGGGCGACAATGCGCCAACGCCAAGACGGCCTCGACCCGACCGTGGTGGCCCGCGCCTGGGCCGCGCAGCTGCGCCTGTGCGGCAAGTTCCACCGCCTCGACGCCCGCAAGACCAACCGCAAAGTCGTCGTCACCGCCATCGCCCGTGAGCTCGCAGGCTTCCTGTGGGCGGAGATGACCACCGACTGACATGACCTCGACCATCTCGCTCCCTCCCGGGCTGGGCGTGAGCGAGGACTTCGCCATGCGCCGGGCGACCGCCGCTGCAGCACCGATCCCCGTCTCGACTATGACCACCGGCCCCGGCATGGCCGCGATCAGTGTGGGGCAACTCGCTGCGCAACGCTCTCCTGCGGTCCCGACCCGCGCACATCAGTCTGGCGGCCAGCCCACCAGCCACCGCCCGGCGCATGGCCAAGCCCTCGACCGCGGCCCACCCATCCGCACGGGGCGCGCGTAGCAGCCGCCACCCCGGCGCCTGCTCAAGCTGCAACCAGACGTCGAACCTTCCGGTTCGACGCGCCCAAAGTCGACCCACAACACGTCAGCAGACGCGCTTGACAAGACCGTTCCACATCAGTCGAGCAGGTCGAGGACCCTCTCCGGAGGACGGGCGACGACGGCGCGATCCCCGCGGATCACGATCGGGCGCTCGATGAGGATCGGGTTGGCGGTCATGGCGTCGAGGATGTCGTCGTCGGATGCGTCGTCGAGGCCGAGCTCGTTCCAGCGGGTCTCACCGGTACGAGCGATGGCGCGAGGGCTCGTGGCGCCGAGCAGGCTCAGCACTCGCTCCAGGTCCTGGCGCGTCGGCACCTGCTCGAGGTAGCGCACGTAGTCGGCGTCGACACCGCGCTCGGCCAGGATCCCCCGGGTGGTCCGGCACTTCGAGCACTTGGCGTTGAACCACACGGTGAGGTCGGCATCGGTCCCCATGGCTGCCAACGTAACGTGAGCGCGCGTGAGGCGACTGTTCGCCGCGACCGCACTCGTCCTGACGGCTCCGGTCCTGATGGGCTGCGAGGGCCGGCGCGTCGACCCGATGACCGCGATCGCGGCATCGTCGTGCGCGTCCATCCAGACCTGGATCGACGCCCTCGAGGACGAGGCGACGAGGCTCTCCCGTGCCGTCACCCCGATCGAGCGCGCCGCGGACCGCGTCGACCACTACCGGCAGTTCGCGCGCGCCATCGATCTCCGGACCTGGGATCTCGAGCGGCAGCTGCGACGGCTGGCGCCCCCGACCGGCGACGGCCGGGCCGCGGCCGCA
>DATLFP010000009.1:0-65815 GCA_035540955.1 Acidimicrobiales bacterium
CGTGAGCACGCTCGAGATCAGGGGGCTGCGGGCGGCGGCCGGCGGTACGGAGATCCTGCGGGGCATCGACCTGACCGTGAGCAGCGGCGAGGTGCACGCCGTCATGGGCCCCAACGGCTCCGGGAAGTCGACCCTCTCCCACGTCCTCATGGGACGACCGGGCTACGAGGTGCTGGCCGGCGAGGTGCTGCTCGACGGGCGCGACCTGCTGGCGCTGCCGGCATGGGAGCGGGCCGCCGCCGGCCTGTTCCTCGCCATGCAGTACCCGACCGAGGTGCCGGGCGTCGCCGTCGAGGAGATGCTCACCGAGGCGCTGGTCGCCGTGGGGCGCGCCGATCCCCAGGTGCGGGAGCGGATGCGGGTCGAGGCCGAGCGCATCGGCTTCGACGAGCGGTTCCTCGCCCGCCCGCTCAACGTCGACCTCTCCGGCGGCGAGAAGAAGCGCAACGAGACCCTGCAGCTCGGCGTCCTGGCACCCAAGATCGCCATCCTCGACGAGATCGACTCGGGGCTCGACGTGGACGCCCTGCGAGCCGTGAGCCGCCGGGTCGAGGAGCTCACGACCGAGATCGGGCTGGGCGTGCTCGCCATCACCCACTACCGCCGGCTCCTCACGGTGCTGCGGGCCGACCGCGTGCACGTCCTGGTGCGCGGCCGCATCGTCGCGAGCGGCGGTTCGGAGCTCGCCGACGAGCTCGAGGCGTCGGGCTACGCCGCGTTCGCCGGCGCCGATGACGGAGATTCGCCCGAATCAGCCGACCTCGACCCTTTCGCCGATCCGCTGGGCTGAGCCCTCGGGTCAAGCAATCGGCGCCGGTGCCGATGGTTCATCAGTGTTGGACGCGGGGCTGGGGACCGTCGAGGAGATTCGCACGCTGCTCGTGCCGGGCGCCGTGGTCCCCGTGTTCCAGCCCGTCGTCCGGCTCGTCGACGGCAGGGTCATCGGCTACGAGGCGCTTGCCCGCTTCCCCAAGGCGCCCGTCGACCGCTCGCCGTCTGAGTGGTTCGCGATGGCCGATGCCGTCGGGCTCCGCGTCGACCTCGAGATGGCGTGCTGGTCGGCGGTCGCGCGCGTCGGCGCCCCGCCCGACGATGCGCTGCTCTTCGTCAACACCAGCCCGGTCACCCTGGTCGATCGCCGGCTCGAGGTGCTGCGGCCCACGCTCCCGGAGCGGCTCGTCCTCGAGCTCACCGAGCAGGACGCGGTGCACGACTACGAGCTGCTGCGCAGCCGCCTGCAGTCGTGGTCGAACGACGGCGTCCGCCTCGCCATCGACGACACCGGTGCCGGCTACTCGAGCCTGCAGCACGTGCTGCAGCTGGCGCCCGAGTTCCTCAAGCTCGACCGCTCCCTGATCGAGGGCGTCGACCGCGACCGCAGCCGTCGGGCGCTCGTCTGGTCGCTCGTGGCCTTCGCCCGGGAGGTCGGCGCGACGGTGATCGCCGAGGGCGTCGAGCGCCAGGAGGAGCTCGCCGTGCTCCGCGAGGCGGGCGTCCACCTCGCCCAGGGATGGCTGCTGGGGCGGCCCGGGCCCCCGTGGCCCCGCAACGCCTTCACGCCCGAGCGGGATCTGGCCGCGGTCACCCCCGCCAACGCCGTCGAGGAGGAAGAGCGGTTCCTGCGGTCGCTGCGCCACAGCCGCGACGCCACCGAGGCGGCCACGGCCGTGTGCGAGCACCTCCACCGGTGGGGCCAGCTGATGCCCAGCGTGTACATCGCGCGTGACGGGTTGCTGCGCTGCCTCGCCCAGCGCGGGTACTGGCAGATCCTCGACGGGCTCCCCGAGGGTGTCGGGGTCCTCTCGTCGGTGATGCGCTCCGGGCAACGGGTGGCGCTCCACGATCTCGGCCCCGCCGACTTCCTCGAGGCCGCCCCCGGCGTCGTGGCCGAGATCGCGGTGCCGCTGTGGGTCGGCGGACGGGTGATCGGCGGGCTCAACGTCGAGTCGCTCAGCCCCCTGACCGCCGAGGCCGAGGAGGAGATCGACCGGTGCGCGGCGCTCCTGTCGGTCCGCCTCGCGGAGGTCGGCACCGAGCGGGCCGACTCCCCGCTCGCCCGGCTGGCCCGAACCTCCAAGGAGCTGGCCGGGCTGTCCGATCACGACGCGATCCGGCGGGCCGTCGTGCGAATGGCGTGTGAGGTCTCGGGGATGAGCAGTGCGCTTCTCGCCGAGCGGGCTCCCGACGGCACCTTGGCACTGGTCGAGACCGCCGGCCCGCTCGCCGACGCGTTCGCGTCGATCCCCGAGGAGCACATCGACCGGCTGGCGGCGATGGTCGACCGCGTCAGCTCGTGCTACACCGCCGGCGACGTCACCGGCCGCCCCGTCGCCGGGACCGAGACGCTGCGGGAGGCGGGCGCGATCGAGGTCGCCGTCCTGCCGCTGCTGTCGCTCGGCCGCCGGACCGGTGTGCTGGTCGTCGCCCACACGTCGGCCATGCACCTCTCGACCGAAGAGATCGAGCCGCTCGAGCTGCTGGCCGCCGAGGCCGGTCGCTGCCTCGATCTGGCATCGACCGTCGCCGAGCTCCGGTACCGCGCGACGCGCGATCCGTTGACCGACCTCGAGAACCACTCGGCCTTCTACGAGGCGCTGGGGTCGGACCGGCGGTCGTTCGCGGTGGCGATGCTCGACCTCGACGGCTTCAAGGCCGTGAACGACAGCGCCGGCCACCTCGTCGGGGACCACGTGCTGCGCGACGTGGCGCGGGCCATCGAAGCCGCGCTCCGGACCGAGGACCGCGTCTACCGGATCGGCGGTGACGAGTTCGCGGCGATCCTCCCGGGCCTCGACCTCGAGGCGGCCCGGGTCGTCGGCAAGCGGGTGTGCGCCGCGGCCCGCGAGGTGCTGGCCCCGTTCGGCGCGTCGCTGTCCGTCGGCATCACCGTGCCGCTGGCCGACGAGGCGGCGACGTCGTTCCTCGATCGCGCCGACCGCATGCTCTATGCCGCGAAGCGCGCGAGCGGCGGAGGCGTGGAGGTCGGCTAGGTAACGTCGGCCCGATGGCGGACGTGCTGACCGACGAGCAGATCGACAAGGCGCTGGCGGCGCTGCCCGGCTGGAGCCGGCGGCAGGGCGCGCTCCACCACGATGTCCGGTTCAAGGACTTCAACGAGGCGTTCGGGTTCATGACCCGCGTCGCCCTCGTGGCCGAGCGGCTCGACCACCATCCGGATTGGTCCAACTCGTGGAACACCGTGTCGATCGACATCGTGAACCACGCCGCCGGTGGGGTGACCCAGCGGTGCCTCGACCTGGCCCTCGCCATCGACGGCCTGTACCGCGTCACCCACGAGTCCGAGATCACCACCACCTGACGCTGACGCCCACGAGGTCACGGTGCAGGCAGCCACCCCCGTGGTGGTCCCGTGCTACGACCTCTCGCGTCGTGGCCCCGCGAACCGGTCGGCGTCGAAGCCGTCGGGGGCGGCGACCTCGGCGATGCGCTCCGGCACGTCGTCAAACTCGAGCTTCAGGGCGCGGCTGATGACGGCGTGCATCTCGTACATCGCCGTGATGTAGGTGAGCTCGAGGATCTCCTCGTCCGACAGGTGCCGCTGCAGTGCGGTGAAGACCTCGTCGGGGACGCGGCCGCCGTCGAACACGAGGCAGTCGGTGTACGCGAGCACAGCCCGCTCGGCGTCGTCGAAGCAGTCGGCGACCGGCCACGACGGGATGGCGGCGATCTTCTCCTCGGGCATCCCGAGCCCCCGGCACGACTTGCAGTGCTGGGAGTACACGAACTGGCTCTGGCGGGCCCAGCCGACGCGGGTCTGGCCCAGCTCGCGCAGCAGCGGATCGAGGCGGCGGGCGGGGCTCCGGTAGAGGCCGAAGCCGCGCACGGCGTGATCGAGGATCTCGGGGTCGAGAGCGAAGACCGTCCACCAATCGCCGGGGCTGCCGGTGTCGGTGCCCGGTTCGGCGACCGGGTCGCGATCGCCGAACAAGAGGTCGTACAGCGGCAGCACCGACGGGGCGGCGTCGGCGCGGGGGACCTGGCGAAGTCGAGGCATGCCGTGAGTCTTCCCCGCACCGGGTCCGGTCGGCGGGCCGGCGCGCTCAGGACGCCTGATGCACCTCGTCGAGGGCCTGGGTCAGGGTGTTCCAGGAGAGGGTGGCGCACTTGATGCGGACGGGGAACTTGACGACGCCCTGCAGCGCCTCGAGGTCGCCCAGCTTCACCTCGGGGTCGGGAACCGGGGTGTCGGTGCCGCTGCCGTCGGGCTCGCCGTCACCTTCGAGCTTCGATTCGTGGATCGACATGAGCGCCTTGAACGCACGGGTGAGCGCGCGGGCCTCGTCGATCGTCTTGCCCTTCACGGCGGCCGACATCATCGACGCCGACGACTGGCTGATCGAGCAGCCCTGGCCTCCGACCTTCAGGTCGCGGATGACGCCACCGCCGTCGACCTCGACGTAGAGCACGATCTCGTCGCCGCACAGCGGGTTGAACCCCTCGGCCCGATGGGCGGGAGGCGACGGGAGCTCGCCACGGTTCCGCGGGTTGCGGTAGTGGTCGAGGATGATCTCGCGATAGAGGTCTTCGAGTCCGGGCATCTGTCTCTCTGTCTAGAAGAAGAAGTCGGCGCAGGCGAGCAGGGCATCGGCGAGTGCGTCGACGTCGTCGGTGTCGTTGTAGACGTAGAAGGACGCCCGTGCCGTCGCGCCCACGCCGAGGCACCGCATGAGCGGCTTGGCGCAGTGGTGGCCGGCCCGGACGCAGACACCCGACTGGTCGAGCACCTGGGTGATGTCGTGCGGGTGGATGTCCTTGAAGCCGAGGGAGAGCACGCCTCCCCGGTCGCCGTCGGCGGGCGGGCCGTGGATCACGAGGTCGTCACCGAGGCGCTCGGTGAGGGTCTCGATGGCATAGGCGGTGACCCGCCGCTCGTGGGCCCACACCGCGTCCATGCCGTACCGGTCGAGCTCGTCGCAGGCGACGGCCAGTCCGATGGCCTCGGCGATCGGCGGGGTGCCGGCCTCGAACTTGTGCGGGAGTCCCTCGGGAGTGAAGCCGTCGAGGCGGACCTCGCGGATCATCCCGCCGCCGCCGAGGAACGGGGGCATGGCGTCGAGCAGGGCCTCGCGGCCCCACAGCACGCCGATGCCGGTGGGGCCGAGCATCTTGTGGCCGGTGAAGGCGACGAGGTCGGCGCCCATCGCCTGCACGTCGGTGGGCAGGTGGGGCACGTACTGGGCGGCGTCGATCACCGCGATCGCGCCGGCGGCGTGGGCGGCGTCGACGAGGTGGCGGATCGGCGGGATCGTCCCGAGCACGTTCGACATCGCCGTGAACGACAGCACCTTGGCGCCGTCGAGCGTCTGCTCGAGATCGCTCAGGTCGAGCACGTGATCAGGCGTGACCCGCAGCCACCGGATCTCGAAGCCGATCTGCTCCTGGAGGATCTGCCACGGCACGATGTTCGAGTGGTGCTCCATCTCCGTGAGGACCACGATGTCGCCGGCGCGCAGGTTCGCCCGACCCCAGGATCCGGCGACGAGGTTGAGGGCCTCGGTGACGTTCTTGGTGAAGAGGATCTCGTTCTCCGACGGCGCGTTGACGAAGCGGGCCACTCGCCGGCGGGCCGCCTCGTAGCGGGCGTCGGCCTCCTGGGCGATGGCATACACGCCGCGGTGCACGTTGGCGTGCGTCGTCTCGTAGTACTCGCTCATGGCGTCGATCACCGCCCGGGGCTTCTGCGACGACGAGGCCGAGTCGAGGTAGACGAAGGGACGGCCGAGCGAGGCGTGGTGCTCGATGATCGGGAAGTCCTTGCGGACGGCGGCGACGTCGAGCGCGCTCACGCTTGCCCGATGCCTTCGTAGCCCTCGCGCTCGAGCCGCTCGGCCAGGTCCGGCCCCCCGCTCTCGACGATGCGGCCACCCATGAGGATGTGCACGCGGTCCGGGGTCAGCAGATCGAGGATCCGCTGGTAGTGGGTGATGAGCACGACGCCGAGCTCGGGGCGGTCCTTGCGGACCTCGTTCACGCCGCGGGCGACGATGCGGAGGGCGTCGATGTCGAGACCGGAGTCGGTCTCGTCGAGGATGGCGAGGTCGGGCTCGAGGATCGCCATCTGGAGGACCTCGTTGCGCTTCTTCTCACCGCCCGAGAAGCCCTCGTTGAGGTAGCGGTCGGCGAAGGACGGGTCCATGTCGAGGCGGCCCATCCAGTCCATGATCGCGAGGCGGGTCTCGAGCGCCGACAGGTCCTCGATGCCCTTGCGGGCGGCGAGCGCCTGCTGGAGGAAGGAGCGGACCGGCACCCCGGCGATCTCCTGCGGGTACTGGAAGGCGAGGAAGATCCCCGCCTTGGCCCGCACGTCGGTCGGCCAGTCGGTGATGTCCTCGCCCTTGTAGCGGATGTGGCCGCCGGTCACCGCGTACTCGGGGCTGCCCAGGAGGGTGCTGGCGAGGGTCGACTTCCCGGAGCCGTTGGGGCCCATGAGGGCGTGGACCTCGCCGGGCTGGACCCGCAGGTCGACGCCCTTCAGGATCTCGACGGGGACGCCCTCGTCGGCGACAGCGACGTGGAGGTCCTCGATCTCGAAGAGCGGCTCGGCCACCCCGCCAGTGTATTCGCACTACCTGGATAGGAGAAACCTCGATGCGCCTATTCTGCGGCGTTCACGGCTTCCCGGCTCGTACGAACTCGAAGTGGACCGGGTCAGGGTCGAGCCAGCGACCCCCCCAGGTGAGCCCCCAGCGCTCCATCACCTCGACGAGTCCGGGCGCGGCCGGCATCGGTACGAGGTCGACCGCTGCACCCCAGGCGTGGCGGGACGGGTGGTCCCCGCCGGCGATGGTGCGCGGGTTCCAGCAGCCGGAAGCCGTGCGGTCGATGGTCTCCAGCAGGCCACGGTCGGCGAGCTCGGTGAGCGCCGAGCGCAGCACCGGGACGAGGTCGCGGTGGCATCGGATCCGGCCGAGCACCGGCATGTCGACCGACACCAGCCACTCGGCCATCCAGGCGGCGTCGAGCTCGAGGCGACCCCCGCCGAGTCGGCGAGCGCTCCACTCGCCGAAGGTGACCTTCAGCACCGACGGTGGCAGCACCGCGTCGCCATGACGCAACCACGGCGTCTCGCCGGGCCCGCGGACCCGCACCGCCATGTCGCCGACAGCGGCACGGATCTCATGCTCGGCCGCGGAGCGGTCACCCTCGAACTGGACGAGCACGTAGCGCTCCGTGCGCACGCCGGCGGCAGGGGCGTCCGCAGAAGCCAGCACGAGCTCGGCCGCCCCCACCGCCTCGTCGGCGATGACGCCGGCGACGCGCAGCTCGCGGCCACCGTCGAGCGTGATGGTGCCGCCTCGGTCGAGGCGGCGAAGACGCGCCGACGTGGCCCCGAGGAGCGCCTCACCGGGACCGAGGGCGCAGACGGCAGTCGCCTCGGCGAGAGGGACCAGCGGCGACCAGGTCTCGCAGTCGAAGGCGACGGCGTCGAGGGGTATGGCGAAGCCGGCATCGAGGACATCCACCGGACGGCCGGACGTGTCAGTCGAGCCCGTCATCCAGACGGTGTCGGCCGAGACGGCCGACACCGGTCCCATGCCCGTCGCCGCGACCCGATCGGCCATGCCGGCCGGGAGCCCGCCCGTGGTCCAGACGAGAAGAACGCCGCCCCGCGGCGCGGGCACCGGCTCACGGTCGATGGCCGCCACCGTCGCCGGCGGGAGGACGACGGTCACTTCACCGTCGCGCAGCGCGGAGGTGGCGGCTGCTCCCGCGATGGTTCCCGCGAGCAGAGCGGTGACCAGTGCCAGCCGTCTCATGGCCGGGGCTCCAGGGCGCCGGCGAGGTCGACGAGCTCGGCGAGGCCCACGGTCGCGCTGCGCAACGTCCAGAGCCGGCCGCGCTCGACCCACTCGAGCTCACCCCGGCTCGGGCTCCACCGGCCGACCCCGCCGCGCACGACCACACCCGTCGCGTCAGGATCGAACGGGGGGCTGAGGGTGCGGTCGGCCCGGCTCGCGAGGACGACGGCCCGGTCGCCGGGGCCGGCGTAGACGAGCACCGCGGTTCGCTCGTCGAGACGGACCGCGGGTTCGCCCGGCCACCGCTCGCCCGGCAGGACGAGATGACCGGGAAGGGCCTGGGCGAGGTCACCGATCGAGGCGGTGTACCGCTCGGCCCACCCGAGGGGGACGGAACGGCCCTCGATGCCGAGGGAGGAAGCGACACGAAGCAGGTCAGCCGGTGCCACGCTGCCGCTCACGACCACGTCGATGCCGTCACCGTGGATGGCGACGGCGCCGCCGTCCTCGGCTGCGTACGCGATGCCATCGCCGAGGACGAGCTCGCGGACGACGGAGCCGAGGCCACCGAAGAGCCGCTTGCCGGTCCAGCTCGTCGTGGCTCGTACCTTCAGCCACGCACGGCCATCTGTCCATGTTCCGACGGCGACGTCGCCGAGGGTGCCGGTCATGTGGGCCGTCATCCCGCGGGGCAACCACGCGGGGATCGGCACGGCAGAGGGGGAGGGACGGAACCCGTAGTCGATGGCGCCGTCGACCGCGGGCGGGCCAAGGTCATCCACGGTGCGAGCGTCGTTGATGACGACGCCATCGAGCCGCATCTCCACGATGACATCGCCCGGTCGCTCGGCGTGGCCGCGAGCCGCCGCCCATCTGGCCCGATCGGGCCCGTCGGCGGCGCGGACCGCCAGTCGCAGCGGTACCAGATACTGGTCGTCGAGCCACAGGTCGACGAGGTCCGTTGCGTGAACGTCGCGGCCCTCGCCGCCGGGGCGCAGGCCGGACAGCAGGGCGCCCACCTGGGCGGCCGGCACTCGCACGCCGAGGGCCTCTCGACCGTCGATCACGTCGCGCCCGAGGCTGACCGGTTCGTCGGCGCCGATGAAGCCGGCCGCGGGCAGGACAAGGTCAAGCGGCAGAGGATCGCCGGCGTCGAACGGCTCGACACCCGACCGCGCAACGACGGTGCCGTCGGCGCCACGGAGGAGCCACCGGTCGCCGCCCGCGACGAGGGCAGCGTCGCCGAGCCGGAGCTCGAGGGTGTCCGGAGCCCGGTAGCGCAGCGTGCCGATGCGGTGCCGTGCGGGCGAGCGCTCGGTCACGGTGATCGACGCCACGAGCGACGCGACCTCACGCTGGGCAGCGACGACTCGGCTCGGAAGTCCGGCGGCTGCGATGCCGTCGTCGGGCGCGATCGGCCAGACGAACGCGGCGCCGGCCACGAGCCCGACGGCGAATGCGGCGGCGGCCGGGAGGAGGCGCCGGCCGCGGGAGTGTCCATCGCGAGGGGCGTCCGGGAGCTCGGCGACGACGCGGTCGCTCACGTCCGGCGCGCCCGCGAGCAGCTCGAAGCGCAGCACCGAGCGAAGACGCCGCGCCTCGCGCTCGAACCGAGCGCACTCGCTGCAGACCGCGAGATGATCGGCATCGAACGTGTCGGGCTCGCCGTCGAGCGCCGCCGAGATCGCGGCCCGGATCTCGTCACAGGTCACCGGCGGCCTCCTCGGCGTCGAGCCACCGCACCAACCGTTCCCGAGCCCGGTGGACCCTGCTCTTCACGGTGCCCGCAGGTATGTCCAGCATCACGGCGGCGTCGGCGTAGGAGACCCCGAGCACCTCGACGGCAAGGATGGCTTCTCGGAGGTCGACTGGAAGGCTGTCGAGCGCCGCCCGCAGCTCGTGCCCATGCTCGGGCGATGGCGCCGTCGTCGCCTCGGGCAGCGATAGGCGGTCTCGCCGCTCCCGCGCGCGCAGCTCGTCGATCGCCGTGTTTCGCGCCACCCGGAACAGCCACGTCGTGAACCTGCTGCGCCCGTCGAAACCCGCCAGTCCCCGGTGGACACGAAGGAACGTCTCCTGCGTGAGATCCTCGGCCAGGGCGGCGTCGCCGACCAGGTGGCGCACGAATCGCCAGACCGCGGCCTGATACGACCGGACGAGCGCGGTGAAGGCGGCGACATCGCCGCCGGCCGCCGCTCGCAACGCCGCTGGGTCCGGCTCCTCCACGCGCCCCCTCTCGGCCGCCAATGGTCGCTCATGCCGCCCGCGCCCCGCGGGGAGTCATGCCCGCCGGCGCGCCCATCGCCGGCTGCCGGCCGCCCCGATGACCAGCCCGGCCAACGCGGCCACGCCGGCGCCGAGCGCCGCCGACTCGGTCGATCGGGACGATGAGGCCGGCTGAGCACCGTCGAGCACCGCGAGGTCCTCGGTGGCGGAACTCGCCGCCATGGTCTCGCCGACGACGACCACCCCGTTCATGCTCGGGTGCAGGTAGCACGCGTAGGGATAGGTCCCCTCGTCGTCGAAGCGGCGACTTGCTCGATCGCCGCGCTGGAGCGTGGTGTCGAGCCCCCAACCCGTGCCGACGACCACGTGCTCGGACTGGTCGTCGTTCGTCCAGGTCACCTCGGTACCAGGCTCGACTCGCAGCACGGTCGGGGTGAAGCAGAAGCTGGACATGACCACCGTGTCGCCGGCGCCCTCGGTCGCCTGGTGGCAGCCCCCGCCGCCACCAGCGCTGGCCCCTGAAGCCGGGATCAGGACGATGGCGGCGACCACCATCGAGATCGAGAGCATCGAGCGGCGCTTGGACATGCGGTCCTCCGAGGTCGGGTTCTGTCCGGTACCGACGACGGGAGGTGCCCGATGGTTCACACCGCGTGCCTCTCCGGCGTCCGGATCGCCGAAGCCGGGCCGTAATCTGCGGCCATGAGCACGCTGGAAGCCGAGGATGTCGTCTGGGACCTGTCCGACCTGGTGCAGGACCGCTCCTTCGACGACCTGCTGGACGACGCTGACCGGTTGCGCGACGAGCTGGCCGCCCTCCGGGGCACGGTCGGCGGGTTCGACACCGATGCCCTCGTCGACTTCATGCGCCGCCAAGCCGAGCTGAGCGAGCTGCTCGGCCGGGCCGGCTCCTGGGCGTCGCTCCAGTTCGCCGCCGACATGGCCAACCAGGAGCACGGCGCCCGCGTGCAGCGCTTCCAGGAGCGGGCCACGGCGGTGTCGACGAAGCTCATCTGGTTCGACCTGGAGTGGGCGGCGCTCGACGACGACCACGTCGCCAAGCTGCTGACCGACGACCGGATCGCCTTCGCCCGTCACTACCTCGAGGACCTCCGCAAGTACCGGCCGTACCTCCTCACCGAGCCCGAGGAGCGCATCCTCAGCGAGAAGGCGGTGAGCGGTCGCGCCGCGTGGAGCCGGCTGTTCAACGAGCTGACGTCGTCGATCGAGGTCGACCTCGACGGCCGGCCGGCGACGCTGGAGGAGGCGCTGAGCCGCATCGCATCACCCGACGCCGAGGTGCGGGCGACGGCGGCCGCGGCCGTGACCGACGCGCTGAAGCCCGGCCTCCGCACGCGCGCGTACGTCTACAACACGCTGATGAGCGACAAGGCGACCGACGACCGCTTGCGCGGGTACCCGTCGTGGATCACGTCGCGCAACCTCAGCAACGAGGCGTCCGACGAGTCGGTCCAGGCGCTCGTCGACGCCGTGAAGCGCCGCTACGACATCCCCCAGCGGTGGTACGCGCTGAAGGCGCGGGTGATGGGCGTCGAGCGCATCAAGGACTGGGACCGGGCCGCCAGCCTCGCCACCTCCGACGCCCACATCGCGTGGGACGAGGCCAAGCAGATCGTGCTCGACAGCTACGCGTCGTTCTCCGAGGAGATGGCGGCCACCGCCCGGCGGTTCTTCGACGACCGGTGGATCGACGCGCCCGCCCGGCCGGGCAAGCGCCCGGGCGCGTTCTGCTCCTACACCGTCCCCTCGGTGCACCCGTACGTGTTCCTCAACTACACGGCACGCCGGCGCGACGTCCTCACCCTCGCCCACGAGCTCGGTCACGGCCTGCACGCCTACCTCGCCCGCGAGCAGGGACCGTTCCACCAGGGGACGCCGCTCACGCTGGCCGAGACGGCCTCGGTGTTCGGCGAGACGGTGACCTTCGGCCGGCTGCTCGAGCAGACGACCGAGCCCAACGAGCGGCTGGCACTGCTGGCCGAGAACATCGAGGGCGCCATCGCGACCGTGTTCCGCCAGACGGCGATGAACCGGTTCGAGGACGGCTGCCACACCGCCCGGCGGACGGAGGGCGAGCTGTCGGTCGAGCGGTTCGGCGAGATCTGGGCCGAGACCCAGACCGAGATGCTGGGCGACGCCGTCGAGGTCACCGAGGGCTACCGCACCTGGTGGTCGTACGTGCCGCACTTCATCGGCACGCCGGGCTACGTGTACGCCTACGCCTACGGGCAGCTGCTGGCGCTGTCGGTGTACGCGCAGTACGAGACCCAGGGCAGCGACTTCGTGCCCCGCTACCTGCACCTGCTCTCCTCCGGCGGCTCCCTGGCGCCCGAGGAGCTGGGCCGGATCGTGGGCTGCGACCTCGCCGACCCCGGCTTCTGGGACGCCGGGCTCGAGATCGTCGAGCAGCAGCTCGAGCAGGCGGAGACCGCGGCCTACGAAGCGGGAAGGATCACCCGCTGAGCACGCTGACCGCGGTGGTCGTGCACCGACGGCGACCGGCGGCGTGCGTGCGGACCGTCGCCGCGCTGCGCGAGCAGGGCGTCGGCACGGTGGTCGTCGTCGACAACGCATCGCCGGCCGAGGACCGCAAGGCCATCCTCGACGCTCATCCCGACGTGGTGCTGCTCGAGAACGGCGAGAACCTCGGCTTCGGCCCCGCCGCCAACGTGGGGTTCCGGTGGTGGCTCACCCACGACCCGACGTTCTGGGACCGATCGGGGACGGCCGCGCGGACTGAACGGTCCCAGAACGCGGGTGGTCGGGAGTGGGTGCTGCTGTGCCCGCACGACGCCGACCCCGCGCCCGGCTGCATCCCCGCGCTCGTCGACGCCGTGGCCGGGCGCGACGATGCCGGCCTGGCGTGCGCCGAGTACGGCGATCACGAGTGGTCGGGGCGCCCTCACATCGACCACTACTTCGGCTCGGTCCTGGTGCCGTCGGCGCGGGTGCCCGGATGGGAGTCGTGCCATCACCCGCACGGCACGATGATGCTCGCCCGGCGGGCGTGCCTCGAGGACATCGGGTTGTTCGACGAGCGCTACTTCGCCTACGGCGAGGAGGCCGATCTCGGGATGCGGGCCCGCGCCGCCGGCTGGGACGTCGGCATCGTCTGGGGGGCCGTCGTGCACAACCCGGGCATGTCGTCGGAGACCGGTGTCCCCGAGTACCTCATGCTGCGCAACTCCCTGCTGCTCGTGCGCACCTACTGGGGCGGCTACCACGCGTTCATCCGGTTCCTCATGGCGCTGGCCACGACGGCCCGGGGTGTCCTCGGCGGACGGCGCACGCCGTTCTGGCACCTCAGCGCCCGACTCTGCGCCCTGCGCGACTTCCTCCGGGGCCGCACCGGACCACCCCCGAGGACGTTCGCCCTCCGCCGCCCCTGACGGTCGTGCGTGCAAGACGTTCGCCGGCTCACGGGATCACGGCAACGGCCTGATGGGTCGGTCAGCGCAGGGGGGCGAAGGGGGTCAGCGTGAGGTCGGCGGCGCGGGCGGCGGCGGCGACGGCGCCGTCGCACAGCACCGCCAGCTCCTGCTCGCGCTCGCGGCCGTACGACAGCGCCGCCGTCCCGCGGCCGGGGTGGCAGGCGATCTCGGTCCAGCCCGGCCCCACGCTGCGGATGACGCCGACCAGCGCGTCGACCGTGATCCCCTCGGGGTACGGGTCGCCGGTCCCGCTCTGGCCGTAGAACTCGCCGCGGTACACGAAGCCCGGCGTCACCTGGCGCACCGGGATCCCGAGCCGGCGCCCGGCGTCGCGCAGCAGCCGCCGTGCCGGGCCCTGACGGTGGACGTGCTGGTGCGAGTCGAGGTGGGTCGGCGGGCGGCCGAGGAGCGCGTCGAACGCGGCCAGCTGGGCGTCGATCTCGGCCGCCACCGCGTCGTCGTCGTCGGTGTCGACGACCGTGTACGCCGGCTCCCACCCTCCGTTGCCGTGGACCCACTCACCGAGGTCGAGGTGCAGCCCGACGCCGAGCTGCGGGTGGCGCCGGGCCAGGTCGGCGGCCGCCGGCACCGCCTCGGCCCGCACCATCAGGCTGGTGCTCGTCACGATGCCACGGACGTACGCCTCGACCACGCCGGCGTTCACCCCGTCGCACAGGCCGAAGTCATCGGCGTTGACGACGACGTGGCGCGTCACCGGAGCCGCTCCGTCAGCTCGAGCGCCAGCGCCAGCCAGTCGTGGTCGTGGTCCTCGGGCGGCGCCCACGCCGGCGCCCACCCCAGCCACCGTATGCACAGGTGCAGCCGGCAGGCGTCGAGGCCATCGTCGGTGACGGCATCCGCCGCCGTCGGGTCCACCGCGCCGAGGGCCTGCCGGTAGGCGTCGACGAGCACGCGCCGGGCTTCGTCGTCCCAGCCCTCCACCAGCGCGGCCAGATCGACCAGGGGCGGCCCTACCGCGGCCGTCTCCCAGTCGATCACGGCCACCCGCGGCTCGGGGGTCTCGACCACGAGGACGTTGGACGGATAGAGCTCGCCGTGCACGAACGTGCTCGGCATCGCGAGGAGTCGTTCGACGACCTCCTCGTGCCGGGCGAGCACCGGTTGGAGGCGCCGGTCGGTGTCGCCGGCGAACGCCGCCGCTCGTGTCGCCCACTGGCGATAGAAGTCGGCGTCGTAGTCCACGAGCAGCGACCGCACCGTCGGCGGGGCGTCCTCTTCGAGGTGGGCGGCGTGCAACGACGCCGCCCACCGGGCCACCGCCGTCCAGACGGCGAGGTCGCCGACCTGCCAGAGCTCGATGCCGTCGACGTGCTCGAGGAACAGCCACCGGCGCTCGCCGTCCTCGACGGCACCGTGGAACATCGGCGATTCGAGCCACGGGGGGAGGACATCCCGGTACACGGCGACTTCCCGCCGGGGATCGAGCAGGAAGTCCGGCTTGGTGGCGCGGGCGGTCGGCAGCAGGGACCCCGGGCTGAGGTCCTTCCGCAGCACGCCCGACGGTGTCCGCGCGCCCGGCGGGACGAGGAGGTCGATCGGGGCGCTGGTGGAGTACGCGTGCCGGTGCAGGACCACCGCAGCGTCGCCCCGCGCGGCGCGGGCAACGAGCTCCTGAGGGGTCGGTGAGCCGTCGCTGCTCACACCGCGAGATCCGTCGGTCGCGCCGGCGGGCCCGCGGCGACGCGACGGATGAGCTCGTCGGCGATCCGGACCCCGGCGCGTCCGTCCCACGATGCCGGGCGACGGGCCGGCACGCCGTCGCGCAGGACGCGGCGGGCCTCGGCCACGATGCGGTCTCGGTCGCGTCCCACCAGCACGTTGGTCCCCTCGGTGATCGTGATCGGCCGCTCGGTGTTGTCCCGGAGGGTGAGGCACGGGACGCCGAGCACCGTCGTCTCCTCCTGCACGCCGCCGG
Source organism: Acidimicrobiales bacterium (assembly GCA_035540955.1). Classification (GTDB taxonomy): domain Bacteria; phylum Actinomycetota; class Acidimicrobiia; order Acidimicrobiales; family CADCSY01; genus DATLFP01. The sequence goes on from DATLFP010000009.1 coordinate 15,375, forward strand.
AGTCCGTGAACACGATGGCGGCCTGCGCCTCGAGGGCGAGGAAGTCGAGGTACCCGAGCGGGTCGACGAGGCGGAGACCGGCGCCGTGCCCGAGCTCGTCGAGCCGCGCCCGCGTGCGCGGGTGCACCGGGAAGACCAGCGGCACGTCGGCGGCGACCACGTCGATGGCGTCGACCAGCGCGGCGAGCGTCCGCGTGTCGTCCACGTTCGCCGGCCGGTGCAGGGTCACCAGCCCGTACCCCCGGGCGTCGAGACCGAGCTGCCGCAGCACGGGACGCGCCTTCGCCCGGTCGAGGTTGGTCAGCAGCGAATCGACCATGACGTTGCCGACGAGCGCGATCTGGTCGGACCGGTAGCCCTCGGCATGGAGGTTGTCGACGGCGTCGGGCGAGGGAGCGAGCAGCACGTCGCTCACGCGGTCGGTGACGACGCGGTTGACCTCCTCCGGCATCGCCCAGTCCCGGCTGCGCAGCCCGGCTTCGACGTGGGCGACGAGCGGTCCCGCCTTGGCGGCGACGATGGCGCATGCCATCGTCGAGTTCACGTCGCCGACGACGACCACGACATCCGGCTCCAGCTTCTCGAGGAGGGGTTCGAACGCGGTCATGATCCGGCCGGTCTGCTCGGCGTGGCTGCCCGAGCCGACTTCCAGGTGGTGATCGGGAGCCCGGATGCCGAGCTCGTCGAAGAACACGCCGCTCATGGCGCGGTCGTAGTGCTGCCCGGTGTGCACGAGACAGGTCTCGACGTCCCGGTCTTCGAGCCCGTCGAGCACCGGCTTGACCTTCATGAAGTTCGGCCGCGCCCCGGCGACGCAGACAACCCTCATGCCGACCGCCGCAGCTGGGCGGACCATCCGAGCATCTCGAGCAGCCTGCGCGCGAACGCGTCGGAGATCCTGTCAGGTGCGAGCGCGGCCCGGTGCTCGACGATCGCCCGTCGGAGCGGCGCGAGGTCCGTCGTGAGTGCAGCATGCATGGCGTCGGTCAGGTCCTGTCGGTCGGGTTGGTAGGAGAGCACGCCCGGCATCGCGGCCAGGCCGGCAAGGCCTCCGCGAGCGGCCACGAGCACGGGCACGCCGAACGTGACAGCGAGCATCGCCGCGCCCGAGTTCAGCGCCTGGCGGTACGGCAGTACGGCGACGTCCGCGGCGCGGTAGTAGTACTGCACGTCTTCGATCGGCACCCGGGCGATCTCGACGGTCGCGTCGAGGCGTCCCGCCGCCCACACGCGCAGCTCGGAGCCGAATCGCTCGTCCGGCGCGTTGCCGGCAATGACCAGTCGCGCCGGCCGGTCGAGGTCGCGGGACGCGAGTCGTTCGAACGCCGCGAGCAGCTCCTCCACGCCCTTGTACGGCTGCAACGAACCGAAGAGCAGGAAGACGACCTCGCCGGGCCTGACTCCGAGCTCGCTGCGGGCCTCGGCCCGGCTCACGTGATCGGGATAGGCGCCGGCGTAGGTGGGATGCGGCACGTGGAAGACCTTGTGCTCGGGGATGGGCGCGCGCTCCCGGAACAGGTCGACGGTGTCGTCGGTCATGACGTGCACGGCGTCTGCGGCGGCGATCAGCGCCTGCCGCAGGGCGATCTCGTGGTCGAGGTGGCGGGCGTCGTGCGGCAGCACGTTGTGGGCCGTCCACACCAGACGGTGACCCTGGCGCTGCACGGCGTCGAGCTGGTCGGAGAACGTCGCAACGAGATCGTCGGCCTCGGCCTCGCTCTCGGCCCCCGCCAGCACGTTCGCGATCCAGTGGAGGTGACAGACCACCCGACCGGGCCACGGGAGCTCGGCGAGCTCACCGATGGTCTTGACCGGGAGCGTGCCGACGCCATGGTCGATGGTGCGTCCGTACAGCAGGGCTTGGAACGGGTTGGTGCGGGCCGGAGGTGTGTAGGCGAGCAGGACCGCGTGCGGGTCGTCGTCGTCGCCTCCGCCGAGCCGGTATCCCCTCGCCTCCAGCTCCATGGCCAGCTCGGCAACGGCGTCGAGGATGCTCTGCTCGTTCCGCAGCACGCGTCCGGTCCTCATGCTCGGACCTCACGCGGCCTCGTCGACCGGTCGGAAGGGGCGGGGTGCGATGCGATGATGGATCCATGACGGACACGGCACCGACGTCGTCGAAGCCGCGCGTTGGCGTGGTCGGGTTCATCGGCTGGGGGAACTTCGGCGACGAGCTGTTCATGCTCGTCCACCGGCAGTTCCTGTCGGCGGACTTCGACGTCGACCTGCTGCACGATCGCTTCGAGAAGCCGTACTTCAGCCGCCCGGTCGCCGAGGTCGTCGACGAGGTCGACGCCGTCGTGATCGGGGGCGGCGATCTCGTCATCCCGTGGCAGCTGTCGGAGCTCTACTGGCGCCGCGAGCTGTTGGAGCGCCCGGTGTTCCTGACGGGCATCGGCGTCCCCCGCTGGGGCGGCTACTCGCGTGCGGTGGTCGACACCATGAAGGAGTTCATCCAGCACCCCAACGTCCGCTACATCGGAGTCCGCGACGAGCCCAGTCGCGACTGGGTGCAACGGCACCTGCAGCCGAAGATCGAGATCGACTGTGCCCCCGACATCGTGTGCTCGCTCGATCTGCCGGCAGTCCAGCCGACCGACGAGCGGATCCTCGGCGTCGTCACCCGGAAGCGACGGAACGAGGGCGACGACTTCCTGTGGCTCGAGCGCCTCTGCGAGAAGGCGGCCCGGCTCGACTACCGCATCCACCACCTCGTGCTCGGAACCGGCGGCACCGGAGCGGCCGACGAGGCGGTCGAGGCCGAGTTCAGGTTCCCGGGGAAGCAGACGGTGCGCACCGACGATCTGCTCGAGCTGTGCCGCGCCGTCGGTCGCTGCACGGCGCTGGCCAGCATGAAGTTCCACGGCTCGGTCGTGGCCGCGATGTACGGCGTCCCGTCGCTCGTCCTCTCCCCGACGGACAAGAACCGCAACTTCATGAACATGATCGACCGCCCCGAGCTGCTCTCGAACCTGTCCGACCCGCACCTCCCCGATCGCTTCTCGCCGTACCTTCCTCGCATCCCTCGCCAGACGCGAGACTGGCTCCGGGAGACCTCGACCGCGGCGATGTTGCGGCTGGTCGAATCGATCCGCCAGGAAGTCGGCGCGGTGCGGCCTCATCGCGTGCACTGACGATCGTCGAGCAGCGACCGGTACAGGTCGAGGTACCGCTCGGCGTTCCGGTCCCACGTGCGCTCCTGCTGGATCCACGTGCGCCCGGCGGTCCCGAGTCTCCGGCGTCGTGCAGGTGACGCGAGCAGCTCGTCGATCCGACGTGCCAGGTCGCGTTCGTCCCCGGGGCGGAACAGCAGGCCCCGCTCCTCGGCGCCGACGATCTCCCGCAGCGACGGAAGGTCGGCGACGATCATCGCGCGCTCGAGCGCGAGGGCCTCGTAGGGCTTCAGGGGCGTCACGTGATCGGCGGCGTAGTCGGGACGGCGGGGCACGACGAACACGTCGATGAGCGAGTAGTAGCGGTGGATGTCGCGGTGGTCGACCTCTCCGGTGAACACCACCCGATCACGGATCCCCAGCGACCGGGTCAGCCGCTCCATGCTCGGGCGGTCGGGTCCTTCTCCGACCAAGAGGCACCGGACGTCGGGGCGAGCGCGCGCCACCTCGGCGAAGCCACGCAGGAGCACGTCGTGCCCCTCGCGGTGCGAGATGTTGGAGATGTAGCCGACGATCGGGGCGTCGACGGCGATGCCCAGCCGCTGCTTCAGGTCGACGTCGGGACCGGCGACCTCGAAGACGCCGATGTCGACGGCGTTCGGCACCACGGTGATCTTCCACTCGGGCACTCCCCGCTCGACGAGCACGGCCGCCATCGCGTTGGAGATGGTCACGACGGCGTCGGCCTCGGCCATGCATCGGTTCTCCTGGGCGATGCGGAGCCGGGTCCACTCGCGCGTCAGCTTGTCGTGCAGCCGGGGTGAGCCCCACAGGTGCTCGTGGAGCGAACGGACCTCGTACACCAGCGGGAGATCGAAGTGGCGGGCGAGGGCGATCCCCTTGAGCGCGAGCTCGTAGCCCCGAAACCCGGAAGCGGCGTGGATGAGGTCGGCGCCCCGCCGGCGGATCACGGCGGCGGTGGCGACGGCATCGAGGGTGAGGCGCCGGTCGAGGGGGAGCGAGGTGCTGTCGCCGGGCATCCGGAGGTGGACGTGACGCACGCCTTCGACGTCGTGCTCGTCGGAGAAGTCGTCGCGGCCGTGACTGGCGGGGTACCCGAGCGGGGTGACGACGTACGGGGCGAGCCCGAGCTCACGCTGCGAGCGGACCACGTTGAGGTTCCGGATGGCCCCGCCCGTGCTCTCGAACGGGTAGCTCACCTTGAACAGATGGCACGGCTGGATCGTCTCGTGCGCGGTGGGGGCGGCCGCCGAGCGTCCCGGGACCTCGGGCAACCACTCGGTGTCCAGCTCCCGCAGGGTCCCGACGGCCCGCGTGTACGCCGCCGTCGCCTGCTCCGAGCCGGACACGAGTGCGAGCTCGCGCAGCGTCTCGGCGTGGTCCGAGAGCCGGCCCTCGGCGAGCTGGAGGCGGGCGAGCATCCGGAGGGAGTCAGCATCGGCGTCGCCGCTGGCGATGCGCCGCCCCAGGGCGGGTCCGGTGATCGGCTCCACCACGGGCTGGCCGCCGAGGAAGAGGACGTCGTCCACCGCGCGGTCCCACGCCCGGAACTGCAGGCGGACCATCGTCGACCTGCCGGGCGGTTCGAGGAGACACGCAAAGGGGCTCACCGAGCCACCGGCGGTCGTCGGAAGGTACCGGTACCAGCCGATGTCGTCGCGCGCCGAGCGCGCGAGGTGGCGGTACGGCCCGGGGATGGCCTGGCCCTCGCCGTCAACGAACTCGACGGCGACGAGCACGGCCCGCGCCGACGGTGTCTCGGTCCCGACGATCGTTCCCGACAGCAGGTACGAGCGGTCGTCGGTGACGGTGAGGTGCACCTCGATCGGCTCGTTGGTGGTGAGCTGCAGGGGGCCGGCCGACGCCCGGCGCTTCGCCCGCGAGGTCTTCTTCGCCACTGGGGGTGGCAACACCGGGCTGACCGACACGCGCGTGTCGGTGGGCCCCGGACGCTCGAGCAGGAACACCAGGCCGCCGACCTCGTCGAACGCCACCAGGCTGCAGGCGCTGTCGAGGTAGCGATGGAGCTCGTCGTAGTAGTCGAGCCACCAGAGCGCCCAGGTCGGCAGCACGAAGTACCGCGCCCCGCCCTCGCGGAGCAGCTCGAGGTGGGCGACGGCCTCGCCACCGGTCGCCGGGTTGTACCCGAGCCACGAGCCGTCGTCGGCCTGGGGGAAGTGCATGCCGACGGCGTCGCCGACGGCGAGCAAGGCGTCGTCGCCGCGGGTGACCACGAGCACGCGCTCGCCGGCGGGCACGGTGCGGCGGACGAGGTCGACGGTCCGCTCGCTGGCGCGCTCGGTGCGGGCGTCCTGCTCCAGGGCGGTCATCGGGTCGCCTCGAGGACGGCTTCGAGCACGGCGCCGAGCACGCGATCGCTGTCGAGGTGCTCCTCCGCGATCCGACGGGCGGCGACCCGGTGGCGCTCCGGCTCGGCGAGGACGTCGGCCATGGCCGCGGCGGCGCCGTCCGCGGAGTCGAACCCCAACAGCCCGGCGTCGGCCGGAAGGTGCTCGCTCCATCCGGTGTCCTGGGCGACCACGGGACGCCCGCTCGCCAGGTAGCAGGCCGAGCGATCGCTGAACCACCCCGATCGGGACACGACGTAGCCCTCCTTGGCGATGGCGAGCTCACCGAGCGAGCCCTGGATGAACGACCGGTAGGCGTCGGGGTCGTGGGCAACCGCTTCCGGATCGAGCCATCGCCATCCGTGCTCTTCGAGCAGGGCGACGTCCTTGTGCTCGCCGGGGTGGATCCCGAGCGCGGGTAGCAGCGCCGCGGGGGCGAGGCGCGGGAGCTCGACGAACGCCCGCCACGCGTGGGCCTTCTGGCCGTGGCGCACCCCGTCGTGCTCGACCGACCCGTAGCCCCGCCAGCTGGCGACGGTGGTGAACGCCGGGGTCGTCACCGGCCCGGCTGCCGGCCAGGCGGTCAGCACGACGGGGGGCAGCGTGGTGAGCCAGCGGCGCCCGTCCGTCGGGATGGTGTTCTCGGCGGCGCCGATGTTCAGCCCGACGGTCACGAAGTGCGTGTGGCCGTCGAAGCCCATGTCGATCCCGTCGGCCTGCCACAGCTGGGTGAACGCGGGGTCGAGGTCGAGATAGACGCGCGCCGGTGCCGGGTGCACGAGCTCGGAGTGGCGCAACATGCCGGCCACGTTGACGACGACGTCGGCGTGGCGGGCGAACGCCGCCAGCTGCGGGAACGGTACGCCCTCGGTCCGGCCTCGGCCGTCGACCAGCGCGGCGCGATCGGCGAGTCCGAAGTCGGCCGCCACCGAACGGAAGTAGGACACGCTCGGTGGCCGGAGCACGTCGACCGGCTCCACCAGCACGACGTCGTGGCCGAGCCGTCGCAGCCCGAGCACCCACTGGAGCACGGCCCAGGTGGCGCCGCCGTGGTGGGGCACCCCTGCAACCATGCCGGCGACGACGATCCGCAGTCGGTCAGGGCGCAACACCGACCTCCTCGCAGAGCCGGCCGAGGACCCGCTTGGCGTCGAACCACTCGGCGGCGAGGGCGCGCGCCGCGCGGGCGTGGCGATCGACGTCGGCGGCGATGGCACGCGCACCGGCTACGGCCGCGTCGTCGTCGTCGAAGGCGAGGAGCCCTTCGCCCACGGGAAGCACCTCGGAGAAGCCGGTGTCCTGCACCAGGACCGGTCGGCCGGACGCGAGGTATCGCACGCTCCGGTCGCTGAACCAGCCGGTGCGCGGGTGCACGTACACCGCCTGGGCCACCGACAGCTCGGCGGGCGACGACTGGACGTAGGCGCGGAACGCGTGCGGGCTGCCGGCGGTGGCGGCCGGTTCGACCAGGTGCCAGCCGTTGCGCTCGAGCGCGGTGCGGTCGGCGTCGTCGCCGGGATGGATCTCGAGGCACAGCTCGAGGTCGGCCTCGACGCGGCGCGGGAGGTCGAGGAACCGCCGGAACTCGTGGGCCTTCGTGCCGAGGGTGTCGCCGCCGAACGCGACAGGGCCGTACGCGCCGCGCCATGACGCCACCGTCGTGAACCGGTCGCACGGCACGGGCGGCTGCACCGGCCAGTCGTCGAGCACGACGGGCTGCAGGGTGGGCCGCCAGGCGATGCCGTCGGTCGGGATGGCGCATCCCTTCGTGCCGATGAGGGCGCCGACCGTGTACCAGTGGTCGTGGCGCTCGAGGGGTGCGGTGCCGTCGGCGTGCCACAGCTGGGTGTAGCCGGGATCCAGGTCGACGAACACCGTCGTGGCCGGACCTTCGGTGAGCTTCGGGTCCGTCAGGTGGCCCGAGATGTTGAGCAGCAGCGCAGCGGAGGCGGCCAGGTCGACGAGCTGGGCGTGCGGCAGGCCGGCGGCGGTGCTGCCGTCGGCTCGCAGCAGCGTCGACCGGCACGTGAGCCCGAAGTCGCCCATCACCTCGGCGAACCAGTCCTCGGCGTGGGCATCGGCACCCGGCGCCAGCTGCTCCACCACGTGCACGTCGAAGCCCAGCCGGGCGAGGCCGACGGCCCAGCTGAGTCGGGTCCACGCCGCCCCGCCGTTCCCCGGCTTGTTGGCCACGGCGCCGGCCACCAGCGCGGTCGTCATCGCCGGACCGTCCTCGCCATGGTGGTGAGCCGGGGGAGCTGAACCTGTCGGTTGCCCGTTCCGGTGCCGACGACGCAGATCCCGATGCGATCGAGGTCGACGACGACGCGCACCGAGGGGTGGCGACGGAGCGCGGCCCATGCCCGCTCCATCCCGTCGGACCACGCGATGTCGTCGAACACCACGACCGCGGGGTCGGTGAGGTGGGGGACGATCTGGTCGAAGTACTCCTGGGTGGCGGCCTCGTCGTGGTGGCCGTCGATGAAGGCCAGGTCGAACGGTCCGGCCCGGTCGAGGACGTCGGCGAGCGTCGAGCGGAACAGCCCGGGGATCACGTCGACCGAGTGCAGACCCAGTTCCGAGAGGTGCTGCCGAGCGCGAGCCGCCAGCGTCGGCGCTCCCTCGAGCGTGGTGAGGGTGCCGCCGCCGTTCAGCTGGGCGCCGGCGGCGAGATAGGCCCCCGAGACGCCGAGGCACGTCCCGAGCTCGAGGATCCGTGCCGGGCGGAGCTCGCGGGCGAGCGCGAGGAGCACGAGCGCCCACGGCCCCTTCTTGCTGCGACGGGCGGCGACCTCACCGAGGACCATCGGCTTGGTGACGCCGCGGGCGTTCTGGAGCGCGGTGTCGATCTCCTCGGTCGACGCGTCGAGCCGGGCGCGCAGCGCCTCGATGGCGTCGACCCACCGGCGCTCGTCTGGCGTCAGCTCGTCGGTGACGGTGCGAGCCACCGCGGCGCCGAGCGCGCGCACGACGGGGTCGTCGTCGGCGCGCAGCGCCGCGAGGGCGTCGGGCAGGGCCGGGGACGAGAGCGTCATCGGACCTCCGAGAGGGCGGCGACGGGAACGAACCGGGGCGCGGCCGGTCTGCCGTCGTCCGGCGCGGGCGCGACGACGCCGAGGCGGAAGACGGCGCCGACCTCGTCCTGGAAGGCGACCAGCGTGGCCGAGGTCTCGAGGTGGCGACGGAGCCCGTCGTAGAACGTGAGCCACCAAAGGCCCGAGGCCGGTACCGCGAAGTACTCGGCGCCGCGCCCGTGCAGGTCGACGACCTGGGCCAGGGCCTCGTCGCTGTCGGCGGGATGATGACCGGCGTACACGCCGTCGTCGACCTGGGGCACGTGCCAGCCCCGGCGACCGCCGAGGTCGACGAGGCGGGGGTCGCCACGGCTGACGACGGCGACGGTGGACCCTTCGGGCACGGCGGCGACGACCAGCGCGCGCATCCGCTCGACCAGCGACTCGCCCGGCCCGGTGCCGCGCCAGTCACGGCGGAAGCGCTCCGCCAGGGCGGCGGTGTCGTCCGGACGCGGGACGGCCGGCGGAGCCGACCCCGCGAGGGCCCGGCACAGCTCGTCGATCCGCGCCGCCACCGGCGCCGGTGGCGCCGCCAGGCCGACGTCGTCGGCGGGCTGCACCTCGCGCAGCGGGCGGTTGCACGACGGGTCGGGATCCAACCCGACGAAGGCCAAGCAGCGGTCGGCGACGGCCGCGCCGTCACGGCAGAGCTCGTCGTAGCCGACCCGCAGCACCCGGTCGGCGCCCAGGGCCCGCTCGAGCGCGAGCCCGGCCTCGACCGCCGCCACCCACGACCGCCACGCCGAGTCGGGCGTGTGGAACGCGCCGTCGGTCGTCGGCGAGCCGGCGAGGGCCCGGACCAGGTCGGCGGGATCGCGCACGACGTGGACGAACCCGGCGTCGGGGAAGAGCGTGGCGAGGGCGTGGGCGGCGGGCAGCAGCTCGGTGCCGGCGACGACGGGTCGCCGTCCGAGCGGACCTGTTGTCACCGAGAGCAGCGCCGCCGCCAGATGGTCGCGAAACCCAGTGGGCGCGGGCGCCGCCGGCTCGGCGGCGCGCCGCTCGATGTCGCCGGCGGCGCGCGCCAGCCAGCGTCCGTCGTGCACCAGCTCGAGCTGACGATGTTGTCCGAGCGCCAGAGCCACCATCGCGTGTCCGGACCGCGGAGCCCCCACGACGAACACGGGCCGGCTGCTCCGACCTCCGCTGGCGCGGGGGGCGCCGACGGACGCCGGGCGCGGGCCACGCTGGACGACGCGAGCCAGCGAGCGCTCGGGCCGTCCGACGCGATCGAGGTCGGGTCCGGCGAGATGACGGAGGTAGGGAGGCGCGGTGGTCAGCCACGGGCGGAGGTCGGGCGCCTTGCCCGCGGCGACGCGCGCGGCGTTGTGGCGCGCCCGAGCCGCCAGCACCGACTGCACTCCCTGGCGGGCCGGCGAGCCCAGTGCGGTGGTCGAGCCCAACGTGAGCGAGCCCGGCCGCTTGCGACGGAAGTAGCCGAAGTGGTCGGCGTTGACGACGCGCGCGACGTGGGCGGCGCGGCGAAGGAACTCGGCATCGCCGGAGAAGCGCATGCCGCTCGAGAAGCCGCCGAGGCGACCGACCAGCGACCCGGTGACGATGCTCGTCGGGTGCAGGAGGGGGAACGCGGTGGGCCGCTCGCACAGCACCGCGTTCACGTCGAGCGGATAGGTGACCGGGACGATGTCGCCCTCCGTCACGAGGACCCGGATCTCGTGGCTGCCGACGAGGTCGGCCCCCGTGCTCTCAGCCGCGGCGAGGAGCACCTCGAGCCGGTCGGGGGCGGACCAGTCGTCGGCGTCCTGGAAGAGGTAGCCGTCGAACTCGGTCCGGTCGATCACGGCCTGGACGAGGCGGTACGGCCCGCCGTTGTCGTCTGCGGCCAGCAGCGTCACCTCGGGGAACGCACGCACGACGTCGATCGGGGGCTCCTGGGAGCCGTCGTCGATCACGACGATGGCGTCGGGCGGCCTCGTCTGGTCGAGAAGCGACTCGATGGCCTGGCCGAGCCACTGCTCGCACTGGAAGTGCGGCACCAGTGCGCAGACCGACGAACGCCCGTCGAGCGGCGTCGTGCTCACGCTCATGATTCGCTCGCTCGTTCCTCGCTCGCTCATGGCTGCACCCCCAGGTCGTCGAGCATGCGACCGAGCACGAGGTCCGAGTCGAAGTGCTCGCGGGCGATCGCGGCGGCAGCCTTGGCGTGGCGATCCCAGTCGCGCTCGATCTCGAGCAGCGCGTCGGCCGCCTCCTCGACGGTGCGGTACGCGAACAGCCCTTCACCGGTGGGTAGGACCTCGCCGAAGGCGGTGTCCTGGGTGACGACGGGCCGGCCGGCGGCGAGGTAGGTCGCCGACCGGTCCGAGAACCACCCCGTCTTCAGGCGCACGTTCTGGTCCTTGGCGACGGTGACCTCGCCGCGGGACGCGGTGATGTAGTCGCGGTACCGGTCGGCGTCGGCCGACACCTCGACCGCCGGTCGGACCGCGAAGCCCCGGCGCTCGAGGCGCTCCCGGTCGCGCGCCATGAAACCGGCGAGGGCGAGCTCGATCGGGAGCCGCGTGCGCCGGGGCAGCTCGAGCACCTTGGCCCACTCGGTGTGCTTGCTCCAGGTGTAGGGCTCGCCGTCGAGCTCGACCGTGCGCCACGACTGGCGCCAGTTGCCGATCGTCGTCCACGTCGGTCCGGCGGGCACCTCGCGCTCCCACAGGTCGAGCACGACCGGCTGCCGGGTGGGGTGGAACCGGAACCGAGCGTCGACGGGGAGGTTGCAGCCCGGTCGTCCGTAGTTCTCGCCGAAGGTGAAGAAGGCGCAGTGCGGCTCGAGATAGTCGACGGTCTCGGCCCGGCCCTCGTGCAGCTCGACCTGCACCTGCACCGGATCGGTCTCCAGGTAGACGAGCCGACCGCCGGCGGCGTGCTCCGGACGCGGCGTGGTCCCACCGTGGAGGTTCACGACCACGGCGGCCGAACGGTACAGGTCGTCGAGGCTGTCGGCCACCGGGCCCACGGCGCGGCCGTCGTCGTGGAGCGCCTGGAACGCCCACCGGTCGGCGAGCCCGAACCGCTCGAGCGTGCGTCCGATGAACCCGGCCGCCGCGTCGGTGCCCGGGTCATCGGCCGAGCGGCAGAACGCCGAGGGGTTGATGCCGTGCGCCTCGACGTAGAACGCGTCACACCCGAGCCGCTCCAGGCCGAGCAGGTAGTGGGCCGTCTGCCACACGACGCCGGCCACGGGCATCTTGGTCATCATCCCGAGCACGACGACGCGGGGCCGGCTCATCGCCGCGCCCCCCGAGGGGTGGCCCCCGGGCGCATCCGGCGCAGCAGGCGGCTGCCCCGCTCGGGGGCGACGGGCCGCGGCTGGCGCCGCTCGGGTCGGTCGGCGGGGTCGAGGGGATCCGTGAGGTCGACCACCGGCTCGGGGTCACGCCGGAGCGTTGGTGTCGGCTCCCGCTCCGGGGTCGGTCGGGACGAGGTCGCGGCGGCGGGCACCTCGTTGCCGTCGGCGAGCGCCGGGGTGAAGAACCCGATCCGCCGGCCGGTCTGGGCCTCGTGCAGGAGCCGGTAGAGCCCGTCGGCGCGCAACAGCGTGCCGTGGTCTCCGCGCTCGATCACCTCGCCATCGTTGATGACGAGGATCTGGTTGGCGTTGCGAACGGTGGACAGGCGGTGGGCGACCATGAAGGTGGTGCGCCCCTGCATGAGCCGCCCCAACGCTTCGAGGATCACCGCCTCGGTGCGGGAGTCGATCGACGACGTGGGCTCGTCGAGCACGAGGATCGGTGCGTCCTTCAGGAAGGCGCGGGCGACGGAGATCCGCTGACGTTCCCCGCCCGAGAGCTTGGCGCCGCGCTCGCCGAGCTTGGCCCGGTACTTGCCGGGGAGCTTCATGATGAAGTCGTGGGCGTTGGCCGCCTTCGCCGCCTCCACCACCTCGTCCTTGGACGCATCGGGACGGCCGTATCGGATGTTGTCCTCGATGGTTCCGGTGAACAGCAGAGGTTCCTGCATCACCATGCTGATGTTCCTGCGGAGCGACTCGAAGGTGAGGTCCCGCACGTCGACGCCGTCAACCAGCACCCGACCCTCGTGCGGGTCGAAGAAGCGCGGCAGGAGGTTCATGAGCGTGCTCTTGCCGGCGCCGGTCGGGCCGACGATCGCCACCGACTCGCCCGCGCCGACCTCGAAGGAGATGCCGCGCAACGTGCCCTCGCGACCCTCGTAGCTGAAGCTGACGTGCTCGAAGGTCACCGCGCCGGCGGGGTTCTCCAGGGCCCGGGCGTCGGGCCTCTCGACCACATCGGGCTGGGTGTCGAGCAGCTCCATCGCCATCTCGAAGCCGATCAGCTGCTCCTGGATCGAGTTCATCGTCGTGCTGATCGTCTCGAGAGGCGTGTATACCGAGCGGATGTACGACAGGAGCACCAGCAGCTCACCCACGCTGAGGTTGCCGCTGCGCACCTGGTAGGCGCCGAGGCCGAGGACGGCGGCGGTGCCGCACGCGGTGATCAGGTTGACGACGAGGGTGAACACCGTCTGCTTCACCGTCACCTTCACCCGAGCCGCGACTGCCTCCTCACCCTGCTCGCGGAACCTGTGGTACTCGTCGCGCTCCCGGTTGAACGCCACGATCACCCGGAGCATCTGCATCGCCTCGTGCACCATGTGCAGCGAGCGGATCTCGAGCCCCTTCACCCTCCGGACCTCGGGTCCGATCTTCGAGCCGTAGTAGCCGGTCGAGTAGTAGATGAACGGCACCACCGCCAGCGACAGCAGGGCCACGGGCGCGTTCAGCCGGAAGGCGATCCAGAACATGCCGACGAGGGTCAGCGCGCTCTGCACGAGTGGGAACGCCGACACGGTGACGCCGCCGACCGACGCCGCTTGGCCGTTGATGCGCCCCATGAACTCACCGGTGAGTCGCTCGTCGTGGTACGCGAACGAGAGGCGCTGGACGTGCTGGAACAGCTCGCTGCGGAAGTCGAGCACCATCCGCATGTCGATCCGGGTGTTCACGTAGTCGTTGATCACCTGGAGCCCGTTCATCACCAGCGTGACCACGAGCAGCAGGCCGACCACCACCCCCACCTGGCCCCAGATCGAGTCGCCGACGAGGTCGCGCAGCGGCCCCGGCAGCGGCTTGTCGCCGAGGACGCTGTCGATCATGAGCGCCACCGGCCACGGCTCGAGCAGGGCCACGCCGGCCCCCATTCCCATGAGCAGCATGGAGAGGGCGACCAGCCACCGGTGCGGGCGCAGGTACGGCAGCGTCAGCGGCCAGGCCTTCAGGTTCTCCCTGATGCTGATCTTGCGCTTCGTCTCCGTGGTGGTCTCGTCGCTCACTCCGCTCCTCGCCGGATGCATGCGGGCAGGGTCACTCGACTGCGGAACCATCCCCAGCCGAGGTCGATGCCGACGAGCGCGAGCGCGGCGGCGCCGAGGGAGGGGAGGACGACGCCGACGGCCGCCGCCAGCACGGTGGCGACGGCAACCCGCACCCGGCGCACCCGGGGGCGGACGCGGATCTGGACCGACCCGATCGGATGGCCGCTCGAGACCAGCTCGCCCGCCATCAGCAGCGACAGCGCCACCTCGGCGTCGTGGTCCTCCCACCCGGTCGGGGGCGCCACCCGCATCCCCGTGCGCCGCAGGTGTTCGATGACGGCGGCGGTGATGCCGGCTCGGGGTCGGTCGGCGGGCAGGAGGACCACGCCGCCGGAACGGCGCTGGGGCGGGCCGGGCAGCCGCTCGGCGGCCGGGAGATCGCGGCGGGCGAGCGGCGCCTCCCGGGTCCGGCCCCAGGTCCGGACCAGGGGCTGCAGCAGATGGTGAACGGCCACCGCCAGGCGGAACCGCACTTGACCGGTGACGAGTCGGCGGGGTGGCGTCGCCCGCCACGCGTCGATCCCGCCCAGCAGCGCCAGCCCGACGACGGCCACGAGCGCGGGGAGGAGCAGCCAACGAGAGAGCAGCCCGAGCGGTGCGGTGGCGAGGGCCCCAGTGGCGACGGGCACGCCGACCTGGTGCGCGACGTCGAGCCCGTGGCCGCCGCCCCGATACACGCTCTGGTAGGCGGCGTCGCCGTAGATGCCGCGGTAGATGCGGGCCCGCCCGGTCGGCGGCACGAGGGAGTTGTAGATCCGTCCCCGCCACCGCGCCGTCCCGATCGAGCTGAAGCGATCGGGATGGCGGGCCTCGACCAGCGCCTCGGCCCGGCCGTAGCCCCGCTGCTGACGCAGGTAGCGGCGCAGCCCCGGACGGCGGTGGTGCCACACGAGGGCGGCGGGGTGGAAGCCGATCGTCCACCTGCGGTCGAGGACCTTCCAGCACAGGTCGACGTCGTCGCCGGCGGCGGTGTAGATCGGGTCGAAGCCGCCGACCTCCTCGAGCACCTGCTTCCAGAACGCCATGTTGCAGCCGGGGACGTGCTCGGCGCGGTCGTCGGTGGTCAGGACGTGGACCGGGCCTCCCGGCGACTGCGCCACGACCTGGGCCCCGACCGGGTCGTCGAGCGGCGGCACGTTCGGGCCGCCGGCGCCACCGACGTCGCGACCGTCGAAGCCCAGCGCGAGGTAGTACGGCCACTCGGGAGTCGGATAGGCGTCGGAATCGAGGTAGGCGACGATCTCGCCGCGCGCGGCGCGGAACCCCTCGTTGCGGGCGACCGACAGCCCGCCGTGCGGGAGGCGCAGGACCCGGGCTCGGGGGTGGCGCTCGGCGAGCGCGGCGGTGTCGTCGGTCGATCCGTCGTCGACCACGAGGATGTCGAGGTCGGGGTAGTCGAGCGCGCACGTGTGGCGGAGGCACTCGTCGATGGTCTCGGCCGCGTTGTAGGCGCAGATCACGACGCTCATCGACGGCCAGTCGTCGTCGAGATCGGCGACGGTCATGGCGTTCCACCGCGCAGCCATGTCGAGCGCCGGTCTCGGCGTGCGGTCGGCGCGGGTGAGGCCGAAGTTCCACCCCTCCACCGCGTGGTCACCGACCCACCACTCGTCGGTCCACGAGAAGAGGAATGTGCCGGCGACGCCGCGCTCGAGCGCCGTCTCCAGCTGCCAGTCCACGGCATCGGCCTGGCGGTGCTCGCCCGCCTCCGTCGACCCGGCGTCGAGGCCGAGCTCACCCAGCACCAGGGGCCGGTCGCCGGCGAGGTTGTGGAGCCGCGTCAGGTACTGGCGGAAGTCGCGGCGGCGCTCGAGGAACAGGTTGAACGTGAGGAAGTCGAGATCGTCGAGCGGCAGGTACTCGGCGGTCGGGTAGTTGGCGAAGGTGACGAGTCGGTCGGGGTCCTCCTCGCGCACGACGTCGACCAGCTCGCTGATGACGCCGGCGACCTGCTCGGTGCCCATCCACCGGATGACGTCGGCGGGGATCTCGTTGCCGAGGGAGAGGGCGAACACCTGGTCGGCGCCGGCGAGGTGGCGCGCCGTGTGGCGGACCTCCTCGCGGGCGTCGCGGACCATGCGGCGCACGGCGCGGCGGGAGGAGCCGACGAGGTAGCGCCAGTCGGGCCAGAAGACGCCGGCGAACACTCGCAGGTTCCAGTCGGCGGCGACCTCGAGGAGGTCGTCGGGGGGCGGGGTGTAGGTGCGCACGACGGTGAAGCCCGCCTCGTTCATCGCCGCCATGTCGAGCTTGAGCTGCTGGCGCTCCGGGAACCGCGCTCCGTCGGGGTCGCGGGGACGGAAGGTGCCGTAGCCGACGCCGCGGACGGGGAAGCGCTCGCCGCCCTGCTCGAACTGCTTGCCATCGACGCGGATCGGCATGCGGTCGCCTCGCTCCTCCTCGGTGGTCGCGCTCGCCCTCCGGGCTGTCACGTGACCGTCACACTTCGGTCCCGGGGTGCGGCTCCGGGTTCGGGCGAGCACCTTCGTACCCCCGCGATCGCCGGGAAATCGGGCCGGATCGCGCCAGACCGCGTCGGGGGCGCCATCCACGGTGCACACCAAGCATGTTACGGAATCATGACGAAACCCGCCACAGAGGAGAAGGCGGAGGGTCGCCAAGCCGCCGCGTCCATGCTGCGGTGAACGCCGTGACCACCGGTGAGGTTGCGATCTGCGCTCGAGATGCGGTCCGGACGCTCGGTCAGACGGGTCGAGCGCGCTGGTCGTGCCCGCCGATCACGGGGTTCGATGACCGCAGGACCGGTCGAGCGGGGAACGCCCCGCCGCTCGACGCCGCACCCGCGGCGAGCGCGTCACAGGAGATCGGTGATGAGCCCGTCGAGGTCGGGGTCGCGGCGGGGCTTGCTGGTCCCCGGCGGGATGGTGCCGAGGTAGAGGAAGCCCACGATGGCGTCCTTCTCCCGCAGGCCGAGCGCCGCCTTCACCCGGTGGTCATCGACCGGCGAACCCGTCCGCCACATCGAGCCGTAGCCGAGGGCGGTGGCGGCGACGAGCGCGTTCTGGGCGGCGGCGACGGCGGCGTCGCGCTGCTCGACGAACGGGATCTTCTCGTGCTCCTGGTCGACCGCTGACACCACGATCACGAGCGGGGCCCGGCCCAGCTTGGTGCGCTCCTTCTCGGCTCGGGCCGGCTCCGGCTCCCGCCCGGTCTCGCGGCACCGCGCCACGTACGCCTGCTCGAGCACCGAGCCGAACGCCGTCTGGGCATCGCCGTCGAGGACGGTGAAGCGGAACGGGCGCAGCTCGCCGTGGTCGGGGGCGGCGGCCGCCGCCCGCAGGATCGTGACCACGTCGGCGTCCGACGGCGCCGGCGGTGCCAGCCGGCCGATGGAGCGCCGGTTGAAGATGGCATCGAGCGCGTCCATCAGGACCTCACCAGCCGCGCTCGATCCACTCGTCGAGGTGCGGTCGCTCGGTGCCCACCGTGGTGTCGGCGCCGTGGCCGGGCATCACGATCGTCTCCGGTGGGAGGACGAACAGCTTGCGATCGATCTGCTCGATGATCTGCTTGAACCGGTTCGGGTCCTTCTCGGTGTTGCCGGCGCCGCCGGGGAAGAGCGTGTCGCCGCTGAAGAGGACGGGCTGGTCGACGAGCTTGAAGCACATCGAGCCGGGCGTGTGCCCGGGCGTGTGGATCGTGTGGAGGCGGAGCCGGCCGACCTCGATGATCGAATCGTCCTCGAGGATGTCGTCGTAGCTCGGCAGCATGCCGGCGTCGTCGGCGGTGACCGCCACCCGGTAGCCGGCGTCGCGGACGGCGGGCACCGCCTGGATGTGGTCCCAGTGGCCGTGGGTCTCGAGCACCGACCGCACGCCCAGCCGCTCGCAGAGGTCGAGCAGCTTCTCGTGCTCGTTGGCGGCGTCGAGGAGCACGGCCTCACCGGTCTGCGTGCACCGCAGGACGAACACGTTGTTCTCGAACGGACCGACCACCACCTTGTGGATCTCGGCGCCGTCGCCCTGCCAGTGCAAGGTGCTCCTGCTCGCTGCGCTCATGGCTCAGAGGCTAGAGGGGAGACGACCTGCAGCCCGAGGGCGAGCGCCCCGGGGATCTGGTGGCGGTCGAAGGTGAGGTAGGAGACGGGTCGGGGGAGCCGGTCGGCTGCCGCGAGGTGCACGGCGTCGACGGTGCGCAGGCCGAACTCCACGCCGATCTCGGTGGCCCGGGCCAGGCACCGGTCGTCGACCGGCACGACGTTGAACGCGTCCCAGTCGTCGCGGAAGCTCCGCCACAGGTCGCGGGCCTGGCGGGGCCCCGAGGCGACGCGGTGGAGCACGAGCATCGCCTCGGCCCGGCAGAGCTCCGACGCGCACCAGAGGCGGTCGTCGGCCATGGCCTCGAGCACGAGGTCGCGCCCCGGCTCGTGGAGGTAGCGCTTCACGAGCGCCGAGGCATCGACCGCGAGGGTCACCGGCTGCCGCGGATGTCGTCGAGGATCCAGTCGGAGCGAGCGTCGACGGGGGCGTCCTCGGCGGCGGGGACCTCGGGGGCGGTGCGCCGGGCGGGCCGCACGTGGCCGGCGGCGATCAGGTCCTCGAGGGTCGGGGCTCCGACCGGTTCGATGGGCCCGAGCTGGGCGACGGGGTGGCCGTCGACGGTCACCACGATGCGCTCGCCGGCGCCGGCCCGTCGCACCACGGCGGCGACGTCGTTCCTGAGCTCCCTGATCCCGACCCGTAGCACAGGTGTACACAGTAGCGGTGGCGAGGACCGGCTCGGCGCCGTACAGTCCCGCCGTCCGCACGGAACCACGGGAGACCCCATGAACTTCGCCTTCACCGAGGAGCAGGAAGAGCTCCGCAAGACCGTCCGCCAGTTCCTCGAGAGCAAGTCGCCCGAGGCCGAGGTGCGTCGCCTGATGGAGACCACCGAGGGCTACGACGACGCCGTCTGGAAGCAGATGGGCGAGCAGCTGGGCCTGCAGGGTCTGGCCATCCCCGAGGAGTACGGCGGCTCCGGCTACAGCTGGGTCGAGCTCGGCATCATCCTCGAGGAGCAGGGCCGCCGCCTCCTGTGCGCCCCGTACTTCTCGACGGTGGTGCTCGCCGCCAACGCCCTGCTGCTCAGCGGCGACGACGCCGCCAAGAAGGAGCACCTCCCGGGCATCGCGTCGGGCGAGACCATCGCCACCCTCGCGTTCACCGAGAGCAACGGCCGGTGGGACGAGGAGGGCATCACCCTCCAGGCGTCGGGCAGCGGTTCCGACGCCACCCTCACCGGCGAGAAGATGTTCGTGCTCGACGGGCACATCGCCGACCTGATCATCGTGGCCGCCAAGGGCGGTTCGGGCACGAGCCTCTACGCGGTGGCCGGCGACGCCGCCGGTCTCACGAAGACCGCGCTGTCGACGATGGACCAGACCCGCAAGCAGGCCAAGCTCGAGTTCAAGGACACCCCGGCCAAGCTCATCGGCACCGAGGGTCAGGGCTGGGCCACGCTCGAGAAGGTCCTCGACCTCGCCGCCGTCGGCCTCGCCGCCGAGCAGGTGGGCGGCGCCCAGCTCGTGCTCGAGATGGCGGTCCAGTACGCGAAGGACCGCATCCAGTTCGGCCGGCCGATCGGCTCGTTCCAGGCCATCAAGCACAAGTGCGCCGACATGCTCCTCGAGGTCGAGTCGGCCAAGAGCGCGTCGTACTACGCCTCGTGGTGCGCGGCGGAGATGAACGACGAGCTGCCCTCGGTCGCCTCGCTCGCCAAGGCCTACTGCTCCGAGGCCTACTTCCACGCCGCCGCCGAGAACATCCAGATCCACGGCGGCATCGGCTTCACCTGGGAGCACCCGGCCCACCTCTACTTCAAGCGGGCCAAGTCCTCCGAGCTGCTGTTCGGCGACCCGACCTACCACCGCGAGCTCCTCGCGCAGCGGATCGGGATCTAGCCCACCACCTCCGTTCTGGGACCGATCGGGTACGGCATCGCGGCCCGATCGGTCCCAGAATCGCGTTCATGGTCATCGTCTTCGTGGTGCTCATCGCGGTCCTGATCTTCGTCATCGCCGCCGTCGCCGTCGGGCGGGAGACGAGCCGGCTCGCCGCGCAGCCGCCCCGCCCGGTCTTCGACATGGACGAGGCCGTCGAGTGGATCGCCGATCGCCTCCCGCCCGAGGTGACCGCCGAGCTCAGCCACGACGACGTCCGCCAGATCCTGCAGTGGAGCCTCGACCAGCTGGCGGTGCGCCCCGACGACGAGGTCCTCGTGGTCGACGACGAGGCGCTCGCCTACGTGCAGGTCCGCGCCCGCGAGGCCGGGCGCGACTGGACCGAGTCCCAGATCCAGCACGTGCTCGACGTGCAGCTGGCCTACCTGCAGGCGATCGGCGCCGCCGGCGCCGAGCGCGAGATCTGACGAGCTCGGATCGACCTCCCTTGTGGCGGTTCCCTTCGCCTGACGAAGGGAACTGCCACAAGACCGCGGCGCCGAGCGCTACGCTTTCCGGCACCAGAGAAAGGAGGTGGTCCAACTGCAACCAAGTTCGAGGACCCTGGAGGTGGTTGGCCGCTAGTCGGCCGCCGGACCACCTGGCGAGTTCACGCCAACCACCCTCTTTCGAGCGGCCGGGAGTGGTCCCCCTGGCACCAACGCGAGATCGAGAAGACCGGTACCGGGGAGCCCTGTGGGGCTCCCCGGTTCGCGTCCCGGCTACCGTGCCGCCCGAGCGAGCACGGGACGGGCCCGGGCTGAGCACAGGAGTGGACGTCGTGGCACGACCGAAGCAGTTCGAGCACTTCCGGTACGTCGGAGACAAGCGGAACCAGCGGGTGCACGACCTCGACAACGCCACCGAGGCGTGCGCCATCGACGAGCTCATGGCGGCCGAGACCTTCCTCGCGTTCGGCCCCGACACGCTGGTCGAGGCCGCAAACCGTTGCTACCGGCCGTGCCGCCACTGCGTCACCGCCGGCGATGCCGCGGCGTGATCGCGCCGTCGCGCCGCCGCTTCCTCGCCGGCACCCGGGTCAGATCTTCGCCGCCGCCCGGAACGCCCTGACGACCGCCTCGTCGCCGAAGATCTCGACGTCCCCGATCGGGTCGCGGCCCCACACCTGCAGGAGCAGGTCGCGGGCGGGACCCCGCACTGCGGCGTCGCCCTTCGCGTGACCCCGCGCCACGTCGACCCGGTCGGCGTGCATGGTGAGGGTCCACTCGCCGTCGGCGTCGGTGGCGTGCAGGTGCAGCGACTCGCCGTTGCCGCCGATCGGCTGACCGGTCGCCGCCGGGATGAACACGTCGCACATCTCGTCGACGCCGTCGACGGCGAAGTCGGCGTCGACGTCGGTCACCTCGCCGACCGCCAGCTCGGCGTCGATCCGGTGGACGAGCGTCTCCTGCGAGATGCGCCGGAAGTACCACTGCGCGGTGTCGCCCTCGGCCGACGCCCACGTCCAGCGGGGCGCGTCGGGGTCGACCTGCGACATCGTGGCGACGGCGGCGTCGACCCCGGCCTGGAACCAGTCGGCGAGGTCCTGACCCGGCGCCGGGCCGACCTCGTGGACCGCGGGATCGGGAAACGTGCCGGCGTTGTGCCGGGCCGCCTCGGTCTGCCACCGGTGGACCTTGCCGGTGTGCTCGACCAGGTCCGCCACCGTCCAGCCGGGGCAGGTGGGGACCGCTGCGGTCGGGGCGCGGCGGGCGATCTCGGCGATCCGCCGGCCGTCGCGCTCGAGGTGGGCGAGGTACGTGTCGCGGTGCACGCCGAGCAGCGTGGCAGATGACCAATGTCCTGGCATTCGCGATTGCCGTCGGTACAGTCGAAGCGATGGCCGACCCGATGGCGGACGTGCTCGATTCGGGCGGTGTGCGGCTGGCCGCCCACCTCGCTCGCCCGTCGGCCGACCGGGCCGCCCCCGGACGTCCCGGACTCGTGGTGTGCCATGGCTTCCCGTCGGGTCCGAAGTCGGCGAAGGCCAGCGGCCAGACCTACCCGGAGCTCGCCGAGCGGCTCGCGGCCGACGCCGGGTGGACCGTGCTCACCTTCAACTTCCGGGGCACGGGCGACTCCGAGGGCGACTTCTCCCTCGGCGGCTGGCTCGACGACCTGCGTGCCGCCGTCGACCACCTGCTGGCGCGAGGCGACATCGACGGGGTGTGGCTGGCCGGTGCCAGCACCGGCGGCTCGCTGGCGATCTGCGCCGCCGGCGAAGACGAGCGCGTGCGCGGTGTGGCCGCGCTCTCGGCGCGTGCCGACTTCGACGACTGGGCGTCGCACCCGCGCCGCTTCCTCGAGCACGCGCGAGAGATCGGCGTCATCCGCAACAAGGCGTTCCCGAGCGACGTCGACGGCTGGATCGCCGAGCTGCGGGAGACCCGCCCGCTCGCCCTGGCCGCCAAGCTCGCGCCCCGTCCGCTGCTCCTGGTGCAGGGGGGCGACGACGACGTCGTGCCCGCTGTCGACGCCCGCGCCCTCGCCGACTGCCACGGCACGGCCGAGCTGCGCATCATCGCCGGCGCGGGGCATCGTCTGCGCCACGACCCCCGGGCGATCGCCGTGCTCCTCGGGTGGCTCGAGCGCCAGGCCGCGACCACCAGCGACTGATCGGTCCCGGGCGGGCGCCTCGGCCCCCTGCTCCTGGAGGTGCCGACCTCCCGGCTCGGGCATGACCGATCATGGATCCCGTGGAAGGTCGCCGCGCCTTCGAAGACCGCCTGGCCGGGGCGCTGGGCCAGGCGCGCCGCGACGGGTCGCTCGTCGCCGTCATCGTCGCCGAGCTGATGGGCGTGCTCGTCGTGAGCTCGCGCTTCGGCCCTGACGCGGGAGCAGCCGTCCTCCGGGAGGCGACGAGCCGCCTCGAGGGTGCGGTGCACGGCTACGCCGACTTCGTGGCCCGGGTCGGCGAGACCGACTACGCGGTCCTCCTCGCCAGCGTCGACGATCCATCGGTGGCCGAGCGGGTCATGAGCCGCATCACCGAAGCCTTCGAGACGCCGTTCGTGGTCGACGGCGAGCCGATCACGATGGCCATGGCGCTGGGCATGAACCTCGGGCCTGGTCGGCGCCGCAGCGAGGGCGACCTGCTGTGGCGGTCGGCGGAGGAGAGCGGGCGGGCACGGTCCGCGGTGCTGCAGCGGATGCTCGCCGACGTGCGGGGCGCGGCGACCAACCTCGACGAGGTCGCCCAGGTGTTCGCCGACGCCGGCGTCGCCCAGTTCGGGTTGGAGGCCTGCGAGTTCGAGGTCGATGGCCGGTCGTGGAGCTCCCCGGCGGCGACGCCGTCCCGTCCCGCCGACGCCGAGCTGCCGCTGCGCAGCGAGGGACGCCAGATCGGGACGTTCCGGTGGTGGGGTCCGGTCGGCGACGAGCAGGCGATGCGGGGGGTGCAGGCGCTGCTCGACCACGTGGCGGCGTCGCTCGACCGGGCTCAGGCGATCGACGCCACCGACCTCCGTGCTCGCACCGACTCGCTCACCGGTCTCCTCAACCGCGAGGGCCTCGCTCGGGAGCTGGCCGAGCTCGACGCCCCCTTCGCGCTCGCGATCATCGACCTCGACCACTTCAAGCAGGTGAACGACGCGCACGGTCACGAGGTCGGCGACCTCGTGCTCGCCGACCTCGCCGCCCTCCTGAAGCGGGGCCGCACCGCCGACCTCATTGCCCGCTGGGGCGGGGAGGAGATCGTCCTGGTGATGCCCGACACGACAGTCGACGGCGCCGTCGCGCGCGTGCAGCGGCTGCTCGAGGAGGCGAAGTCCTTCGTGCGGATCGCCGAGGTCGGTCCGATCACCTTCTCGGCGGGCGTCACCGCCAGCCGTCAGAACGAGCTGTTCGCCGATGCGGTCCGTCGCGCCGACGAGGCGATGTACCGGGCCAAGCGTGCTGGCCGGGCGCGGGTCGAGGTCGGCTGATTCAGCCCTTGGCCTGTGCCTTCATCATCTTCTTGAACGCCCGGACCTCTTCGAGGTGGGCAGGGGAGTCGGCGTCGGCCACCGACCGTCGCGTTGCGTCGGAGAACGGTGCCGCCGCCTCCTCCCAACCAGCGGGCTTCACCCCCAACCGCTTGGCGAGGACGGCAGTGAAGATCTTCGCCTTGTCGGGGCCGAAGCCGGGCAGGGCCTTCAAGCGGGCGACGAGATCGGCGCCGTCGGCCGCCTCTCGCCAGATCCTCGACGCGTCACCCCCGTAGGTCTCGGCGATCTCGGCGCACAGCGCGTGCGCCCGCTTGGCCATCGACGCCGGATACCGGTGCAGCGCGGGCTTCTCGACGAACACCTGGATGACGTCGTCGGGATCCATGGCGGCGATCTTGGCCGGGTCGAGCTGGCCGCCGAGCCGCTCCTTCAGCAGCGACGGCGCGTGGAACGCCCACTCCATCGGCACCTGCTGGTCGAGGAGCATCCCCAGCAGGAGCGCGAACGGGTCCTCGGCGAGGAGCCGGTCGGCGACGGTGTCTCCGGTGATCCAGAACGTCTTGGCAGCCACGGCCGAAGGCTACGCGCGCGACGGTCAGGCCCACATGGGGTCGGCGGCGTCGGGGTCGACGCCGTAGCGGGCGATCGCGTCCTTGACCTGCTCGGGTGTGGCCCGGTTCTCGGCGAGGAGCGACGACAGCACCGCGACGACGACGTGGCCGGTGTCGATCTCGAAGTGGCGACGCAGCGCCTCGCGGGTGTCGCTGCGCCCGTAGCCATCGGTGCCGAGAGGGAGGAACCGGCCGGGCACCCAACGGGCGACCTGGTCGGGAACCGCCCGCATGAAGTCCGACACCGCCACGTACGGGCCCGGCGCCTGCTCGAGCTGGCGGGTCACGAACGGGATCCGGGGCGCCTCGAAGGGATGCAGCCGGTTCCACCGGTCGGTGGCGAGGGCTTCTTCCCGCAGCGACTTGTACGACGTCGCCGCCCACAGCTCGGCGCCGACCCCGTAGTGCTCGGCCAGCTCGTCTCGCGCGGTCGCGGCCGCCTGCCACATCGGCCCCGAGAACAGGATCGTCGCCCGGCTCTCGGTGCTCACCGGCGCGCCCTCGAAGCGGTAGAGACCCCGCAGCAGGTCGTCCTGCACGCCCTCGACCATCGCCGGCATCCGGTAGTTCTCGTTGTAGAGGGTCAGGTAGTACACGACGTCCTCGCCGGCGGCGAACATGCGGCGCATGCCGTCCTGCACGATCGTCGCCACCTCGTAGGCGAACGACGCGTCGTAGGCCACGACGTTGGGGTAGGCCGAGGCGTAGAGGAGGCTCTGGCCGTCCTGGTGCTGGAGGCCCTCGCCCAGCAGCGTCGTGCGTCCCGCGGTGGCACCCAGCAGGAACCCCCGGGCCCGCTGGTCGCCGGCGGCCCACGCCAGGTCGCCCACGCGCTGGAAGCCGAACATGGAGTAGAAGATGTAGAAGGGCAGCATCGTCGGACCGTGGGTCGCGTACGAGGTGCCGGCGGCGATGAACGACGCCATCGCGCCCGCCTCGGTGATCCCCTCCTCGAGGATCTGGCCGTTCTGCGACTCGCGGTAGGACAGGATCAGGTCGGCGTCGACCGGCTCGTACTTCTGGCCGTGCGCGGCGTAGATGCCGATCTCCTTGAAGAGGGCGTCGAGCCCGAACGTGCGCGCTTCGTCGGGGATGATGGGCACGACCCGTCGGCCGACCTTCTCGTCGCGCACGAGGTTCCGGAGGAGGCGGGCGAACGCCATCGTCGTCGACACCGCCTGCTCGCCGGAGCCGCTGCGCAGGTCGGCGAAGGCGCGGTCGTCGGGCTGCTCCTCGCCGCGCCGCGGCCGCACGATGCGGGCCGGCAGGGGCCCGTCGAGCGCCTTTCGTCGCTCGACCATGTAGGTGTGCTCGAGCGAGCCCTCGGCGGGCCGGAAGTAGGGCATGAGCTCGCCCGACGCCTGTGCCGCCTCGAGCATCTCGTCGGTGACCTCGTCCTGGAGGTACAGCCGGTCGCGGAAGGTCCGCACCTGCTCGGGCTGCATCTTCTTGATCTGGTGGGTGGCGTTGCGGCCCTCGACGTCGGGGCCGAGCGTCCACCCCTTGATGGTCTTGGCGAGGATCACCGTCGGGGTGCCCTCGTGCTCGACCGCCGCCTTGTAGGCCGCATAGAGCTTGCGGTAGTCGTGCCCGCCGCGCGGCAGCGTGCGCAGGTCGTCGTCGGTGAGGTGCTCGACCATCTTGCGCAGGCGGGGGTCGGGACCGAAGAAGTGCTGGCGGATGTAGGCGCCCGACTCGACCGAGTACTTCTGGAACTGCCCGTCGACGGTCGTGTTCATCTGGTTGAGGAGCACGCCGTCGGTGTCGCGGGCGAGGAGCTCGTCCCACTTCGTGCCCCAGATGACCTTGAGCACGTTCCAGCCCGCGCCCCGGAAGATCGCCTCCAGCTCCTGGATGATCTTGCCGTTGCCGCGCACCGGACCGTCGAGCCGCTGGAGGTTGCAGTTCACGACGAAGATCAGGTTGTCGAGCTCTTCGCGCGCGCCGAGGGAGATGGCGCCGAGCGACTCGGGCTCGTCGCACTCGCCGTCGCCGAGGAAGCACCACACCTTCGACTGCGACGTGTCGGCGATCTCGCGGTTGAGCAGGTAGCGGTTGAAGCGCGCCTGGTAGATCGCCTGCAGCGGGCCGAGCCCCATGGAGACGGTGGGGAACTCCCAGAAGTCGGGCATGAGCCGCGGGTGGGGGTACGACGAGAGGCCGCCGCCGCCGACCTCCTGGCGGAACCGGTCGAGCTCGGGCTCGCCGAGGCGGCCCTCGAGGTACGCGCGGGCGTAGATGCCGGGCGCGGCGTGGCCCTGGAAGAAGACCTGGTCGCCGGGCAGCCCGTCCTCCTTGCCCCGGAAGAAGTGGTTGAAGCCGACCTCGTAGAGCGCGGCCGACGACGCGTAGGTCGCCAGGTGCCCGCCGATCCCGTCGTGGTGCTTGTTGGCCCGCACGACCATGGCCGCCGCGTTCCAGCGGGCGTAGGCGCGGATGCGGCGCTCGATGTGCTCGTCGCCCGGGAACCATGCCTGGTGCTCCGGCGGGATCGTGTTGACGTAGGGCGTCGAGATCGTCGCCGGCAGCCCGACCTGCAGCTCGCGGGCCCGCTCCAGCAGGGCGGAGATGAGGTAGCGGGCCCGGCCCTTGCCACCGTGGGTGACGACGGCGTCGAGGCTGTCGAGCCACTCTCGGGTCTCGGCCGGGTCGACGTCGGGCAGGGAGTGCACGAACCCGTCGAAGATCACGCGACCATGTTCGCATGCTGCTCGCGCTTTCCGACACGGACCCGGTGATGCGAGCCCGATGACCGCCGTCTACACGGATGGGGCGTGCAGCGGGAACCCCGGCCCGGGTGGGTGGGCGTGGGCGATCGAGGACGGCCCGTACGCGAGCGGCTACGACGAGCGGACAACCAACCAGCGCATGGAGGTGACCGCCGCGTTCGAGGCGGTGCGGGCCAACGACGGACCGCTCGAGGTGGTGAGCGACTCCACCTACGTCGTGAACTGCTTCCGCGACTCGTGGTGGGTGGGGTGGCGCAAGCGCGGGTGGCGCAACACCCAACGCCAGCCCGTCGCCAACCGCGACCTTTGGGAGCCGTTCGTCGAGCTCGTCCTGGAGCGCGGCGACGTCACGTTCCGGTGGGTGAAGGGCCACGCCGGGGATCCGATGAACGACCTCGTCGACCGGCTGGCCGTGCAGGCCGTCACCGACGGCACCGGGCGCCGGGGAACCGGGAGGCCCGACGACCTCGGCGCCGCCGACGCCCCACCGAAGCAGGCGGCGGGCGGGGCCACCGGCGGCCCCGCCCTGCCCGACGGCTACCGCGTCGTCATCACCGGGCTCCGCCCGCCGGGCCTCGGCGGCTACGACCCGAACCTGACCTGGGAGTCGGTGCGGTCGTCGCTCGCGGAGGCCCTCGCCTACCTCGCCACCGAGCACGACGACCTGCTCGTGGTCACCGGCATGGGTCTCGGGACCGAGCAGCTGGGCGCCGAGGCGGCCATCGACGCCGGCGTGCCGTTCGTGGCGGTTCC
Organism: Acidimicrobiales bacterium; assembly: GCA_035540955.1. Classification (GTDB taxonomy): domain Bacteria; phylum Actinomycetota; class Acidimicrobiia; order Acidimicrobiales; family CADCSY01; genus DATLFP01. The sequence goes on from DATLFP010000009.1 coordinate 43,240, forward strand.
CGCTCACCGCGGGTTCGACGAGGTGTGGCCGGCGCGCTCCCGGGAGCGCTACCGGTCCCTCGTCGACCAGGCCATCGCCGAAGTGGTGTTCGACGATCGCGTGCCCACCTCCAAGCAGCAGGCCGGCGCGATGGCGTCACGCCGCGACGCGTGGCTGGCCCGCAACGCCGCCGAGGCGATCGTCGTGCACGACGGAGAGGACGAGCACGTCGAGCGGCGCCTGGCGGCGCTCACGGTGCAGCTGGGGGACGACAACGTGCTGCAGCTGCGGCCATGAGGTCATGAGGGCGTGAGGGCATGAGGATTGGCGCCGACACGGGCGGAACGTTCACCGACGTGGTCGCCGACGACGGCTCCATCGCCAAGGTGCCATCGACGCCCGATGACCCCGGCGGCGCGGTGCGCAGCGCCGTCGCCGTGCTCGGCCGCGACGCGAGCCTGCTGGCGCACGGCACGACGGTGGCGACGAACGCCCTGCTCGAGCGCAAGGGCGCGACGGTCGCGCTGGTGACGACGCAGGGGCTGGCCGACGTGATCGAGATCGGCAGGCAGGACCGTCCCTCCCTCTACGACGGCGACCGGCGGCGTCCCGAGCCCCTTGTGTCGCGCGCCCGCCGCGTCGAGATCGGCGGGCGGCTCGACGCCACCGGCGCCGAGCTGGAACCGGTCGACGGCGACGCCCCCGACGTCGGTGACGCCGACGCCGTCGCCGTGTGCCTGCTGCACGCCGACCTGAACGACGCCCACGAGGTTGCGGTGGCCGGCGCGCTCCGGGCCGCCGGTCACGACGTCACCTGCTCCTCGGAGGTGGCGCCCGAGATGCGGGAGTACGAGCGGACCGTCACGACGGTCGTCAACGCGTACCTCCGGCCCGGCTGCCGCGACTACCTGCGAGGGCTGCACGACGCCGCCGGCGAGGTGCTCGTCATGACGTCGGCCGGAGGACTCGTGCCGATCAAGCGAGGCGCCGAGGTGCCGGCCGCCCTGCTGTTGTCGGGACCGGCCGGCGGCGTGCAGGCGGCGGCGGCGGTCGCCGTCGCCTGCGGGTTCCCGGACGCGGTCACCTTCGACATGGGCGGCACGTCGACCGACGTGTGCCTGGTCCTCGATGGCGCTCCGGCGCCCGCCGCCGAGCGGTTCGTGGCCGGCTTCCCCGTGCGACTTCCGTCGCTCGACATCCACACGATCGGCGCCGGCGGTGGCTCGATCGCCCGGGTCGACGCCGGCGGCGCGCTCCGCGTCGGGCCGGAGTCGGCGGGGGCGGTGCCGGGGCCCGCCTGCTACGGCCGGGGTGGCGAGGCAGCGACGGTCACCGACGCCGACCTCGTCGCCGGCAGGATCCCCGCCGGCGCCGCGTTCCCGGGGATCGGACGGCTCGACGTCGAGCGCGCTCGGGCCGCCCTCGAGCAAGCGGGCGTCAGCGCCGAGGGCGTCATCGCCGTCGTCGACGCCGAGATGGAGCGGGCCATCCGAACCGTGACCGTCGAGCGGGGTGTCGACCCGCGACCGCTTGCCCTCGTGGCGTTCGGCGGGGCCGGACCGCTGCACGCCTGCGCGCTGGCCGACGCCATCGGGATGGCGGTGGTGATCGTGCCGCCCCGGGCCGGCGTGCTGTCGGCGGTCGGCCTGCTGTGCTCGCCGGTGCAGCGCGACCTCGTGCGGTCGTGGCCCGTCCCGTCCGACCACCAGGGGCTCGACGACGCCCACGTCGCACTGGCGGTGCAGGCGTCGCGCGAGGTGGGCGGCGGGGCCACCGTCGAGCTGTCGCTCGACTGCCGGTACGCGGGCCAGAGCCACGAGCTCACCGTCGCCGAGCTCGGGGACTTCGAGGACGAGCACCGGCGCCGCAACGGCTACACGCGGCCGGGCGCGCCCATCGAGGTGGTGGCCCTGCGGGCGCGGGCAACTGTTGCCGCGCCGCTCGAGGTGACCGGCCTGCCGGCGCCGGCGAGGGCGCGTGTCGAGGGCCCGGCCGTCGCGGCCGAGGAGGACTGCACAGTGTGGGTGCCCGACGGCTGGGTGGCCGAGCCGGGGGAGGTGGGGGCGTGGATCCTGCGTCGCTCCAGGTCCTGATCTCCCGGCTCACGGGGATCGCCGAGGAGATGGGTGCCGTGCTCCGGCGGGCCGCGTACTCGCCCAACATCAAGGAGCGGGCCGACTGCTCGGCGGCGGTGTTCACCGCTGATGGGGAGCTGCTCGTGCAGGCCGAGCACATCCCCGTGCACCTCGGGTCGATGCCGGCGTCGGTCATGGCCGCCATCGACGCGTTCGGCGACGACCTCGGTCCCGGCGAGCAGGTCGTGCTCAACGACCCGTTCGCCGGCGGGACCCACCTCAACGACGTCACGTTGGTGATGCCGGTGTTCGTCGGCGACCGGCGCATCGGGTGGGTGGCGAACCGCGCCCATCACGCCGACGTCGGCGGGATGACGCCGGGCTCCATCCCGCCCGACGCCACCGAGATCCAGCAGGAGGGGCTGCGGCTGCCGCCGGTGCGACTGTCGCGCGACGTCGCGGAGATCTTCGTGGCCGCGTCGCGCACGCCCGACGAGCGACGGGGCGATCTCGACGCCCAGGTCGGCGCCAACGTGCTCGGCGCCGAGCGGCTGGCGGCGTTCGCCGGCGCACCGTTGCAGGAGATCGTCGACTACGGCGAGCGGCGCATGCGGGCGGCACTGGCGGCGCTGCCCGACGGCACGTGGCGCTTCGCCGACGTGCTCGACTCGAGTGGCCCTGCGCCCGCGCAGCAGCGGCCCTCGACCATCCGCCTGGCGCTCACGATCGAGGGCGAGCGGGCCACGTTCGACTTCACCGGCACCGACGCGCAGCGGCGGGGGAACGTGAACGCCGTCGAAGCGGTGACGGTGAGCGGCGTCGCCTACGCCCTCCGCTCGGCGTCCGACCCGACGATCCCCGCCAACGGCGGCGCGATGCGGCCGGTGACGGTGGTGGCGCCGCCGGGAACCGTCGTGGCCGCCGTGCCGCCGGCCGCCGTCGGCGCCGGCAACGTCGAGGTCAGCCAGCGGGTGGCCGACGTGTGCCTGGGGGCGCTGGCGCAGGTGAGCGATCGGGTGGGTGCCGCCGACCAGGGGACGATGAACAACGTGCTGATCGGCGGGGCCGCCTCCGTGGCGAACGGTCAGCAGGGCTTCGTCTACTACGAGACGATCGGCGGCGGGCAGGGCGGCCGGCCGTCGGGACCGGGCATGTCCGGCGTGCACACCGGGATGACGAACACCCGGAACACGCCGATCGAGGCGTTCGAGCGGGCCTTCCCGATGCGGGTGCTGCGCTACCGGCTCCGGCAGGGGAGCGGCGGTGCCGGTGCGTCGCCGGGTGGCGAGGGGATCGAGCGGGATGTGCTGATGCTCGAGGACGTCACCGTGTCGCTCATCACCGAGCGGCGGGTGTCGCAGCCATGGGGTCTGGCCGGCGGCGACCCCGGGGCGGTGGGTGAGAACTGGCTGCTGCCCGGCGGCGACGAGTCACGGGCCGAGCGCTTGCCGGCCAAGTGCACGCTGCCGCTGCGCGCCGGCGATGTCCTGCGCATGCGCACCCCGGGCGGCGGCGGTTGGGGCCGAGCATGACTTCCACCGGTGCCGCTCGGCGGGCCGGCCGGTGGGCGAAGCGCCCGCGGCGGCATCGCCGCGCCCAGGACCGCCTCAGCTGACGCCGAGGGCCTGACGCCAGAGGTGGGTGTCGGTGTAGGTGCGGAAGCCGGTGATCTTGCCGTCCGATCCGAAGTGCCACACGTGCACGAAGTCGGCGTTGAGCTCGACGCCGGTCTCCTTGCCGGTGCCCTTGTAGACCCCGATGCCGCACACGACGTCGCCGCCGTCGGCGATCTCGTTGGGCACCACGGCAAAGCCATCGAGCATGCTCATGACCGCCCCAAAGATGTTCTCGGCAACGGCCTGGGGCCCGACCTGGTTCTCGAAGGGCAGTGACTCGGGCTCCTGCCAGTCGATCTTGTCGTCCATCGCTCCGAGCACGGTCGCGACGTCGCCGGTGCCGAACGCCTCGTAGAGCTTGCGGATCGTGTCTGCGTTGCTTCCCATCGGGTCGCCCTTCTGTTTGCCCCGGCGGTCGCCGGCAGCGCGCCGACGCTACGCCCCTGCCCGCCGATCCGTGCGTCGGCATCACGAACTGGTGCAAAGGGGTGAGGTGCTGCTGCGTGGCGCGGCCCCCGCGTCGGCTCGAGCGCCGCGGTCTGTGAAGGCTCAACCCGGCGGTCCTTCGGTCCGATCGATGCACGGTGGGTCCTCTCCTCGATGCCGTGGCGGCGCTGACCGGGTCAGGCTTCCGGCGGGCGCGACCCGAGCCGGCATCGGTGCGTCGGGTCGCGACGACACCGTGGCGCTCGGTGGGCATCGCCGCCATGGCGGTGAACGGAGCGCTGCTGCTCGCGGCCGGGTGGTACTTCGTCGGCGCGCTCCTCATCTTGCTGAGCGACGATCTCCTCATCGGCCTCACGGTGCTGGTGGCGCCGATCGTGCTGATGGGCATCGGCCTCTGCCTCACCGGCGTCGGATGGACCATCGCTGCCATCCGCAAGCTGCTGCTGCGTGATCCCGCGGCGCGATGGGACCTGGCCGGCATGGGCGCCGTCGGCCTCCTCGCCGGGGTCTGGCTGACCGCGACGATCGACGCGCGCCTGATCGTGGCGGTGATCTCGTCGGCCGCGGCGCTCGTCGTCGCGGTCGCACCGGCCGCGTGGCGCCCCGCCCCGCCGCGCCACGCGTTCACCTCGGTGGCCGCTGAGCGCTGACCGCCGTTCTGGGACCGATTGGGCCGGACCGGCGTACCGGATCGGTCCCAGAACGGCGGAGGGGAGGGTCGGAAGCCCGTCGTCGGGCCCGGAACTGATCGGGCATCGGCCGCCGCGACCGCCATGATGGGCGACCGTGGCCGTCGCCTCCTCCGCCTCCCCCTCGTCGTCTTCGCGGCTGTCGGCGGCCGGCGAGCGCCGGCCCCTCGTCCTCATCTGCATCGGGATCGTGCTGTTCAGCATCGGCCCCGTCATGTTCCAGAGCGCCGACTCCTCGGGCCAGGTCATTGCCTTCTGGCGCCTGCTGTTCGGCGTCGGGATCCTCGGGACCATCTCCCTCATCCACATCGGGGTCACCGGCCGCCGCCCGAGCCTCGTCGGCTGGCTGTGGTCGATCCGGTGCGGGGTCATGTTCGTCGCCAACCAGCTGTTCTTCCTCGCCGCCCTGCACGCCACCTCGGTCGTCGACGTCACCCTGATGCAGGTCCTCCAGCCCGTCCTCGTGGCGGTGCTGGCGGTGCCGATGTTCGGGGAGCGACCGGGCGCGCAGTTCCGGGTGTGGTCGGCGGTGGCGGTGGCCGGCGCCGCCGCCGTGGCGCTGTTCGGCTCGGCCGGGCCCGAGGGCGATCCCGTCGGCATGGCGTGCGCGGTGGCGTCGATCGTGCTCTTCGCCATCTACTTCGTGTGGTCGAAGCAGGCTCGGGAGCACATCGACACCTGGCCGTTCCTCTTCGGCGTCTCGGCCACCGGGCTGGTCGTGGTGGCGGCGTCGTTCCTGGTCACCGGCGGCGGCCCGGGCGAGGTGACCCGCCACGACATCTGGCTCGCCCTCGCCATCGCCGCCCTCCCCGGCGCCATCGGGCACTTCGTGTCGACGTGGCCGCTGCGGTGGGTCCCCGCCAACGTGCCGCCCCTCCTGCAGCTCGCCATCCCGTTCCTCGCCAGCGCCCTCGCCTGGCTGCTGCTCGGCGAGGTGATCGAGCTCGGTCACGTCCTGGGCGGGGCCATCACCATCGTCGGCGTGGTGGGCGCCATCCGGTCGCCCGCCGGCCGCCGGCTCGTGGCCCGGGAGGAGGCGGTCCTCACCACGCAGGCCGCCGACTGAAACTGACATCCGTGTCAGTCGCGAATACGGTGCCCGACCATGGAGATCAAGGGTTCTGCCGCGCTCATCTCGGGTGGCGCCTCCGGCCTCGGTGAGGCGACCGCCCGGGTCCTCGCCGCCGCCGGCGCCACCGTCGTCCTCGCCGACCTCAACGCCGAGAAGGGCAAGGCCCTGGCCGACGAGCTGGGTGGCGTGTTCGTCGAGACCAACGTGGCCGACGAGGAGTCGGTGGCGGCCGCCGTCACCGCCGCCGTCGACACCGGCCAGCCGCTGCGCATGGGGATCAGCTGCGCCGGCATCGGCTGGGCGTCGCGCATCATCGGGCGCGACGGCACGCCCCACGATCTCGGCATCTACAAGAAGGTGGTCGAGGTCAACCAGATCGGCACCTTCAACGTCATGCGCCACGCGGCGTCGGCGATCAGCAAGACCGAGCCGCTGGCCGACGGGGAGCGGGGCGTGCTGGTCAACACCGCGTCGGTCGCCGCCTTCGACGGTCAGATCGGCCAGATCAGCTACTCGGCGTCGAAGGGGGCGGTGGTCGGCATGACGCTGCCGGCGGCGCGCGACCTCGCCCCGGTCGGCATCCGCGTGTGCACGATCGCCCCCGGCCTGTTCGACACGCCCCTGCTCGGCCAGCTGCCGCCCGACCAGCGTCAGGCGCTGGCCAAGGACGTCGTGTTCCCGAAGCGTCTCGGTCAGCCCGAGGAGTACGCCAAGCTCGTGAAGGCGATCGTCGAGATCAGCTACTTCAACGCCGAGGTGTTCCGCCTCGACGGCGGGCTCCGCATGCCCCCGAAGTAGTTCGGCGCCCTTCGGGGTACCGCGGGTGCATGGCTGAGCAGAGCGAGAAGATCACCGACGCCACCAAGGAGGCCGAGCGGCGGGATGCCGCCGCGGTTGCCGGCGCCCCCCAGGTGCCGACCGCCGAGGAGGCGGAGGCCGCCGACCGCAAGGGCGGGGCCGACCCGGCCGCCGCCAAGGCCTACGAGGAGTACCTCGACGACGCCAAGGACCAGAAGGGCGAGGGCCGCATCCCCTGAGTCCCGTTCGGGCGGTGCAATCGCCGAGCGGCGCGGCGAGTTCACCGCCCAAACGAGGCGTTCGTTAGGTTCAGCGCCATGGCGATGGCGATGTCGATCGAAGACGCCCACGCGCAGCTCACGGCGCCGGGGCAGATGTTCGAGATGGAGACCGTCGAGGTCGGCGGCCACCCCATCCGCACCTGGAAGAACGCCCCGTCGAGCCTGCGGGCGGTCCTCGAGCAGAGCCGGGCCCGGGGCGACCTCGGGTTCCTCGTCTACGAGGACGAGACCCTCACCTTCGACCAGCACTTCCGTGCCGCCGCCCACCTCGCCACCATCCTGCGCGACCGCTACGGCGTGGAGAAGGGCGACCGCGTGGCCATCGCCATGCGCAACTTCCCCGAGTGGTCGGTGGCGTTCTGGGCGGCCGCCGCAGTCGGGGCCGTCGTCGTCCCACTGAACGCGTGGTGGACGGCGCCCGAGCTCGTCTACGGGTTCGAGGACTCCGGCTCCAAGGTCGTGTTCCTCGACGAGGAGCGGGCCGAGCGGCTGCGCGACGACCTGCCGGCGCTCGGTCTGGCCGGTGCCATCGTCGCGAAGGCCACCGGCGAGCTCGGCCCCGGGCTGGAGCGGTGGGAGGACGTCCTTGGTGAGGTGCCAGCCGACGCCGATGTGACGCTGCCCGCTGTCGACCTCGGACCCGACGACCTCGCCACGATCTTCTACACCTCGGGCACCACCGGGAGGCCCAAGGGCGCCCTCGGCACCCATCGCAACATCTGCTCGAACCTGCTGTCGCTGGTGTTCGCCAACGCCCGGCGGGGGTTGCGCACCGACAAGCCGGCGGCGCCCGACGCCGACCCCGGCGCCCAGAACACCTACCTGCTGTCGGTGCCGTTCTTCCACGCCACCGGCTGCCACTCGGTGCTCGTGGCCAACCTCGCGTTCGGCGGGAAGATCGTGATCATGCACAAGTGGGACCCCGAGCGGGCGCTCGAGCTGATCGAGCGGGAGCGGGTCACCACCTTCGGGGGCGTGCCGGCGATGGTGTGGCAGGTGCTCGAGTCGCCGTCGTTCGACAAGCGCGACACGTCGTCGGTGAAGAGCATCGGCTACGGGGGCGCGCCGGCGCCCCCCGAGCTGGTCCGCCGGATCGAAGCGATGTTTCCCGGCCGGTCACCGAGCAACGGCTACGGGCTCACCGAGACGTCGTCGGTCACGACGATGAACGCCGGCGACGACTACCTGGCCAAGCCCGACAGCGTGGGCGTGCCGGTGGCGGTGTGCGAGGTGAAGGTCGTGGACCCCGACGGCAACGAGGTGCCCACCGGCGAGGTGGGCGAGCTGTGGATCCGGGGCCCGAACGTGGTCAAGGGCTACTGGAACAAGCCGGAGGCGACGGCGGCGGCGTTCGGCGACGGCTGGTTCCGCTCCGGTGACGGCGCCCGCGTCGACGAGGAGGGCTTCGTCTACATCGTCGACCGCATCAAGGACATGGTGATCCGCGGCGGGGAGAACGTGTACTGCGCCGAGGTGGAGGCCGCCATCTTCGAGCACCCGGAGGTGAGCGACGTCGCCGTGATCGGCGTGCCCCATCACACCCTCGGGGAGGAGGTCGGCGCCGTGGTCCTCCGCACGCCGGGCTCGTCCCTCACCGCCGAGGCGCTGCAGGCGCACGTGCGGGAGCGGCTGGCGGCGTTCAAGGTCCCGGCGCACGTGTTCTTCCGCGACGACGCCCTGCCCCGCAACCCCCAGGGCAAGGTCCTCAAGCGCGAGCTCAAGGACGAGCTGCTCCCGCCGCCGACGACCACCTGACCCCAGGAACCGCGCCATCACGAACCTTGTCGCGCTCGCCGCTTTCCGGCGGGTCAGCGCGACAAGGTTCGTGATCTAGCGGCCGAGGAGGGCGCGGAGGGCGGACTCGAGCGTGGGGTGGGTCGGTTCGAAGCCCGACTCGGTGAGCCGGTGCGGCACGGCCCGGATGCTGTCGTCGAGCAGCGTCTCGGCGAGCTCGGACCCGAGGAGGAGCTTCGGGCCGAACGAGGGCGTGGGCAGGATCGCCGGGCGGCGCAGCACCCGGCCGATCGTCTTCGCCTGCTCCTGGTTCCGCACCGGGTTCGGCGCCACGAGGTTGAACGGGCCCCGGAGGTCGTTGGCGAGCAGGTGCATCGTCGCCCGCACGTGATCGTCGAGGGTGATCCACGGGACCCACTGGCGCCCGCTGCCCATCCGCCCGCCGAGGCCGAGCTTGAACAGGGGCAGCATCTTCTTGAGGGCCCCGCCCTTGGGGGTGAGCACGATGCCGGTGCGCAGGAGCGCGACGCGGGCCCCGGCGTCGGCCGCCGGCTGCGTCGCCGCCTCCCACTCGACGCACAGCTCGGGCAGGAAGCCGGTTCCCGGTCCCTCGTCCTCGGTGAGGACGTCGTCGCCGCGGTCGCCGTAGAAGTGGATGCCCGAGCCCGACAGCAGCACGGGCACGCCGGCCGCCGCCACCGCCGCCGCCACCGCGGCCGTCCCCTCGAGTCGCGAGTCGCGGATCCTGGACTTCTGCTCCGGCGTCCAGCGCTTCTCGGCGATGCCCTCGCCGGCGAGGTGGACGACGGCGTCGACGCCGGTGAGGTCGAGGCCGTCCATGGCGATCTCGTCCGGGCCCGCCGGCGCCCGCCGCACCACCGGCCGCACCCGGTGCCCGGCCGATCGGAGGGCGGCGCCCAGCGCGGTGCCGATGAGCCCGCTGGAACCCGTGATGGCGACAGTGATGGGTTCGGTCATGCGTCCGCGAGAATGCCTGCCCATGGGTTCGACGCCCCAATCACTGCTGGACGCCCGGGTGCGGGCCGCCGTCGAGGCGATCGCGCCCGGCGCCGAGCTCGCGGGTGCCGTCGTGACCACCGCCAAGGACCCCGCCCACGGCGACTACTCCACGCCCGTCGCCCTGCAGCTGGCCAAGCAGCTGAAGCAGGCACCCCTCGACATCGCCGAACGCCTCGCGGCCGCCCTCGACGTCACCGGCCTCGCCGGACCGCCCACCGTCGCCCCGCCGGGGTTCGTCAACCTGACGATCGACCCCGGCTGGCTGGCCGGCCGGCTCGGCGAGCTCGTGGGCGACGAGCGGGCCGGCGTCGAGCGGGCGGCGACCAAGGAGCTGGTGGTCGTCGACTACTCGGCGCCGAACATGGCCCGCCAGATGCACGTCGGCCACCTGCGCTCGACGATCATCGGCGACGCCCTCGCTCACGTGTACGAGCACCTCGGCCACCAGCTCGACCGCGTGAACCACATCGGCGACTACGGCGCGCAGTTCGGCGTGCTGCTCGCCCAGTTCGAGGACCGGCGGCGCGCCGATCCCGGCTTCCAGGTCGAGGACCCCGACGCGTTCTACCGCGAGGCCAACGCCCGGGCAAAGGACGACGCCGAGTTCTTCGAGCGCTCCCGGCAGCGGGTCGTCGGCCTGCAGTCGGGAGAGCGCGAGGCCCGGGCCGTCTGGCTCGAGTTCCTCGACTCGACCCGGCGGACCAACCAGCCCATCTACGACCTCCTCGGCATCCACGACCTCGAGGAGCGCGGCGAGTCCTTCTACGAGCCCATGCTGGCCGACGTCGTCGCCGAGCTGGAGCAGAAGGGCCTCCTCGTGGAGGACCAGGGCGCAAGGGTCGTCTTCGTCCCCGGCTTCACCAACCGCGACGGCGAACCGCTCCCGCTGATCGTCGTCAACCAGCACGGCGGTTACGTCTACGGCACCACCGATCTCGCGGCCATCCGCCATCGGGCGCGGGACCTCGGTGCCGATCGGATCCTCTACGTGGTCGACGCCGGCCAGAGCCAGCACCTGGAGATGGTGTTCGCGGTCGCCCGGATGGCGGGCTGGACCGACGGCGTGCACGTGGAGCACATCGGCTTCGGGCTGGTGCTCGGCGATGACGGCAAGCGTCTGCGGGCTCGGACGGGTGACAACCCGAAGCTCGCCGAGCTGCTGCAGGAGGCCGTCGATCGGGCTCGCGCCTTCGTGATCGCCCGGGCCGCCGAGCGCCAGGAGCCGGTGCCCGACGACGTCGACCAGATCGCCCACACCATCGGCATCGGCGCCGTGAAGTACGCCGACCTGAGCCAGAACCGCTTCAGCAACTACGTCTTCTCCTACGAGAAGATGTTGAGCCTGCGGGGCAACACCGCGCCGTACCTCCAGTACGCCTACGCCCGCATGCGCTCGATCCTGCGAGAGGCGTCACCGGGCGAGCGGATCGTGCTGTCCGAACCGGAGGAGCTCGACCTCGCCAAGCGGCTCGTGGCGTTGCCCGACGTGCTGCACCGGGTCACCACCGACCACGAGCCCAACCACCTGTGCAGCCACCTGTTCGAGGTGGCGCAGTCGTTCAGCCGGTTCTACGAGGCGTGCCCGGTGCTGCGGGCCGATGAGCCGGCGCGGTCGTCGCGTCTCGCGCTGTGCGCCGTGAGCGCCAACACCCTGCGGTCGGGGCTCGCCCTCCTCGGCATCGACGTCCTCGAGCGCATCTAGCGTCGGCGCCCGATGAAGACCAGGACGCTCATCGTGCTCGCCCTCCTGTGCGGCATGGCCCTGCTCCTCGCGTTCACCGTGCAGGTGCTCCAGGCCCGGTGAGCGCCTCCGGCCTGCGCCACGTCAATGCCCTCGACGGCGTGCGCGGAGTCGCGGTGGCCCTGGTGGTCGTCCATCACGTCGTGGTCCGCGACCCCGACGCCGTCGTCCGGGGCGGTTGGCTGGGCGTCGACCTCTTCTTCGTGCTGAGCGGCTTCCTCATCACGGTCTCCGTGCTGCAGCGACCGGAGGTCGGTGGCTTCCTCCGCCGCCGATGGTGGCGCCTGGGTCCGGCGATGGCGGTGTTCCTCGCCGTCTATGCGGTCGCCAGCATCGGCGCCGACGACGCCCGCCAGCGCCTCGAGTGGCTGCTGGCCGCCACCACGCAGTGGACCAACGTCCAGGGCGCCATCGGTCCGCCGTTCTCACCGCACATGGGCCACCTGTGGTCGCTGTCGGCCGAGGTCCAGTTCTACGTGGTCTGGGGCCTCGGTCTCATCCTCCTCGTGCGGTTCGGCGCGCCGCGGCCGGTGATCGCCGGGCTCGTCGTCGCGCTGTTCCTGGCGTCGTGGGCCGAGCGGTTCGTCCTGTGGGAGGGCGGCACGCCCTGGAACCGCCTGTACCTGGGTCCCGACACCCACGGCGGGTCGCTGCTCGCCGGCTGCGCGCTGGGCCTCGCGTACGCGTGGCTCGACGTCGCTCGCCTTCGACGGCCCCTCGCATTCCTCGCCTTGCCGGCGGCGGCGGTGATGGCGTGGATGGTGGTCGAGCTGTCGTTCCTCGACGGCCGGACCTACCAATGGGGGCTCACGGCGGTCGCCGTCGCCGGGGTCATCTTCGTCGCCGGTGGCGCCACCGGCGCGCCGTCGCCGCTCCGGCCGGTCTTCGAGCTGCTGCCGCTCGTGGTGCTCGGCCGGATCTCGTACTCGGTGTACCTCTGGCACCTGCCGATCATCGAGGAGGTGTCGCGCCGCAACGAGGGTGACATCGCTCGCATCGCGGCCATCGCCATCCCGCTGTCGCTGGCCGCCGGCGCGCTCTCCTACCTGCTCGTGGAGCGACCGTTCCTCCGCGGGATGCCCCGCCGGCAGCCGACCGCCAGGCACCCGTCGCCGACTCGTTAGCCTCGACCTCGTGGCTGACCAGTTCGACGTCGTCGTCATCGGTGGAGGACCGGGGGGCTACGCCGCCGCCCTGTACGGCGCGGCCGCGGGGCTGAGCATCTGCCTGATCGAGTACGACAAGGTCGGCGGCACGTGCCTGCACCGCGGCTGCATCCCGGCCAAGGAGCTGCTCGAGTCGGCCCACGTGTTCCGCACGGTGGCCCGGGCCGGCGACTTCGGCGTGGAGACCACGAGCCCGACCATGCAGCTCGCCACCACGATGGAGCGCAAGCAGCGCGTGGTCGACGCCCTGTGGAAGGGGCTCGAGGGTGTGCTGAAGGGCCGGAAGGTGACGACCATCGCCGGCACCGGCCGCTACCGCGGCGGCGGCACCGTCGAGATCGAACTCAACGACGGCAGCTCCCAGACCGTCGAGGGTCGCTCGGTCATCCTGGCCTCGGGGTCGGTGCCGCGCACCATCCCCGGCTTCGACGTCGACGGCCGGTTCGTCCTCACCTCCGACGAGGTCCTCGAGCTCGACGCGCTCCCGCGCACCGCGGCCGTCATCGGCGCCGGTGCCATCGGGTGCGAGTTCGCGTCGTTCCTGGCCGACGTCGGCGTGCAGGTCACGCTCCTCGAGGGGCTGCCCAAGATCCTGCCGGGCGCCGACGCCGACGTCGCCAACGTCGTGCTCCGCTCGTTCAAGAAGCGGGGGATCGACGTGCGCACCGGAGTCCGGATCACCGGACACGAGCCGGGCGAGTCGACCACCCGCGTGCAGATGGAGGGCAGCGAGCCGCTCGAGGTCGACACGGTCGTGGTGTCGGTCGGGCGGCGGCCGCTCTCGGAGAGCCTCGGCCTCGACGGCACCGGCGTGGAGGTCGACGAGCGAGGGTTCGTGAAGGTCGACCAGACGTGCCGCACGAGCGTGCCCGGCGTGTGGGCGGTGGGCGACCTCATCGCCACGCCCGCCCTCGCCCACATCGGCTTCGCCGAGGCGATCGTGGCGATCAAGGACATCCTCGGTGAGTCGCCGGTGCCCGTCGACTACGGCCGGGTGCCGTGGGCGATCTACTGCCACCCCGAGGTCGCGTTCGCCGGTCACTCCGAGGAGTCGGCCCGGGAGGCGGGCTACGACGTCGTCGTGTCGAAGCACCAGTACCGCGGCAACGGGCGGGCGATGATCGTCGGCGACCCCGAGGGCCTGGTGAAGGTCATCGCCGCCAAGACCGACGACGGCCGCGCCGGGCAGGTGCTCGGTGTGCACATGGTCGGGCCGTGGGTGACCGAGCAGCTCGGCCAGGCCTACCTCGCCGTGAACTGGGAGGCGACCGTCGACGAGGTGGCCCACTACATCCAGCCCCATCCGACGCTCTCGGAGCTGTTCGGCGAGACCGTCATGGCCCTCACGGGTCGCGCGCTGCACGGGTAGGAGACACGACATGGCCGACATCACGATGCCCCAGCTCGGTGAGACCGTCACCGAGGGGACGATCACCCGCTGGTTCAAGAAGGTGGGCGACACCGTCGCCGAGGACGAGGTGATCTTCGAGGTGTCGACCGACAAGGTCGACTCCGAGGTGCCCTCGCCGGTGTCGGGCACCCTCACCGAGATCCTCGTGCCCGAGGGCGACACCGTCGACGTCGGCACCGTGCTCGCCCGCGTGGGCGACGCCGCCGGCGCGCCGCCGCCGGCCGCCGCCGAGCCGGCTCCCGCGGCCGAGCCCGAGCCCGAGCCGGCGCCCGAGGCCGAGCCGGCGCCCGTTGCCGACGCCGCGCCGGCGCCTCCGCCCGCTCCCGCGCCGGCAGCGCCCGCCCCGGAGGCTCCGGCGCCCGCGCCCGCGCCCGCTCCCGCACCCGCCACCGCCGGCGGCGCCTCGCCGAACGGGGAGGGCCAGCTGCTGTCGCCGGTCGTGCGCCGGCTGATCAGCGAGCACGACCTCGACCCCGCCACCATCAGCGGTTCGGGGGCCGGCGGGCGCATCACCCGCGACGACGTCCTCGCCGTCATCGACGAGAAGGGTCGCTCGGCGCCGGCCGCCGCCCCTGCCCCGTCCGCGGCGCCCGCTGCCGCCCCCGCGCCGTCCGCGCCGGCGCCCGCCGCGGCGGCCGGACCGGCGCCGGCGGCCGGCGATCGCGACGAGGTCGTGCCCTTCACCAACATCCGGCGGCGGACGGCCGAGCACATGACGCGGTCGAAGGCCACCTCGGCCCACGCGCTCGTCGCCATCGAGGTCGACTACGACAACGTCGACCGGGTCCGGCTGCCGGCCAAGGACGAGTTCCGGGCCGAGGAGGGCGTCGCCCTCACGTACCTGCCGTTCACCGCTCGGGCCGTGGTCGACGCCCTCCGCGAGTACCCGCAGCTGAACGCGTCGGTCGGCGAGAACGAGCTGATCGTCCACCAGGACGTGCACCTCGGCTTCGCCGTCGACCTCAGCTTCGAGGGCCTCGTGGTGCCGGTGGTCCACCGCGCCGACGGGATGCGGCTGCGGGCCATCGCCCGGCAGGTGGCCGACCTCGCCGACCGCGCCCGCTCGAAGCGCCTGTCGCCCGACGACATCGCCGGGGGAACCTTCACGATCACCAACGTCGGCTCCTACGGCACGGTGCTCACGATGCCGGTGATCAACCAGCCGCAGATCGCCATCCTGTCGACCGACGGCGTCAAGCGCCGCCCGGTGGTGGTGACCCTGCCCGACGGCAGTGAGGCCATCGCCATCCATCCCACCGGCAACCTGGCGATGTCGTGGGACCACCGCGCCGTCGACGGCGCGTACGCGGCGGCGTTCATGGCCAAGGTGAAGGAGATCCTCGAGACCCGCGACTGGGCATCGGAGCTGGCATAGCCGTGCTCCACGTCCGGTGGCTCGGTCGGGTCCGCTACCGCGACGCGCACGCGCTGCAGCGGGGGCTGTACGAGCACTCGGCCGACGACCACCTGCTCCTGCTCGAGCACGCGCCGGTCTACACGCTCGGGGTGCGGGCCGACCTCGCCAACGTGCTTGTGCCGCCGGCCGACGTCGGCGCCGAGCTGGTCCGGGCCGACCGGGGCGGCGACGTCACCTACCACGGCCCCGGCCAGCTGACCGGCTACCCGATCCTCACCGTGCCCGGCCGCCGCGGTGGGGGCATGGCCGACACCGTGGCCTACGTGCGGTCGGTGGAGCAGGTCGTGATCGACGCGCTCGCCGACCTCGGCGTCGCCGCCGGCCGCCTCGACCGCTACCCCGGCGTCTGGATCGACGACCGCAAGGTGTGCGCGGTGGGCGTCAAGCTCTCGCGGGGCCGGTCGATGCACGGGTTCGCCCTCAACGTCGACACCGATCTCGCGATGTTCGACCACATCGTGCCGTGCGGCATCGCCGACAAGCAGGTCACGTCGCTGCGGGCCGAGGGCTTCGCAGTGGCGATGGCCGACGTCGTCGACGCCGTCGCCGCCCGCGCCGTCGAGCGGTGGGGCACCGCCGGCCACACCCGCGCCGACACCACCGAGTTCTCGGGTCGGCCGGGGCCCCAGGTGGGCCCGGAACAGCCCGAGATCTCCTCGACGTTGGTGCGGCTGCGCAAGGCGGGCGTGGCCGAGGGGCTGCCGATCGGGGAGCGCAAGCCCGAGTGGCTGCGGGCGCGGGCGACGATGGGTCGCGAGTACCTGGCCCTCAAGCGCACGATGCGCGACCTCGATCTCGTGACCGTGTGCGAGGAGGCCGGCTGCCCGAACATCTTCGAGTGCTGGGCCGACGGCACCGCCACGTTCATGATCAACGGCGAGCGGTGCACCAGGGCGTGCGGCTTCTGCCTCGTCGACACCCGCCACCCGCTGGCCCTCGACCCCGACGAGCCGGCCCGGGTGGCGGCCGCTGTCGAGCGTCTGGGTCTCTCGCACGCCGTCGTCACCGCCGTCGCCCGCGACGACCTCGACGACGGCGGGGCCGCCGCCTTCGCCGCCACCATCGACGCCATCCGCCGCCGGCGGCCGGGGTGCGCGGTGGAGGTCCTCGTGCCCGACTGCAAGGGCAACCCCGACGCGATCGCCACGATCGTCGACGCCCGTCCCGATGTGTTCAACCACAACCTCGAGACCGTGGCCCGCCTGCAGCGGGCCGTCCGGCCCTCCGCCGGCTACGCCCGGTCGCTGTCGGTCCTGGCCCGGGCCAAGGCCGCCGGCCTCACCACCAAGTCGGGCCTGATCCTCGGGATGGGGGAGACCGACGCCGAGGTGGTCGAGGCGCTCGCCGACCTGCGGGGCGTCGGCGTCGACATCGTGACCATCGGGCAGTACCTGCGGCCCACCGCCCGGCACCTGCCGGTGGCGCGGTGGGTGCCGCCGGCGACCTTCGACGCGCTGGCCGCCGCCGGCCGCGGCCTCGGCATCCCCCACGTCGAGGCGTCACCGATGACCCGGTCGAGCTACCACGCCCGCCAGGCCGCCGAAGCGGCGTCCTGACGCGTCAGTCGGCTGCGGCGCGGAACGCGGCGAACGCGTCGTCGCCGAAGAGCACGAAGCGCACGAGGTCGACGGCGGTGTCGGCCTCCCGCACCGCGGTGAGCGCCACCTCCGCGGCCTCGGCCACCGGGTAGCCGTAGACCCCGCACGAGATGGCGGGGAACGAGACGGAGCGGGCGCCCAGCTCGTCGGCCACCGCCAGCGACTGCGTGTGGCACGACGCCAGCAGGTGCTCGGGGTGATCGTGCTCGTCGTAGACGGGGCCGACGGTGTGGATCACCCACCGGGCCTTGAGGCGGCCGGCGGTCGTGGCCACCGCCTGGCCGGTGGGGAGGCCGTCGGGGTAGGTCGTGCGGCGGATCTGCCGGCACACCTCGAGGATCTCGGGTCCGCCGGCCCGGTGGATGGCCCCGTCGACACCGCCGCCGCCGAGCAGCGACGAGTTGGCCGCGTTCACGATGGCGTCGGTGTCCTCGTCGGTGAGATCGCCGCGCACCACCTCGATGTCCACGCTCTACTGTCGCGCGGTGGCTCGGGTCGACACGCCAAGCGCCGGATCGGCCTTCGCCGAGCGCGTCGCCCGCGCGCGGTCGCGCATGAGCGAGCTCGACGTCGACGTGCTGCTGCTCTCGGTGGGCGCCGACCTCCCGTGGCTCACCGGCTACGAGGCCATGCCCCTCGAGCGGCTCACGATGCTCGTCCTTCCCCGCGACGGCGACGCCACCCTGCTCGTGCCCCGGCTCGAGGCGCCCCGCGTCGAGGAGCGCCCCGACGTGTTCGCCATCCTCCCGTGGGACGAGACCGACGACCCCGTCGGCATGGTGGCCAAGCTGGCGGCGGGCGCCGGCGCCATCGCCATCGGCGACCGCACCTGGGCCCGGTTCCTCGTCGACCTCCACGCCCTGCTGCCCGGCGTCACCTGGCGGAAGGGCAGCGACGTGACCGCGCCGCTGCGGGCCCGCAAGGACGCGGCGGAGATCAGTGCTCTGCGGGCTGCGTCGGCCGCCGCCGACCGCGTCGCCGCCCAGCTCCAGGGCGGGGAGATCCCGCTCGTCGGCCGCACCGAGCGGGAGGTGTCGCGCGACCTCGGGCGGCGGCTCGTCGCCGAAGGCCACGCCCGGGTGAACTTCGCCATCGTCGCCGCCGGCGAGCACGCGGCGAGCCCGCATCACGAGCCGGGCGAGCGGGTCATCGACGCCGGCGAGATGGTGCTGTGCGACTTCGGCGGCACCATGCCCGACGGCTACTGCTCCGACATCACCCGGTGCGTGTGGACCGGCGGCGACGTGCCGTCGCGCGTGCGTGACCTCTACGCCGTGCTGCAGGACGCGCAGGCGCGGGCCGTCGAGGCGGCGGTCGTCGGCACGCCGTGCGAGGACGTCGACGGCGTGGCCCGCCGGCTCATCACCGACGGCGGCTACGGGCCGCACTTCATCCATCGCACCGGTCACGGGATCGGCCTCGAGGAGCACGAGGACCCGTACCTCGTCGGCGGCAACTGCGAGCCGCTGGCGCCCGGCCACGCGTTCTCGATCGAGCCCGGCATCTACCTCGCCGGTGACGTCGGCGCCCGCATCGAGGACATCGTCGTCGCCACCGAGGCGGGGCCCGAGCCCCTCAACCACGTGACGCACGACCTCGTGGTGGTCGAGCGCTGATGGACCTCGGCATCCGTGACCGGGTGGCGGTCGTGGCGGCGTCGTCGAAGGGGCTCGGTCTCGCCAGCGCTCGGGCGCTGCGGGGCGAGGGCTGCCACGTCGTCGTGTGCAGCCGGGAGGAGACGGCGCTGCAGGCCGTCGCCGAGGAGCTGCAGGCTCCCGGCATCCGGCTCGACATCACCGAGCC
This sequence comes from Acidimicrobiales bacterium, assembly GCA_035540955.1. Lineage (GTDB taxonomy): Bacteria > Actinomycetota > Acidimicrobiia > Acidimicrobiales > CADCSY01 > DATLFP01. The sequence continues at coordinate 62,088 of DATLFP010000009.1, forward strand.
CGACGCGCCGCAACGGCTCGTCGACCTGGCGGTGGCCACCTACGGACGCCTCGACATCGTGGTGCCCAACGCCGGAGGTCCTCCGCCCGGAGCCGCCCTCGACGTGACCGACGAGCAGCTGCGCGACGCGTTCGAAGCGAACTGCCTGGCGTCGATCCGGCTGGTGCGGGCGGCGCTCCCGCACCTGGAGGCGCGGGAGTGGGGTCGCATCTGCATGATCACCAGCTACACGGTGAAGCAGCCGGCGCCGATGCTGGCGCTGTCGAACGTGGCCCGCACCGGGCTGTGGGCGTGGGTGAAGACGGCGGCGCCGGCGCTCGCCCCCAAGGGGATCACGCTCAACATGGCGGCGCCCGGCACCCACGCCACCGACCGCATGAAGCAGCTCGCCGGCGGCGCGCCGACTGGGCCGATGGGCGACCCCGCCGACTTCGGCAAGGTGGTCGCCTTCCTCTGCTCCGAGCCCGCCGGCTACATCAACGGCGTCGCCCTCAACATCGACGGCGGCGCGGTCACCGGCCTCCTGTGACCCGCCCCGTCAAGATCTCGGAGCATCCAGACCGGCTGTACCGGCTTGAATGCGCCGAGAACTGGATCAGAGGGTGAGCGAGGTGAGCTCGTAGCGCACGGCGGGGGTGTCGACGTAGGCGAAGATGCCGAGCCGGGTCGACAGGCACCACGTGGAGACGGCCACGCCCTGCACGGGGATGGCGATGCAGTCGAGGCCGTAGGGCGAGGTGAGGTCGGCGTCGCCGGCGTCGGCCCGGCGGGCGGTGGCCTCGATGGCGGCGGCCGGGTTGGCGGCGAGGAACCCCGAGAAGATGCCGAAGCGGGCGAGGGCGGCCTCGTCGGTGAGGTCCACGATCTCGCCGTCGACGGTCACGGTCAGCTCCGGCGGTGCGGAGACGACGACCACGGTGTGCTCGCCGCCGCCGTTCTTGTTGAGCAGGTCGTAGCGGGCCTCGAAGGCGACCGTCGCCGGGTCGATGACGCGGTCGAGGAAGGCCCCCACGTCGGCCGGGACGTCCCGGTCGCGGTCGACGACGCCGCCCCCGTCGGGACCGCTGTCATCGCTGCCGGAGCACGACGCAACCGCCACCAGGAGGGCGATCGCGAGGGCTCGGCGCATCACCCGTACCTTGACACGCCGTGATCCGGTTGGACGCCGCCACCGTGCTGCTGCAGTGGGCCACCGGCGGACTGCTGTTCCTGTGGGTCACGACCCGGCGCCGGGAGGTCGGCATCGGCTACGGCTGGCTCCTCCGCGGCAGCTACGGCGCGCTCGCCGCCGGCGCCGTGGTGGCCGGTGTCGCCCTCGAGCCGGTGCCCGTGCGCGACGTCGCCGCCGCGCTCGTGGTGGTGGCCACCGGCGCCGCCCTCGTGGTGTCGGTCGTCCGCCGGCGGGCCGGCGTGGCGGGGGAGCGGGCCGACGACGCTCGCCGCAGCGAGCGGGTGGCGGCCATGACCGGCATCGAGCGCGAGGCGTCGCCCACGGTGGCCGGCGTCGCCGAGTTCCCGCCGGCGCTCGACCTGGTCGCCCCCGCCATCGGCGCCATCGGCCTCGTCGCCGCCGCCCTCGATGCCGCCGGCGATCGGCCGGTGGTGGCGCTCGTGCGGACCCTCGTCGGCGCCGCCTTCCTCGGGGCCGTCACCGACGCCATGCTCCTCGGTCACTGGTACCTCGTGCAGCCCGGCCTGGCCCGCTCGTCGCTGCTCGAGCTGGTGCGGTGGACGGCGGTGCTCTGGCCCTTCGAGGTGGTGGCGATGCTCCTGCCCACCGGGATGCTGTCGGTGTTCACCGGCGCCGTGGACGACGGGTACGGCGGCACCCTCGGCTGGACGTGGGCGATGTGCGCCGTGACCACCATCGGCCTGTGCTTCGTGACCAGGGCCGCGCTCCGGGAGCGCCAGTACTCGGCGGTGATGGCGGCCACCGGCCTCCTGTACCTGGCCATCCTCACCGCCTTCGGCACCGACCTCATCGCGCGGGCCGTGCTGGCCTGACGACGCCACGCGTCACCCAACTGTCTTCGTCTCGCCACGAAACCGTCACAAACCGGCAGGAATCGGACCGCGGGCGGCGAACCCCGGTGCGGGGGCCCGACGGGGGCCCACGACTGACCAGGGGGTCACCGCGTGAAGAAGCTCATCGTGTCCGGTCTCGTCGCCGCCTCGCTCCTCGGCGGGGCCGGCGTGGCCATCGCCGGTCCGTACGACAACGGGCCGGGGCCGGGTCCGGGCAACAGCGGCGACGCCGCCATGTACGGCCTGTGCAAGGCGTACGCGAACAACGCCGACGAGGCGAAGGAGAACTCGCCCGTCTTCAACGAGTACACCGAGGACGAGTGGGCCGACCTCTGCGAGAACGTCCGCCCCGGCGGGAGCCGCCGCCCGTAGCCACGACCTGACCGTTGTGCGCGCTCGTGCTGGTATCCCGGCACGAGCGCGCACAACGACTACCGCGCGTTGAAGTACTTGGCCTTGGGGTGGTGGGCGATGATCGCCGAGGTCGTCTGCTCCGGGTGGTACTGCCAGCCCGACTCTTCGCTGACCTCGACGCCGATGCGCTCGGCGCCGAGCAGCTCGGCCACCTTGGCGTTGTCCTCGAGATCGGGACACGCCGGGTAGCCCCACGAGTAGCGACCGCCGCGGTACTGCTGGCGGAAGAGCCCGCCGAGGGTCGGCCCGTCCTCGTCGGCGAACCCCCACTCCTCGCGGATGCGCTTGTGCCAGAGCTCGGCGAGCGCCTCCGCCATCTCCACGCCCAGCCCGTGCAGCTGGACGTAGTCGTTGTAGCGGTCGGCCTTGAACAGCTCCTGGGCTCGCTCCGACACCGCCGCTCCCATCGACACGATGTGGAACGCGGCGTAGTCGTCGCCCGCACCGACGGGTCGGTAGAAGTCGCTGATGCAGAGGAACGGCGGCTCCTGCTGGCGCGGGAAGGTGAATCGCAGCCACTCCGCGGTGCGGCTCTCGTCCTTCCAGATCACCAGGTCGTCGCCGTCGCTGTTGGCGGCGAAGTACCCGTACACGACCTGGGGGACGAGCAGGCCCTCGGCCTTCGCGCCCTCGAGCTGCTCGCGCAGCAGCGGCCGCATCCGCTCGCGGAACGCCGCGTCGTCCTCGCCGAGGTCCTTGTCGGGCCGGAACCCCCACTGCAGGCGGAACAGCTCGGTCTCGTTGAGGTACTCGGCGATCTCGTCGAGCGAGATCCCCTTCACCACCTTGCTGCCGACGAACGGCGGCACGAACAGCGGGTTGTCGATCTCGACGTCCGGGGAGCGCGCCGGCACCACGATCGACGTGTCCGTGGGCCGATCCGATCGGCGGGTGATGGTGCGCTCGCCGAGCTTGCGCCCGAAGTCGGGGTCCCACTCGCCGCTGCGCTTCATCTCGCCGAGGCGATCCATCGTGTGCAGCCCCTCGAACGCGTCCTTGCCGTAGAAGACCCGGCCCTCGTAGATCGAGCGCAGGTCCTGCTCCACGTAGGAGCGGGTGAGGGCGGCGCCGCCGAGGATCACCGGGATCTGGCTGAGTCCCCGCTCGTTCAGCTCCTGCAGGTTCTCCCGCATGATCAGCGTGCTCTTCACGAGCAGGCCGCTCATGCCGATGGCGTCGGCCTTCACCTCGACGGCCTTGTCGACCATCTCGCTGATCGGCACCTTGATGCCGAGGTTGACGACCTCGTAGCCGTTGTTGGTGAGGATGATGTCGACGAGGTTCTTGCC
>DATLFP010000010.1:0-21693 GCA_035540955.1 Acidimicrobiales bacterium
TCGGGCAGGCCTGGCAGCTGGAGCTCGAACACCGGCTTGACCAGGGCCACCAGGTCGGCGCCGGGGGAGAGCTCCACCTGCAGCTGGGGGAGGGCGGTCGCCAGCGAGAGGTAGGAGAGGTCGAGGGTGACCACGTCGACCGTGCCGGCGACGCGGGCGTCGGCGAGGTTGGTCCGCTCCTGGTTGACGACCCGCGGGTCCTGGCGGAGGGAGCCGAGGAGCTGGCCGAAGCCGGCGTCGACGGCATGGACACGAGCGGCGCCGGCGTCGAGCAGGGCGCGGGTGAACCCGCCCGTCGAGGCACCGCAGTCGAGGGCGACGCGGCCGTCCACGTCGACGCCGAAGCACCCCAACGCGAACGCCAGCTTCTCCCGACCGTGGAGATCGGGGCTCGGCACCCGGTTCCACGTCGGCCGGGGCGGTGGCCGGCCCCGCCGGGCCCGGGGGCTCAACCGCCGGCTTCGGCGGCGGCCTTGAGCCGCTCGAGGGTCGTCCGCATCGTCGCCTCGTTGTGTGAGCGACGGTCCGACACCCCTGTCATCGGTCCCACGATGCGGGCGATCGCCGGGTGGCGGTGGTCCTCCCAGCTCTCGGTCACGTCGCAGCCGTCGCCCGCCGGCTCGATGGCGTAGGACCACCGGGCGACCGCGAACGGACCGGCGGTGACGTCGAAGGCGAACGCCCGCCCCGGCGTGGCGTCGGCGACGGTCACGGTGGTGGACCACCGGCGCCAGCCCTTGCGGTTCGAGCCGCGGAACCGGGCGCCGACAGCGGGACCGGTGGCCCCCCCGACCCACCGGCCTCCGGTGTTCTCGGGGCTCCACTCGCCCATGCGGGGCAGGTCGCTCACGAGGTCGTACACCACCTCGGGCGCGGCGGCGATGTGGGTGGTCACGGACACGGGCTCGGCCATGGGCGCGGAGGATAGGTTGCCGGCCATGTCATCGGAGGTTGTGCTGCACGAGGTCCGAGACGACGGGGTCGGGATCCTGACCCTCAACCGTCCCGACCGCATGAACGCCTGGACCGGCGAGCTCGAGACCCGCTACTTCGAGCTGCTCGGCGAGTTCGACCGATCGGCCGACGTGCGCGCCATCGTCGTGACCGGCGCCGGCCGCGGGTTCTGCCCGGGGGCCGACATGGACCTGCTGCAGGGCCTGGGCGGCGGGGGCGAGAGCCTGGCGGACGCCGAGCGCAAGCCGGTCACCTACCCGCTCACCATCCGCAAGCCGCTGATCGGTGCCATCAACGGGGCGTGCGCGGGGGTGGGGTTCGTCCAGGCACTGATGTTCGACGTGCGGTTCGCGGCGGCCGGCGCCAAGTTCACCTTCGCCTTCGCCCGCCGCGGCCTCATCGCCGAGTACGGCTCGTCGTGGCTCCTGCCGCGGCTGGTGGGCATGTCCCGGGCGCTCGACCTGATGCTGTCGTCGCGCACGTTCACCGCCGAGGAGGCACTCGAACTCGGCGTCGTCAACCACGTCGTCCCCCGCGAGGAGGTGCTCGACGCCGCGGTCGCCTACGCGTCGGATCTGGCGACGAGCTGCTCGCCGACCTCGATGGCGGTGATGAAGCAGCAGCTGTACGGCCACGCGCTCGTCGATGTCGAGACGGCGCTGGCCGAGAGCAACAAGCTCATGCGGGAGTCGCTCGGTCGCGCCGACTTCCGGGAGGGCGTGGCGAGCTACGTCGAGAAGCGACCGCCCGCGTTCGACCCGCTCGGCGACTGACGTGCGCCTCCGCCAGGTGGCGTGGGCGGCGCGCGACCTCGAGTCGATGAAGCGACAGCTCGAGCACGGCGGGCTGCGCCAACCGTTCCGCGACCCCGGCGTGGGCGAGTTCGGGCTCGACAACGCCGTCTACCCGGTGGGCGACACGTTCTTCGAGGTGGTCAGCCCGATCCAGGACGGCACGACCGCGGGTCGCTACCTCGATCGGCGGGGCGTCGACACGGCGGGCTACATGGTGCTCGTGCAGGTGGACGACCTCGACGCCGTTCGGGCGCGGGCCGCCGAGCTCGGGATCCGAGCGGTGTGGTCGATCGACCTCGACGACATCCGGGCGACGCACCTGCATCCCCGCGACCTGGGCGCCATCACGTCGATCGACCAGCCCACCGACCCGGCGTCGTGGCGCTGGGGTGGCCCGAGCTGGGAGGAGCGGGCGGTGACGGGAGGGTTGCGGTCGGTCGAGGTGGCCGGCGCCGATCCGGAGCGGTGGTCGGCGCTGCTGGACCGGCCGCTCGACGGTGCCGCCATCACCCTCGACGACGGCACTGAGATCCGGTTCGTCGAGGCCGACCAGCCCGGCGTCGTGGCGTGCGATCTCCAGGCCGGCCTCGCCAGCATCCGCGTCGACTGACCACCTAGCGTCCGGCTCCACGACCGGGACCGAGCGGCCCGGCGCAGCACAGGAGCGGACATGCGACTCGACGGCAAGGTGGCACTCATCAGCGGGGCGGCGCGCGGGCAGGGCGAGGCCGAGGCCCGCCTGTTCGCGGCAGAGGGGGCGCGGGTCGTGCTGGCCGACGTCCTGGACGAGGACGGCACGACGGTGGCGAAGGACCTGGGGGACGCCGCGATGTACGTGCACCTCGACGTGACGAGCGAGAGCGACTGGCAGGCGGCGGTCGACAAGGCGATCGACCGCTTCGGCGCCATCGACGTGCTCGTGAACAATGCCGGCGTGTTCACGATGGGGCCGCTCGCCATGACCGAGCTCGAGGACTACCGGCGGGTGATCGACATCAACCAGGTCGGGGTGTTCCTGGGCATGAAGGCGGTGGCGTCGCACATGGCGGCCCGGGCCACCGGCTCGATCGTGAACATCTCCTCGGTCGCCGGCCTCCAGGGCAGCGCCGGGACGATCGCCTACACCGCCAGCAAGTTCGCGGTGAGGGGCATGACCAAGGTCGTGGCGAAGGAGCTGGGACCGTTCGGCGTGCGGGTCAACTCGGTGCACCCCGGCCTGATCGACACGGCCATGCTGCGCCAGATCACCGACGTCGTGAACGACGACGCGCTGCTCAAGTCGCGCATCCCCCTCGGCACGTTCGCGGAGTCGGGCGACGTGGCCGACCTCGTGCTGTTCCTCGCCTCGGACGAGAGCCGCTACTGCACGGGCGCCGAGTTCGTCGTCGACGGCGGCATGACCGCCTGAGACGCTCGGAGGATCTCGGGCCGATGAAGGCCCTGGTGGGGCTTCCAACAGCCCGAGATCTTCTGGGGGCACCGTGTGATTCGTCCTGTGCGGACGATTGACGCGAAAGTCGCGGCGTGCCGCGCGCACGCACCCTCCTGACCGCCGCCGGGACGGCCGTGCTCGGCGCGGCGGCGTGGTACGCCCTCGTGAAGCGGGAGCACGCCGCTCGCACCACGCCGGTCCGGTCCACCTCCCGCGCCGCCCGCACCGCGGAGATGGCCCGCATCGCGTCGCGGGCGGGTGGGACGGTCGCCGGCCACAAGCTGCGCATGGCGGTCGTGAGCGACCCGGCCAAGCGGGCGCAGCTCGAGGCGCAGCTCCAGCTCAGGACCGCGGAGCAGGTGGCCGAGGCCCTTGGCCACATGAAGGGCGCCATGATGAAGCTGGGCCAGATGGCCAGCTACATCGACCAGGGCCTGGGCGGGCCGGCGCGGGAGGCCTTCGCCCAGCTCCAGGCGGGCGCTCCGCCGATGGCCCCCGAGCTGGCGATCGAGACCGTCGAGCGTGAGCTCGGCAAGCCCATCGACGACCTGTTCGTCGAGTGGGACGCCGAGCCGCTCGCGGCGGCGTCGATCGGCCAGGTCCACCGCGCCGTGCTGGCCGACGGGCGCGCCGTTGCCGTCAAGGTGCAGTACCCCGGCGTGGACGAAGCCATCAGGTCCGACCTCGCCAACACCGACCTCATCATCGGTGCGGTGGGGATGATCTTCCCCGGCCTCGACCCGAAGCCGATCGTCGAGGAGATCGAGTCGCGGCTCGTCGAGGAGCTCGACTACCGGCTCGAGGCCGAGAACCAGCGCCTCTTCGCCGACTTCTACCGCGGCCATCCCTTCATCCACATCCCGGCAGTCGTCGACAGCCACTCGACGGCGCGGGTGCTCACCTCCGAGCTCTCCGACGGTGAGCGCTTCGAAGCGGCGCACGGTTGGTCGCAGGAGCAGAAGGACCTCGCGGCCGAGGCGATCTACCGCTTCGTGTTCCGCTCCCTGTGGCACCTCCACGCCTTCAACGGCGACCCCCACCCTGGGAACTACCTGCTCCACGGCGACGGGAGGGTGACCTTCCTCGACTTCGGGCTCGTGAAGCGGTTCCACCCGGACGAGCTCGAGCCGCTGCACGCCATGCTCCAGGCGTACGTCTTCGACCACGACCACGACCGGTTCCGCGACGAGATCATCCGAGCCGGGTTCCTCGTGCCGGGGGCGCAGGTGAGCGACGAGCTGCTCGTCGACTACAACGGCCACTGGTACGACTACGTGGTCGAGCCGCGCGAGGTGACGATCACGCCCGAGTGGTCCTCGGAGGCGGTGCGGCGCTACTTCGTGCCGACCGGGCCGTTCGGCGAGGCCATGAAGCAGATGAACGTGCCGCCCCAGTACGTGATCCTGCAGCGCATCAACCTCGGCCTGTTCGCGGTGCTCGGCGAGCTCCGGGCGACGCGCAACTGGCGCCTGGTCGTCGAGGAGATCTGGCCGTGGGTGAACGGGCCGCCCTCCACCGAGCTCGGTCGCCTCGAGGCCGAGTGGTGGGGCTCCCGCGGGCACCAGGCCTGGGACGCCTGACCGAACGCCGAGCTCGCGAGGCCTGTTCGGTCGGAACGGTGGACGCGCCGGCGCAGCCGACCCTGCCCCTTCGGCGAAGCCGGTCAGTCCTTCGAGGATCCGGTACCGGGGAGCGAGAGCATCCGGTCGAGCGCGACCTTGGCCCACTCGGCCGTCTCGGGATCGACCGAGATCTGGTTGACGACGGTGCCGGCGACGAGGTTCTCGAGCACCCACGCCAGGTGGGCGGGGTCGATGCGGAACATCGTCGAGCACGGGCAGATCAGCGGGTCGAGGCTCACGACCGTCTTGCCGGGGCTCTCCTGGGCGAGGCGCTGGACGAGGTGGATCTCGGTGGCGACGCCGATGGTCGCGCCCGCCGGGGCGGCGGCGACGGCCTTGATGATGAAGTCGGTGGAGCCGACCTCGTCGGCCAGCTGGCAGACCTCGTACGCGCACTCGGGGTGGGCGACGACGATCCCGCCGGGATGCTCGGCCCGGAACGCCTCGACGTGCTCGGGCCGGAACCGCTGGTGCACGGAGCAGTGGCCCTTCCAGAGCAGGAACGTGGACGACTTCAGCTCGGCGTCGGTGAGCCCGCCCTGCTCGAACCGGGGGTTCCACACCCGCATGTCGTCGTGGGTGAAGCCCATGGCCAGACCGGTGTTGCGACCGAGGTGCTGGTCGGGGAAGAAGAGCACCTTGGTGTCGGCGCCGTGGGGCCGCTCCGGCCCCCGCGAGCCGCGGGCGAGGGCCCACTCCAGCACCTGGCGGGCGTTGGTCGACGTGCACACCGCGCCGCCGTTGCGACCGACGAACGCCTTCAGCGCCGCCGAGGAGTTCATGTAGGTGATGGGCACCACAGACTCGATGTCGACGACCCGGCCGATGGCCTCCCACGCCTCCTCCACCGACTCGATGTCGGCCATGTCGGCCATCGAGCAACCGGCGTTCAGGTCGGGGAGGATCACCTGCTGGTGATCGCCGGTGAGGATGTCGGCCGACTCGGCCATGAAGTGCACGCCGCAGAACACGATGTAGTCGGCCTCGGGGTGCTCCTGGGCGAGCACCGAGAGCCGGAAGGAGTCGCCGCGGGCGTCGGCCCACCGCATGACCTCGTCGCGCTGGTAGTGGTGGCCGAGGATGAACACGCGGTCACCGAGGGTCTCCTTGGCGGCGCGGATCATCTCGGCGAGCGCGTCGGGGTCTGCGGTGGTGTATCGGTCGGGGAGTCCCGACTGGATCCGGAGCTTCATGTGGTCCTCTTCTCGAGGGTGCTCCGGTTGAGGACGGTGCGGACAGCCAGGTCGCCCAGCACGGGGTTGTCGTCCCCGGAGCAGATGTGTCGGCCCGTACCTGGAGGCCGTGTCACCAGTCTAAACGCCGGGACGCCGCCGGCGATTCCTCCTCCGTCCTGTCACACCGTCGCCCGTACCGGGCACGATGGTGAGCGCCATGGTGCAGCGACCTCCGGCCGGCACGATCCCCCATGCTCCCGGCTCCTACCAGTTCAAGGACCGGGACGGTCGCGTCGTGTACGTGGGCAAGGCGAAGTCGCTCCGGTCGCGGCTGAACAGCTACTTCGGCGACCCCGGCCTGCTCCAGCCCCGCACCCGGCAGATGGTCGAGACCGCTGAGACCGTCGAGTGGATCGAGGTCCGCAACGAGGTCGAGGCGCTCATGCTGGAGTACAGCCTCATCAAGCAGCACCGGCCCCGGTTCAACGTCCGGCTGCGGGACGACAAGAGCTACCCGTTCCTGGCGGTGACGGTGGGGGACCGGTGGCCACGGGCCCGGGTCATGCGGGGACGGCGGGAGAAGGGCACGAAGTACTTCGGCCCCTACGCCCACGCCTACGCCATCCGCGAGACGCTCGACCTCCTGACGCGGACCTTCCCGATCCGGACCTGCGGCGACAACAAGTTCGCCCACCACGAGCGTCTCGGCCGCCCGTGCCTGCTGTTCCACATCGAGAAGTGCGCCGGGCCCTGCGTGGGCGAGGTCGACGAGGCCGACTACAAGGACCTGGTCGACGACCTCGTCGACTTCCTCGACGGCAACACCGATCCGGTCGTGCGGAAGCTCGAGGCCCAGATGCGCGCCGCAGCCGAGGCGCTCGAGTTCGAGCAGGCGGCCCGGTTGCGCGACCGCCTGACGTCGGTGCGCAAGGCGATCGAGAAGCAGCAGATGGTCGTCGAGCGGGCCGAGGACGTCGACATCATCGGCATCGCCGACGACGACCTCGAGGCGTCGGTGCAGGTCTTCTTCGTGCGGAAGGGTCGCATGGTCGGGCGCAAGGGCTTCGTGGTCGACAAGGTCGAGGACCTGACCAGCCCGCAGCTCGTCGCCCGTGTGCTCGAGGGGCTCTACTACGAGGACCCGCCGCTCGGCGTCCCCAAGCAGGTGCTCGTGCCGGAGTGCCCGGAGGCCCCCGAGCTCTACGAGGAGTGGCTCACGCAGTGCCGGGGTTCGCGCGTCGAGGTGCGCGTCCCCCAGCGCGGCGACAAGCGGTCATTGCAGGAGACGGTCACGCGGAACGCCACCGAGGAGTTCACCCGCCACCGCCTCAAGCGGGCCTCGGACCACAACTCCCGAGCCAGAGCGCTGAACGAGCTGCAGGACGCCCTCGGCCTGCCGGAGGCGCCCCTGCGCATCGAGTGCTTCGACATGAGCCACATCCAGGGAAGCGACTACGTCGGCTCGATGGTGGTGATGGAGGACGGCGTCGCCAACCGCCGCGAGTACCGGCGGTTCAAGGTCAGGGACGTGCCGGGCAACGACGACTTCGCTTCGATGCGGGAGGTGCTCACCCGCCGGTTCACCGCGTACCTCGCCGAGCGCGACCGTCCCGCCGGCGACAAGCCCGGGAAGTTCCAGTACCCGCCCCAGCTGCTGCTCGTCGACGGGGGAAAGGGGCAGCTGTCGGTTGCCGTCGAGGTGCTCGAGGACCTCGGCCTCCGGGGCGAGATCCCGGTGGCGGCGCTGGCGAAGCGGTTCGAGGAGGTCTTCGTCCCCGGCGACCCCGACCCGATCCGCATCCCCCGGCAGTCCGAGGCGCTCTACCTCCTCCAGCGCATCCGAGACGAGGCGCACCGGTTCGCCATCACCTACCACCGCGAGCTGCGGGGCAAGCGCATGACCAAGAGCGTGCTCGACGACGTTCCGGGACTGGGCCCCACGCGCCAGAAGCGGTTGCGCAAGGAGCTCGGCGGGGTGGCGGGGGTGAAGCGAGCGACCCTGGAGGAGCTCCAGGCCCTCTCGTGGCTTCCCGATGCCGTGGCATCGGCCGTCTACGAGAAGATCCACGCGCCAGCGCGTCCGGCGCGGCCGGCGGTTGCGGACTAGGTGGGCGGTTCACGCTCCTCGTCGGTCGTCACCGACATGGCATCGAGGACCCGCAGGCCGAGGGCGATCGCCCGGTCGGGGTCGATGACGATCCCCCGCAGGGCGTCGGCCCCGATCACGCGGTCGACCGTGGACCCGTGGAAGCGGCAGCCGGCGACGCGGGCGTCGACCACGGTGGCGCCGTCGAGGTCGCAGTCGAAGAAGGCGCTGTCGGCCCAGGCGCTCGCCGTCAGATCCGCCTCCCGCAGCACGCAGTCGAGGAAGGTGACCCGCTCACCCTTCACCCCCCGCAAGGTCGCCGTGTCGAGCTTGCAGCCCACGAACCGCACGTCGCGCAGGCGGGCGCCGTCGAGCACCGCCCCCGACAGTCGGCAGTCGCGGATCTCGACCCGCCACAGGTCGGCTTCGTAGAGGGACGCGCCCGACAGCTCGCACGAGGTGAGCGAGGAGCCGGTCGCCCGTAGCTCGCCGAGGTCGGCGCCGGTGAGCTGCTCGCCGCGGAGGTCGACCTCCGACCAGCCCTCACTCGGGTCGGGGATCACCGGTCGAAGGTGGCGGTGCCGGCCACGGGCAGCGCGGTCGTCGAACCCGAAGCAAGGTCGATGACGAGCGCAGGGGCACGCTCCTCGCCGGCGCGGCGCGACACGAGGACGCGCTCGCCGTCGTAGTCGATCCGGATCGGTTCGCCGTCGGCCCCGTCGATCGGCAGCCGGTGGCGCTCACGACCGGTGAGGTCGGCGACCACCACCTCCCACCCGCCGACCGTCGCCCCGGTGGCGCCGTCCCAGTCGGGCCCCGAGAGCCAGGCGACGGTCGAGGCGTCGGGGGACAGCACGGCGCTCATCACCAGCGGCGGGGCGTTGTACTCGAGGTCGTCGGTCGGCGACCAGGCCGGCGGGTCGCCGCCATCGAGGGTCACCCACCAGACCGACTCGGTCAGGTCGGAGAACGCCGACAACACGACGACGTCGCCGGCCAGGCTTCCGGCGGCGGTGTGGAACTCGGGGGCGAACCCGGCGGCGAGGTCGCGCCGCTCGCCGCCCGCGAGGGAGGCGAGGACGATGGTTCCGGACGGCTCCTCGCCGTCGACGTCACGGCGGACCCCGTAGAGGGCGTGCGCCACGCCGTCGACGGCGGCGACGTCGTAGAGGTGGACGATGCCCTCCTGACCGGCGTCGACGGCCGCCGGGCCGTCGTCGCCGACGACCACGAGCGCGCCGTCCACCTCGGCGGCGATCAGGCCCGTGCCCGCGCCGTAGGCGACCGCAGCGATGCCTGCGAGGTGAGCCACCGTCTCGGTGGCGCCGCCGTCGATGCGCACGATCCGGTCGCCGTCGGCCACGAGCATCGCCGAGGCGTCGCCCAGTGCGGGGTCGTCGTCCCGCATCGAGGTGTCCTCCGGCGCAGGAGCGTCGGTCACCACCGGGGCGTCGCGCGGGTCGTCGCTCCCGCAGGCGCCGACGAGCAGTGCCGCGACGAAGACGACCCCCAGCCATCGACGCATCGGACCGGGACCGTAGGCGCGATGCTCGTGCCGTGGCCGAGGACCTCTGGGAGGAGCACGCATCCTGGTGGCAGGACGGCTTCACCGACGGCGTGGACGCCGAGTACACCGAGCAGATCCTCCCCCTGGCGGCCGCCCACCTGCGGGGCGCCTCCCGGGTGCTCGACGTGGGCACGGGCGAGGGGCAGGTCGCCCGCCTGGCGGTCGAAGGCGGTGCCCGCATGGTGGTGGGGGTCGACCCGACGGCAGCCCAGGTCGCGGTCGCCCGCCAGCGGGCCGGAGGGCCGACGTACGTGCGCGCCGGCGCCGCCGCGCTCCCGTTCCCCGATCGGTGCTTCGATGCGGTGGTCGCCTGTCTCGTGTTCGAGCACATACGCGACGTCGACGAGGCCATCGCCGAGGTCGCCCGGGTGCTCGAGCCCGGCGGCCGGTTCCTCTTCTTCCTCAACCACCCGCTGCTGCAGACACCCGGCAGCGGCTGGATCGACGATCAGGTGCTCGATCCTCCCGAGCAGTACTGGCGCATCGGCCCCTACCTCGTCGAGGACGAGAGCATCGAGGAGGTGGAGAAGGGCGTCTTCATACCGTTCATCCATCGGCCCCTGCACCGGTACGTCAACACCATGATCGGCCGCGGCCTCGAGCTCGAGCGCATGGAGGAGCCGGCGCCGCCCCCGGGGTTCCTCGCCCGCGCCGCGGAGTACCGCGCGGCGGCGACCATCCCCCGGCTGCTGTTCCTGCGGGCGAAACGGTCCCCGGAACCGGCCTGACCCGGCCGTAGCATCGCGGGCGTGACCGACCCGCCGCGGCCGTCGGAGAGCGTCGAGCAGCGCCTCGCGCTCGTGGCGCGCGGGGTGCAGCGCATGGCGGATGCCTTCGGGTCTCTCGAGCACCGGCTGGCGACGGCGGCCGACGCCGATCGGCTGCAGGCCATCTCCGACCGCATCGACGAGTACCGCGTGCGGTCCCGCAGCGAGATGACGCAGGTGAGCGAGCGGATCGAGAGGATCGAGGCCGATCAGGCGCGCAGCCTCGAGCTGCTCCGGGCCATCAGCGCATCGCTGGAAGACCGGAGTGACCAGCCCGTCCTCGACCTCGCCGGCCCGATCGATCGGCTCATCGGCGCCGTCCGGGCGTTGCGCGACGACATCGCGGTTGCCATCGGCGAGCTCCGCACCGACACCGCCGCCTCCATCGAGCGGGTCAGCACCGAGCAGCACGCCCGGCTGGCCCGGCTGCACGACGAGCTGGCCGCCGCCGGCACCAGGCCGGGCCCCGCGGCGCCGGCCGACGAGCGACTCGCCGCCATCGAGCGGGTCATCGCGTCGCTCCGCGACGAGCTCGCCATCGACCGGCTCGAGGCCTCGATGCGGGACATGGCCGAGGACACCAGCGGACTCCGGGCGGACGTCCGCCGCAGCTTCGACCGCGTGCTGCACGAGATCACCACCAGCGAGGAAGCGCTCCGTGGTGAGGTGCGCGCCATCGACGGCCGCCTCGCCGGCTTCGGCGAGGACCTCCGCCTCGTCCGGGGGCTGCGGGACGGGCTCGAGGCGCTTGCATCGGGCGTCGACGCCGTCCGCCAGCTCGCGGCGCGCGGAGCCACGTCGAGCCAGATGGCCGATCTGGCGGGCGAGCTCTCGATGGTGCTGGCCGAGATCGAGTCGGCTCGCACCCACGTCCTGAGCGTCGACCAGCAGGTCGGTCAGATCCACGCCGCCGCCATCGATGTCGAACACCCCACCCCTCCTGAGGTCCGCCGGGAGGTGGAGGACCTCGAACGCAAGGTCACGGGCGACATCGCCGATCTCGGCGCCCGGATCGATGCGATGGCCGAGCGCGCCGTCGCCGCCACCACCGACGCCGGCGACGACCGCTCCGGGGAGGACCCGCTCGCGGCCCGGTTGCGGTCCCTCGCCACCAGCGCCCGCCAGCTCAGCCAGGGCATCGCGGAGGACCTCAAGGCGCGCCGGGGCGCGAAGAAGCGGGCAGGACCGGGGAAGCGTCGCTGATGTCGTCGGTCGTCCTCGTCACCGGGCTCTCGGGGGCCGGCGGCAGCAACGCCGCCAACGTGTTCGAGGACATGGGCTGGTTCGTGATCGACAACCTCCCGACCGAGCTGCTCGACAAGGTCATCGACCTCGTCCACGCCAAGAGCCCGACGGCAGGCCCCGACTCACCGACCGACAAGGTGGCGCTCGTCATCCGATCCAAGGGGCTCGGCGACGACCTCGTCGAGGAGATCCGCACCCTGCGGGCCACCATCAGCGACGTGCGTGTGCTCTACCTCGAGGCCGCCGACGACGTCCTCGTCCGCCGGTACGAGGACCTTCGCCGCCGCCACCCCCTCGGAGAGGGGTTGGGCGTGGTCGAGTCCATCCGCCTGGAGCGTCAGGCCCTCGAGCCGTTGAAGGCGGAGGCCGATCTCGTGATCGACACGAGCGACCTCAACGTCCATCAGCTGCGGGATCGCATCACCGAGCAGTTCGGCAGCGACGTGCCCCACGGAGGGATGCAGACGACGGTGATGTCCTTCGGATACAAGCACGGGCTCCCGCTGGACGTCGACCTCGTCCTGGACTGCCGGTTCCTCCCCAATCCCCACTGGGTCGAGGAGCTCCGGCCCAAGACCGGTCGGGATCGAGCGGTGCGCCGATACGTCCTCGACAACCCGCTGACCGGTGAGTTCCTCGAGCGGCTCGATGGGCTGCTCGACGTGCTGCTCCCGGGCTTCATCGCCGAGGGGAAGAGCTATCTCACCATCGCCGTGGGCTGCACCGGGGGCCGCCACCGCAGCGTCGTCATCACCGACGAGCTGGCCAGCCGCCTCCGGAAGCGGGGGATCGAGCCCCGGGTGCTCCACCGCGACGTCAAGCGCTAGGAGCCCAGTAGGGGAGCCGGCCGCCGCCCGTCTACTGTCGACACCATGACCGTACGTGTGGGCATCAACGGGTTCGGCCGGATCGGCCGCAACTTCTACCGGGCTGCGAAGAAGCTGGGGGCCGACGTCGAGCTCGTCGCTGTCAACGACCCCGGCATGTCCGCCGAGACGAGCGCCCACCTGCTGAAGTACGACTCGACCCACGGCGTCCTCGACACCGAGGTGAAGGTCACCGGCGACGGCATCAGCGCCGGCAACGACTCGTTCCGGTTCTTCGCCGAGCGGGAGCCGTCGAAGCTGCCGTGGGGCGAGCTGGGCGTCGACGTGGTCATCGAGTCGACCGGTGTCTTCACGGATGGCGAGAAGGCCAAGGCCCATCTCGAGGCGGGCGCGCCGCGAGTGATCATCTCGGCGCCGGCGACCAACGTCGACGGCACCTTCGTCGTCGGCGTCAACGACGATCAGTTCGAGTCCTCGATGAAGATCGTGTCCAACGCGTCGTGCACGACCAACTGCTTCGTCCCGATGATCAAGGTGCTCGATGACGCCTTCGGCGTGGAGAAGGGTCTCATGACGACCGTCCACGCGTACACGAACGATCAGAACCTGCTCGACCTCGCGCACAAGGACCTCCGCCGGGCGCGAGCGTCGGCCGTCAACATCGTCCCGTCCTCGACGGGCGCGGCGCGGGCGACGAGCCTGGTGCTCGAGTCGATGAAGGGTCGCCTCGACGGGCAGGCGCTCCGGGTCCCGGTGCCCGACGGCTCCATCACCGACTTCACCGGCATCCTCGGGCGGGAGGTCACGGGCGAGGAGGTCAACGAGGCCTTCCGGGCGGCGGCGGGAGCCGGGCCGCTGGCCAAGGTGCTCGTCTACACGGAGGACGAGATCGTGTCGTCCGACATCGTGGGCTCGTCCGCCTCCTGCACCTTCGACTCGAAGCTCACGATGGCCATGGGGTCGATGGTCAAGGTGTTCGGCTGGTACGACAACGAGTGGGGCTACTCGTGCCGGCTCGTCGACCTCACGGTCATCGTCGGCGGCGCCAAGTAGCTCGTGGGCGACCTCCCCCTGCTGGAGGACCTGCCGCCCCTCCAGGGCAAGCGGGTCCTCCTCCGAGCCGACTTCAACGTGCCCCTCGACAAGGGGACCGGGGCGATCACCGACGACCTGCGCATCCGGGCGGCGCTCCCCACCATCACCTGGCTGCAGGAGCAGGGAGCCACGATCGTGGCGTGCTCCCACCTCGGGCGACCCAAGGGCGCCCCGGACCCCGCGTACTCGATGGCGCCGGTGCGGGCACGGCTCGCCGAGCTGGCACCCGGGGTCGAGCTCCTGGAGAACCTTCGCTTCGACGCCGGCGAGGAAGCCAACGATCCCGCGTTCGTCGCCAGGCTCGTCGAGGGGATGGACGCCTACGTCGACGACGCGTTCGGCGCCTCGCACCGAGCGCACGCATCGATCGTCGGACCGCCCAAGACGCTGCCGAGCGCCGCCGGCCGGCTGCTGGCTCGCGAGGTCGACGTGCTGCTCGGGCTGCGCCGCTCGCCGAAGCGGCCGTTCGTCGCTCTCCTCGGCGGCTCCAAGGTGAGCGACAAGCTCGGCGTGATCGACGCGCTGCTCGGGGTGTGCGACCGCCTTGTCATCGGCGGCGGCATGTGCTTCACCTTCCTCGCCGCCCAGGGCCACTCGGTGGGTGACTCCCTGTGCGAGCGCGACCAGATCGAGGCCTGCCGGAAGCTGCTGGTCGAGCACGGCGACCGCATCGTGGTCCCTCACGACGTCGTCGTGCTGGGACCCGACGAATCCGTTCGCCAGGTGGGCGCCGACGTGCCCGAGGGTTGGAAGGGCCTCGACATCGGTCCGGGAACGGCGGCGGCGTTCAGCGACGTGATCGGCGAGGCCCGCACGGTCTTCTGGAACGGTCCGATGGGGGTGTTCGAAGATCCCCGGTTCGAGGCCGGCACCCGCACGGTGGCGGCGGCGGTGGCTGAGTGCAGCGGCTTCACCGTGGTCGGCGGTGGTGACAGTGCCGCGGCGGCCGCGAAGTTCGGGCTCGACCGGCAGATCGATCACGTGTCCACGGGCGGCGGCGCCTCGCTCGAGCTGCTGGAGCAGGGCGACCTCCCAGGCCTCGAGGCGCTCCGCAGCGCCCCCAACGCGAAGGGCTGATGTGACCCGCAAGCCGTTGATCTCGGGCAACTGGAAGATGCACCACAACCACTTCGAGGCGATCCAGATGGTGCAGAAGCTCTCGTACATCCTTCGCAAGGACGACTACGAGGCGGTCGACGTCTCGGTGCATCCGCCGTTCACCGACATCCGCTCGGTCCAGACCACGCTCGAGTCCGACGACATCCCCATCGCCCTCGGCGCCCAGCACTGCCACTGGGAGGAGAGCGGCGCGTTCACCGGCGAGGTGAGCCCCGCCATGCTCGCCAAGCTGAACGTGCGCTATGTCATCGCCGGCCACTCCGAGCGGCGCGAGCTCTTCGGTGAGACCGACGAGGACGTCAACCGCAAGGTCAAGGCGATCATCAAGCACGGCATGACCCCGATCCTGTGCGTGGGCGAGACGCTCGAGGAGCGGGAGGCGGGCGGCACCGAGGAGAAGGTCCTCTCCCAGCTCCGGGCCGGGCTCGGTGGCCTCAAGCGGGAGCAGGTCGACGCCCTCGTCGTGGCCTACGAGCCCATCTGGGCCATCGGGACCGGGCGCACGGCGACGGCCGAGGACGCGCAGTCGGTGTGTGCCGCGATCCGCGGCGTGGTCGGCGCCGGCACCCGCGTCCAGTACGGGGGTTCGGTCAAGCCCTCCAACATCGCCGAGCTCATGGCCATGCCGGACATCGACGGCGCCCTCGTCGGCGGTGCGTCCCTCGATCCCGACGATTTCGCACGGATCGTCCAGTTCCGGGCCGCCGCACAGTCGTAACGCGCAGGTTCGACTTGTTGAACTTGCCCCTCTGGTAACGTCTTGAGCCCGTGCAGGACCTGACGCGAGGAGCTGACCGATGGTGACGGCCGCCGTGGTGGTGGTGCACGTCGCCGTATCGCTCCTGCTGATCCTGCTCATCCTGCTGCACAGTGGTCGTGGCGGTGGTCTCTCCGACATGTTCGGGGGCGGCATCGGCACCTCCGCAGCGGGCTCCACGGTGATGGAGCGGAACCTCGATCGCATCACCGTGGGCGTCGCCGTCGTGTTCGCGTTCACGACGGTGATCCTGGCGTTGCGCCTCCAGTAGCCATACACCGGCGGACGACGCCACCGACATCCCAGACACAGGAGGACATACGTGCGTGACCGACGAGCGCTAGCCAGGCTCCTCGCACTGATCATGGCGTTGTCGCTGGTCGCAGCCGCGTGCGGCGGCGACGACGACGACGACACCACAGGTGGCGACGACACCACCGACACGACTGAAGGTGCTGCGGGGGAGCCAGAGCCGGGCGGCACGCTCGTCCTCGGCGCCGAGCAGGAGCCCGAGTGCGTCGACTGGATCGCCAGCTGCGCAGGAGCCTCGTGGGGCATCTGGACCTTGGGCGCCTACACCATGCCCCGCGTGCACGACTTCGACCAGGAGTCGGGTGAGCTGGTCCCGAGCCCGCTGATGGCCTCGGCGCCGACCCTCGAGGACGATCCCGACGGCGGCATGACCGTCACGTACGAGATCTCCGACGACGCGGTGTGGTCCGACGGTGAGCCGATCACCTCGACCGACTTCGCCTACACGTGGGACCAGATCAAGAACGGCGACGACATCTACGACAAGACCGGCTACGAGCTGATCGAGTCGATCGACGACTCCGATCCGAAGGTCGCGGTCGTGGAGTTCGGCACCGACTACGCCGCCTGGCAGGACCTCTTCGGCGGCTTCTACGGCGTCTACCCCTCGCACATCCTCGAGGGCCAGGACCGCAACGCAGCCATGAACGACGGCTACGAGTGGTCGGGTGGCCCCTGGAAGCTCGAGGAGTGGGCGAAGGGCTCGGAGATCAGGCTGATCCCGAACGAGAACTACTGGGGTCAGCAGCCGTACCTCGACCGCGTCGTGTTCCGCTTCGTGCCGGACACCGCGGCCGAGATCGAGGCGCTGAAGTCGGGCCAGGTGTCGGCCATCTACCCGCAGGCGCAGCTCGAGCTCGAGGAGCTCACCAACCTGGCGGGCCATGAGTTCTCGGTGATCGACTCGCTGAACTACGAGGCACTCTGGTTCAACACCGAGAAGCCGCCGCTCGACAACCTCGAGGTGCGCAAGGCCCTCGCCTACGCCACCGACCGGCAGGCGATCGTGGATGCGCTGTTCAAGCCGGTGAACCCGAACATCGAGCCGATCCAGTCGTTCATGACGCCGGCCAACTCGAAGTGGTACACCGAGCCGTTCAGCGTCTACAGCCACGACCTCGACATGGTCACCGAGATCATGGAGGCCGACGGCTGGGCCAAGGGCTCGGACGGCATCTGGGCGAAGGACGGTCAGCGGGCCGCCACCGAGATCAACTCGACGGCCGGCAACGCCCGCCGTGAGCGGACCGCAGAGATCCTGCAGCAGCAGTGGCGGGAGGCCGGCTTCGAGCTGACCATCAACTTCACCGCCGCCGGCACGCTGTTCGGCGAGTGGGGTCCCCAGGGCATCATGGTCATCGGCCTGTACGCCCAGGTCCCGCCGTCGACCGACCCGGGCATCTGCTCGACCTTCTGCTCCAAGAACATCCCGACGACCGACTCGCCCAGCGGCCAGAACTGGACCCGTCTCGCGTCGGACGCCATCGACGAGGCGTGGGAGGCCGTGGAGACCGAGCTGGACGAGGACGCCCGGCTCGACCTCGTCCGTCAGGGCCATCAGGCCCTCGCCGACGAGCTGCCCGGTCTGCCGGTCGATCCGTTCCCGGACATCTTCGTCTACAACTCGGACAAGCTGAACGGCCCGCTCGGCCACAACGTGGTCTACGGCCCGTTCTGGAACATGAACGAGTGGTGGTGCACTGGCGGTCAGTGCTAGCCGCTGACCTGGTTTGACCTGGACGGGGGCCCGGTACGCATCAGCGTGCCGGGCCCCCGTTCGCTGTTCGGGCGTCGGACCGCAGAGACGGAAACAGGAGCGCAGTGCTTGCCTACATCGTTCGCCGGCTGCTGATCTCGATCCCGGTCGTCATCGTTGCGTCGATGGTCCTCTTCGGGTTCGTGAGCAGCTCGACGGATCCCACGGCGCGCTTCCGGCTCTCGCGCGATCCGACGCTGGTCGAGCGCGAGCGAGAGCGACTCGGGCTGAACGACCCGCTCGTCGTGCAGTACAAGAACTGGGCCGGCGACTTCGTCAAGGGCGAGTGGGGCCAGTCCTACATCAGTCGCCGGGCGGTCTCGACCGAGATCTGGCGGGCGCTCAAGAACACCGTGCAGCTCATCGTCTGGTCGGTGCTCCTGTGCATGATCGTGGCCATCCTCGTCGGGGTGTACTCAGCGGTCCGGCAGTACTCGGCGCTCGACTACACGTTCACCACGATGTCCTTCGTCGGCCTCTCGATACCGACGTTCTTCTTCGCGCTCCTCGCCATCCACTTCCTCACCACCGAGCTGCGGACGTGGCTCGGATGGGACGATCCGCTCTTCTACTCGGTGGGGATGCACTCGGCGGATGACAAGAGCGTGCTCGACTTCTTCCGGCACGCCGCCCTGCCGATCCTCACGCTGTCGGTGCAGCTGGTTGCGGGGTGGAGCAGGTACCAGCGCAGCGCCATGCTCGACGTGATGGGTGCCGACTACATCCGCACCGCCCGGGCGAAGGGCGTGCCCCGGCGCAAGGTGGTGTTCAAGCACGCGCTGCGCAACGCGCTCATCCCACTGACGACGGTGATGGCCGTCGACGTCGGCGCCCTCTTCGGTGGGCTCATCGTGACCGAGTACATCTTCGCCTGGCCCGGCATGGGGCGATTGTTCGTCGACGCGATCGTGCAGGGCGACACCGCAGTGGTCCTGCCATGGATGATCATCACCGCGACCTTCATCATCGGTTTCAACCTGCTGGCCGACGTGCTCTACGGCGTCCTCGATCCCCGGATCCGGCACTGATGGTGTTCCGAGACGACGACCCCGAGCGCGAGGCAGCCGGCAGCGGCGTGGTGACGAGCGAGGCGCTCCTCGAGATGGTCGAGGACGACCTCGGCGGCGAGGTCCTCGAGGACATCGACCCGACGATCGCCGACGTCGCCGACGTCGCCGACGGCAAGCCGCTCAGCCAGTGGCGCCTCTTCCGGCGCCGCTTTCTCCGCCACCGGCTGGCGGTGGCGGCCTTGATCGTGCTGTCGATCCTGCTCCTCAGCGCCCTGTTCGCGCCGCTGATCACGAAGCACGATCCCATCGCCCAGGACCTGACCAACCTGCGTCAGCCGCCCAACGGCGAGCACTGGTTCGGGACCGACAACCTCGGACGCGATCTGTTCGCCCGCGTCGTCTACGCCGGACGCATCTCGCTCAAGATCGGCTTCCTCGTGTCGCTGCTGTCGACGCTGATCGGGATGATCGTCGGGTCGATCGCCGGCTACGTGGGGCGGTGGGTCGAGTCGCTGCTCATGCGGATCACCGACCTGTTCCTCATCATCCCCGGCCTCGCGGTGCTGATCGTCGCCAACAACAACTTCCGGGGCAAGCGCATCTTCGGCTTCGACCTCGGCACCGACACGCTGGCCATCCTGATCCTCTCCCTGCTGCTCTGGACGACGATGGCGCGCGTCGTGCGGGGCGTCGTGCTGTCGCTCAAGGAGAAGGAGTTCGTGGAGGCGGCGCGGGCCTCAGGAGCGTCGACGGCGCGCATCATCGTTCGCCACATCCTGCCGAACTGCATCGGCCCGATCGTCGTCAACACCACGCTCGTCGTCGGGATCGCCATCCTCCTCGAGTCGACGCTGTCGTTCCTCGGCTTCGGCGTGCAGCCGCCGGAGGTGTCGTGGGGCTATCTCGTCAACGATGCCCGCGGCACGGCCGGCACGCGGTACGCCTACCTCATCTACTTCCCGGGCGCCGCCATCTCGCTGACGTTGCTGGCGGTCAACTTCCTCGGCGACGGCCTGCGGGACGCCTTCGACCCCACCTCCAAGCACTGATGGCCGACGAGCTCGAGACCGACTTCGACATCGACGCCCTCCCCGCGGCCGTCCAGCCGCCGGGCGCGGTGCTGTCGGTGCGCAACCTGCGGGTCGACTTCAAGACCGACGACGGGATCGTCAAGGCCGTCGACGACGTCTCCTACGACGTCTTCGAGAACGAGGTCCTCGGCATCGTCGGTGAGTCGGGATCGGGCAAGACGGTGTCGTCGCTCGCGATCCTCGGCCTCCTTCCGAAGACCGCGGAGGTCAGCGGCCAGGTGATCTTCCGCGGCCGCGATCTCGTCGGGTTGAACGAGCGAGCTCTGCGCACCGTGCGCGGCAACAAGATCTCGATGGTCTTCCAGGACGCGCTGGCCGCGCTGAACCCGGTCTTCACCGTCGGCCACCAGATCGCCGAGGCCATCGACGTGCACCGGGACCTGTCGAGGAAGGAGCTCGCCGCCGAGGTCCAGGACCTGCTGGGCATCGTCGGCATCTCCAATCCGAAGGCGCGCGCCGACCAGTACCCGCACGAGTACTCCGGCGGGATGCGACAGCGGGCCATGATCGCCATGGCGCTCGCCAACCGGCCCGACGTGCTGATCGCCGACGAGCCCACGACGGCGCTCGACGTGACGATCCAGGCCCAGGTGCTCGAGGTCTTCGAGCGGGTGCAGGCGCAGACGAACAGCGCCATCCTCCTCATCACCCACGACCTCGGCGTCGTCGCCGGGATGGCCGACCGGGTCATGGTCATGTACGCGGGACGCCAGTCCGAGATCGGCACGGTCGACGAGATCTTCTACGAGCCTCGGCACCCGTACACCCTCAGCCTCCTGGCGTCGCTGCCGAGGTTGGATCGGGGCGACCGGCGCGACCGGCTGTACCGCATCAAGGGCCAGCCGCCGTCGCTGATCCGGGTGCCGCCCGGGTGCCCGTTCAACCCCCGCTGCCCGATGGCGCAGACTCCAGATCCCTGCGCCACCGAGGTGCCGCCGCTCTACTCGGTGTCCGGCGGTACTGAGCACCGTTCGGCGTGTCACTTCCGAGAGCAGCTGGCGGGCGTCACGGTCGAGCAGCTCCGGGCGAGGGTCCGCGCGTGACCACGATCGAGCCCCAGACACCGCCGGCGCCGGCGCCGGACCCGAACGTACCGCCGCTGCTCGAGGTGGCAGGACTGGTCAAGCACTTCCCCATCCGCAGCGGCCTCCTGCAGCGGGTCACC
Source organism: Acidimicrobiales bacterium (assembly GCA_035540955.1). GTDB lineage: Bacteria > Actinomycetota > Acidimicrobiia > Acidimicrobiales > CADCSY01 > DATLFP01. Next base: position 20,775 of record DATLFP010000010.1, read on the forward strand.
GGGCAGGTCCACGCTCTCTGCAACGTCTCCTTCGACGTCGGCGCCGGCGAGACGCTCGGATTGGTGGGGGAGTCGGGGTGCGGCAAGTCGACGACGGCGAGGACGATCCTGCGCCTGGTCGAGCCCACCGCCGGTTCGGTGCGCTTCCGGGGCGAGGAGGTCACGACGATGAAGGGCGCCGCCCTCCGCCGGCTGCGCCGCAAGCTGCAGATCGTGTTCCAGGACCCGTACGCGTCGCTGAACCCCCGCATGACGGTGCACGCCGTCATCGCCGATCCGATGAAGGTGCACGGCACCTACAAGGAGGGCGGCCGGGAGCGCATCGCCGAGCTGCTCGAGCTGGTCGGGCTCAAGCCGGAGCACGTCAACCGCTACCCGCACGAGTTCTCCGGTGGTCAGCGCCAGCGCATCGGCGTGGCCCGGGCGCTGGCGCTCGAGCCCGACCTCCTGGTCCTCGACGAGCCCGTCTCCGCCCTCGACGTGTCGATCCAGGCGGGCGTGATCAACCTCTTCGAGGACCTGCGGGACAAGCTGGGGCTGTCGTACATCTTCGTGGCCCACGACCTGTCGGTGGTCCGCCACATCGCCGACCGCGTGGCGGTCATGTACCTCGGCAAGATCATCGAGATCGGGACCCGAGACGAGATCTACGAGCAGCCGAGCCACCCCTACACCCAGGCGCTGCTGTCGGCGGTGCCGGTTCCCGACCCCCGCAAGGAGCGGGCCCGCACCCGCATCGTGCTCGAGGGCGACCTGCCGAGCCCCGCCGACCCGCCGACGGGCTGCCGGTTCCGGACCCGGTGCTGGAAGGCCCAGGACATCTGCGCCGAGCAGGAGCCCGAGCTGATCGACCGCGGCCAGGGCCACCCCAGCGCCTGCCACTTCGCCGAGGCCATGGAGGTGGTCTAGATCCCGTTGG
>DATLFP010000011.1:0-5627 GCA_035540955.1 Acidimicrobiales bacterium
CGGCCGGCGGCCCACATCGGCGGCGGGGACGACGCGGTGCCGTCGCTGTCGTCGGGCCACCCGCTCCTTCGTCGCCGCCGTCGCCGAGGGCGACAACGATCGCGCCGAGCGGGCCGCCGCCCGCGTCCTCCGCCACAACGACCCGCTGACCGTTCACGAGGACGGCTAGCGAACCGACGACGAGCGGCCCGCGGTGTCCTCGCGCCGACCGCCCACCACGGTGTACACCGCGGCCGCCAGGGCCGCGAGCGCGGCGAGCCCGAGCGTCGGGCGCACGGCGTCGAGCCACGCTGCGCGGGCCGCCTCGACGACGCGAAGGCCGTCCGGCCCGAGCTGCCCCGTGACGGCGAGCGCACCGCCGATGCCCTCCCGCACGGGTTCGGCGATCGCGTCCGGCAGGCTCGCCGCGGCTCCGCTCACGTTCGCCCGGTACTGCGCGTTGAGGATCGAGCCGAACAAGGCGATGCCGATCGCCGCGCCGAGCTCGCGCGCGGTGTCGTTGAGCGCGGACGCCACGCCCTGCTTGTCCTCTCCCAGCGCGGCGGTGATGGCGGTGGTCGAGGGGCTCATGGCGAGCCCGACGCCCACGGCGAGGACGGCGAGGCCCGGCAGCACCGAGACGTAGCCGCGGTCGATGTCGACCAGCACGGCCACGAGCGCCATGCCAGTGGCGAGGAGCACCATGCCGGTCGCCACCGTGCGCCGGTAGCCGATTCGGTGGGCGACGGTCGGGGCGATCGTCGACAGAGGCATCATGAGCACTGCCATCGGCATGAGGCCCGACGCGGCTCGCAGCGCGCTGTAGCCGAACACGGCCTGTAGCAGCTGGACGACCACCAGGAACAGCGTGAACATCAGCCCGAACACGACGAACAGGTTGACGGAGCCCGTGGCCAGGCCGCGGTTCCGGAACAGGCGGACGTCGAGCAAGGGGTGTGCCCGGCGGAGCTCGGTGCGGACGAACGCCACCGCCGCCACCACCCCGACGAGCACGGCCGCGACGGTGAGCGGCGCAGTCCAGCCGCGCTCAGGACCTTCCTGGACACCGAGGACCACGCTGCCGACGGCGACGGCGGAGAGCAGTGCACCGAGCACGTCGTAGCCGCCGTCGGCATGCTCGCGCGAGGGCGGGACAGCGAACACCGTGCCGAGAAGCGCGACGACCGCCATGGCGACGGGCACGGCGAACACCCAAGGCCACGTTGCGTTGTCGATGATCGCCGCCGAGGTGAAGAGCCCGAGGACGCCGCCACCGCCGGCGACACCAGCCCACGTCCCGACCGCCCGCGCCCGCTCCCGCGCGGGAAAGCTCGTGGTGATGACCGACAGCGTGACCGGCATGATCATCGCCGCGGCCACTCCCGCCACGACCCGCAGCGCGATGAGCACCCCGGGGTCGCCGGCGAAGGCGGACGCGAGGTTCGCGGCCGCGAAGACGACGAGCCCGACGAGCAGGACCGGCTTGCGACCCCAACGATCACCGACCGCACCGGTGGGAAGGAGCAGCGCGGCGAGCACCAGCGTGTAGCCGTTGATGATCCACAGCAGCTGGCTCTGTGACGCGCCGAGATCCGCGGCGATCGCCTGCTGCGCGACGTTGAGCCCGGAGACCGACGCGACGACGCCGGCCAGCGCGATGCACATCGTGATGAGGATCAGGCGTCGCTGGCGAGGGTCGGGGACGGCCTCGTCGTCGGTGTGGGGATCGGTCGGGATGAGCAGGCCGACGTCGCCGGGCTCGTCATCGCGGGGCGTCATGGTCGAGCTCCAGGGTCGGGGCATCCGCAATGCCGTCAGCGAAGCGTACGGGCGATGCTCAGCGGCGACTCATCGTCGGCGGCTCGGCGCGACGGATCGACGATCGCCCGCCACACCCGTTCCGGGGTCGCCGGCATGTCGAGGTGGCGGATGCCGAGATGGGCCAGCGCGTCGACCACGGCGTTCTGCACGGCGGCGGTCGAGCCGATGGTGCCGGACTCGCCGATCCCCTTGGCCCCGAGCGGGTTGATCGGCGTCGGCGTCTCCATCGGCACCGTCTCGAACGAGGGCAGCTCGGCGGCCGAGGGGAACGCGTAGTCGGCGAAGGTGGTGGTGAGCGGGTTGCCGTCGGCGTCGTAGCGCACCTCTTCGTACAGCGCCTGGGCGATGCCCTGGGCCAGGCCACCGTGGACCTGGCCGTCGACGAGGAGCGGGTTGACGACGGTGCCGGCGTCGTCGACGGCGATGAGGCGCGTGAGCCGCACCGCGCCGGTCTCGAGGTCGACCTCGACGACGGCGACGTGGGCCCCGAACGGGAACGTCGGGCCCGGGTTCTCGGTTTCCAGCTCGGCGGCCAGCCCACCGGGCGCGGCGGCGGCGACGTCGGCCCACGTGCGCGACACCGCCGGCGTTCCGGCCACATGGAACCGGCCGCCGTCCACGTCGAGCACGACGTCCTCGGCGTTGGCCTCGAGCAGGTCGGCGACGACCGCCCGCGCCTGCTCCACGACGGCATCAGCCGCCGAGCGCACCGCGGTGCCACCGGCCTGCAGCGATCGCGATCCGCCGGTCCCCCGGCCCCGCGGCACGACGTCGGTGTCGCCGTGCACCACGGTGACCCGGTCCATCGGGATGCCGAGACGATCGGACGCCACCATCGCCAGCGCCGTCGCGTGACCCTGCCCGTGCGGCGCCACCCCGGTGCGCACGACCGCCGAGCCGTCGTCGCCGATCGCCACGGCGCCGAACTCGCCCTGGCCCATCGGGTTCGTGATCTCGACGTAGGTCGACAGTCCGATCCCGAGCGCGATCGTCTCGCCGCGGTCTCGCCGTCGTCGCTGCTCGGCCCGCAGCGACTCGTAGCCGGCGGCGTCGAGGACCAGATCGAGCGCCCGCTCGTAGTCGCCGACGTCGTAGGTCGCGCCGGTCGGCGTCGTGAACGGGAACGCGTCGGCCGCGACCAGGTTGCGCCGACGCACCTCAGCGGGGTCGGCGCCGATCTCCGCCGCGAACAGGTCGACGGCGCGCTCGATGGCGGCGGTCGCCTCCGGCCGCCCGGCGCCGCGGTACGCAACGGTCGGGGTGGTGTTCGTCACCACCGAGCGCGACGAGAACTGCGTGCGGGCGATGCGGTAGACGCCGGTGAGCATGGTGCGGGTCATGAAGGGCAGCACCGCGCCCATGCGGGCGTAGGCGCCGCTGTCCTGGACGACGGTGAGCCGGTACGCCCCGATGGTGCCGGCGCGGGTGCCGCCGATCTCGACGTGCTGCACCTGGCCGCGACCGTGGCCGAGCCCGACCATGCTCTCGCTGCGGGTCTCCACCCACCGAACGGGCCGACCGACCCGCCGCGCCAGCCACCCGAGCAGCAGCTCCTCCGGGTACGAGCAGCCCTTGGCGCCGAACCCGCCGCCGACGTCGGGGGTGACCACCCGAACCTGGGCGCGCTCGAGGCCCATCGCCCGGCGCAGGGTCTCCCGCACCCCGTGCGAACCCTGGCTGCTGGCCCAGTGGGTGAGCCGGCCGTCGCCGCCCCACGACGCGGCGGCGGCGCGCACCTCGAGGGGGCAGGGCGCGACGCGCTGGTTGAGGATCCGCCGGCGAACGACCACCTCGCACCCATCGAACAGGTGCGGGTCGGGCTCCTCCTCGAACGCGAGCGCCACGTTGGTGCCGGCGTCGGGGTGCAGCAGGACCGTCCCGGCCAGGGCGTCGTCGACGTCGACGACGGCGGCCAGCGGCTCGTAGGAGACCTCGACGAGCTCGGCGGCGTCAGCACCCTGGGCGGCGGTCTCGGCCAGCACCACCGCCAGCGGCTCGCCGACGAAGCGCACGACGTCGCCCGCCAGCCACGGCTGCGCCATCGCCTCGGGGGTCATCGGGCTGTCGCGAGGGAACGGGCCGAGGTCGACCTCGCCGCCGACGACCACCTCGACCACGCCCGGCGCCGACCGGGCCGCGGTCACATCGACGGCGACGATCCGCGCGTGCGCAACGGTCGAGCGCACATAGGTGGCCCGCACCGCACCGTCGAGCGGGAGGTCGTCGACATAGGTCCCACCCGCGGTGAGCAGGCGCGGGTCTTCGACCCGCACGACGCGGTTCCCGAGGATGCTCACCGCTGCGGGCTACCGTGCCAGCCGTGTCGCCTGGTGCGGAGATCGACGGCAACCGGGCTCGAATCGTGCGGGCCGCGCGCGGGGTGCTGGCCGAGCGCGGTCTCGACACGACCGTCGACGACGTCGCCGATGCTGCCGGCATGAGCCGGCGCACCGTGTTCCGCCACTTCGCCACCCGCGACGCGCTGCTGGCGGAGGCGGTGCGCGAAGGCATCCGCAGCTACGGCGAGCACCTCGTGCCCGCCCACGACGGCGAGGAGCTCGATCGCTGGCTGGTCGATGCGATGGTGACGGTGCACCGGCTCAACGCCCGTCACGGCCGCATCTACTGGGAGCTGGCCGGGCTCGGCCGGGCGCTCGAGGGCGAGATCGCCGTGGTCGCCGAGGAGCGCCGCGCCGGTCGACGTGCGCTGGTCCGATCGTTCACCGACGCGGTGTGGCGCAGCGCCGGCGGGGACGGTCGGCCGCCCGCATGGCTGGCCGATGTGTGCGCCGTGCAGCTCAGTGCGTTCACCACGCGCGCGCTCACGGGCGACTTCGGGCGCGGCCCGGACGAGATCGGTCGCGTGTGTGCCCGGGCGGTGGCCGCCGCCGCCCGTGCGGCGGTCGCCGAACGGGCGAGCGCCTGAGCTCACGCCGGCGTGGCGCCGTCGGGAGGCCACGGCGCCACCCCGTCCTCGAGCGGGACGCGCACCGAGCGCAGCAACGACGAGAAGAGCCGCCAGTTGCCGATCGCCACGACCAGCTCGATGAGCGCCGCGTCACCGCCGACGTGCTCGGTGCACGCCGCCCACGTGGCGTCGGAGATGGTGCCGGTGTCGAGGGTCTCGTCGGTGGCCGCCAGCACGGCCCGCTCCGCGGGCCCGAGGCGGTCCGACGACTGCCAGTCGCGCACGGCGAGGATGTCGTCGGGATCGACCTGGAGCTGCGTGGCCACGCGCCAGTGCTGGGTCCACTCGTAGACCGAACCGGTCTTCCAGCCGATGCGCATGATCACCAGCTCGCGCAGGCGGGCGTCCAGCGTCCCGTTCCAGAGCAGCGTCGTCAGCATCCCGTTGAGGGCCGCGGCGACGGGCGGGTTGCGCAACAGGATCTGGAACACCGCGAGGTCGCCCATCATCTCGGGGATCCCGACGGCGGCGCCGGCCTCCTTGGCCTCGGCCGCCGGCAGTCGCTCGATGCGCTCGCGCTCGCTCGAGGCGGTCACGGCACCAGCACCCCGTGCAGCGGCGGCACGTCGCCGGTCTCGCCGGCGAGCGTGGCGAGCAGCGGGTCCAGGTCGTCGAGCCCGGCGACGCGCCGGGGGATGTCGGCGAAGGGGTACTTCCCCGACGCGAGGATGGCGAGGGCCTCGGTGTAGGCGGGGGCGTCGACGCCGAGGCATCCAATCACGTGCAGCTCCTTGTAGACGATGTGGTCGGGGCTGAACCCCGGGGTCTCGGCGACGCCGCGGGTGCCGGCGACCACCATGGTCCCGCCCGGCCGGGCCAGCGCCACGCCCTGGGCGAACGCGGCCGGCGCCTTGGCGGT
>DATLFP010000012.1:0-19689 GCA_035540955.1 Acidimicrobiales bacterium
GTGCTGACACCGACGGGGGCAGCCGTGATCGACCGGGTACGCGTGTACGAGTGGATCGATCTCGCTCCGGACCTGGCGCGGCCGGTGTCGGTCGAGCGCGCCACCGAGGTCGGCGACCTCCTCGGGCGCATCCATCGACTCGGGATCCCACCGGTCGGGGAGACCAACGCCTGGTATCTCTCACCTCCTTCGGAAGCGCAGTGGAGGCAGGTGTTCGACGATGCGCGATCACGCGACGTGACCTCTCCGTGGATCGATGTCACCGAGGCCGACACCGACTTCCTGCTCGAGGTCGGTCGACGGTTCACGGTCACACCGGAGGCTTCGCTGATCACGGCTCATGGCGACTTCCGGCCCGGCAACGTCCTGCCATCGCAGGACGACGGTCGGCTCGTCGTGCTCGACTGGGAGAACGCAGGGCCCCTGACCGCCGATGCCGAGCTCGCGTGCGCCCTGGTCGAGTGGACCTCGAACGAGGAGGGCGAGGTCGACGTCGACGCCGCTCGTGCGCTGGTCGCCGCGTACGGCGACGACACCACGCCGATCACCGAGTCGTCGTTCGCGATGTGGGTGGTGACGTCGCTGAACTTCCTGCGGGTGCTGCTCGAGAACCTCGTCTACGACTTCGAGGGCAACGACCCCGGCTTCGCCGACGCAAGGCTTCCGTTCCATGCCCCCGACCGTCTGCGGGCCGCCATCGAGGCGATCGACGTGCTCGTGCAGAGCTGCGGGCGATGACGGCGAGCGCGAGGTGGGTGTAGGCCGGTGTCTGGAGGGAGATGCCCGGCTACGACCCGACCTTCTGGGAGCTGCCGTTCGATCCCGGGGACCTGGACGCGCTCCCCGAGGTCGTCCTGGACGCGCCCGCGGAACCTCGCGATCCAGCGGCCGAGCGGGCGCGCCGGGAGGTGCTGGCCGGGATCGCCGAGATCGTGCGGTCAGGGCTGACCGACAAGCAGCGGCGGATCGTCGAGCTGTACTTCTACGACGGCCGCACGCAGGTGGAGATCGCAGCCGAGCTCGGCATCAGCCAGCAGGTCGTGTCCCGACAGCTGTTCGGCGTCATCCGGGGCGGTCGGCGCGTGGGCGGCGCGATCGCACGCATGCGCAAGCTGTGCGATCAGAACGGCTGGGATCCCGCGGGGTGGATCTCCTGAGTGGGTGTATGCCCGTGTAGAGGTGTGAAGTACACGATCGCCGGTGGGGACTCATCACCAGAGAGTCTGAGATGTCCCGGGGCTGAGCAGGCCGCCTCCGCAAGGAGGGACTCATTGCCAAAGAGTCTGAAATGTGTCGGGCATGTGCAAGGGCGCCCACCGTCGTGTTGACCGTCGACCAGCTGCGAGAGCGGGCGCGGAAGACGGTCGGCCTCGGCGGCCCGGACGGACCACCCGTCCCGGCCGCCGAGGTCCTCCCGCACCTCGACAGCGGTGATCGCAACGTGCGCGTCGCCGCCCTGCGGGTGCTGGCGTTCTCGGACGAGCCGGCGGCGGCGGACGGCATCCTCCGCGGCCTCGACGATCCGGTGAAGCGGGTGCGCGAGGTCGCCGCGAAGAGCAGCATCCGCTTCCTCGGCGACCAGCGGGTCATCGACCGGCTGCGCCGTGCCGTCGAAGACGACGAGACCGGCTCATGCCGACCTGCCCTCGAGATCCTCGGCGGCGTGTACCACGCGCCCTACGGTCTGATGGCGGTCGAGCCCGTCGCCGAAGCCATGGCTGCGCTGGCCGCGATCCCCGCGCACCGCCAACAGGTGCTCGCCTCGCTGCTGCGAGCGCGCGCGCTGACCGACGACGTCGCGGCGGTCCTCCGGGACTTCGTGCGTGACGGCAGCAAGGAGGAGGCCGTCGCCGCCACCCGTCGGCTCTGCGGCCTCCGCATCGAGCGGCGCGAGCTCATTGACGAAGACATCCTCCGCACCGCCGAGCCGGCGCGGGGGCACCTCTGGTACTGGATCAGAGCCGACTGACTGGGTCCTGAGCGATGCTCAGGGCCGACGCCCCCATCTTGTGGGCGCGGCCGCGCGTCACGCCGGCCGGCCGCCGGCCTGGGGCGCCCGTAGCCGGCGGCTCACCACGAGGGCGGCCGCGACGATGGCGGCCAACTGGGCGACGTCGGCGGCCGTTCCTCGACCGGGAAGGATCTCGCCGGCGGCGTTGCCGAGCGCGTGTGCGAGGAGCGGTGCCGCGAGCAGCCAACCGGATCGCTCGTAGGCCCACGTGAGCAGGATCGACAAGGCGGGGAGCTCGACCAGGGACGCCGCGAACCAGCCCAGCCCTCGGTCGGCCTGGTAGGTGCCGCTGGCGAAGTACAGCGGGAGATGCCAGAGCGCCCAGACGGCCCCGACTCGGAGGCTCGCTCCACTCGGGCCGTACCGGTCGATCCAGGGGCCGAGCAGCGTGCCTCGCCATCCCGGCTCCTCGCCGATGCCGGCGAGCAGGCCGAAGCCCAGCGCGCCGAGCGCCGTCACCAGGGCCGGTCGTTGGAGCTCGTCGGTGGCGGCCGCCGCGATCGTTGCCGCGAGCGCGGGGCCGACGGCGACGGCCAACACCGGCCCCCACCCGGCACCGAGGCGGTCGGCGCGCAGCGCGCTGCGCACGAGCTCTCGGCGCTCGCGACCGCTTCGTCCTGCGAGCGCCGCGACGAGCGGCCCGCTCCCGCCGAGGAGCAGGAGCGGCGCCGGCCCGTGATCCAGGCCGCCCAGCGCAGCAAGGGTCCACCACGACGGCCAGGTGATCCCGAAGGTGGTGGCGAGGTAGCGCCGGACCCGGCGTGAGGGTGTCATCGGGATTCGGTCAGCAGGTCGAGCACCGACTTCATGAGCTTCTCGGCGTCGACGGCGTCGTCGGTGTAGTGCTGCTGCGCCAGCCCGGCAGCAACGGCGGCGACGATGGCTGCGGCCGCGTCGGCGTCGACCCGAAGCCGGAGGCCGGACGACTCCAGGAGACGGGACATCTCCCGCCGGAGCCGGGCGTGTGACGCGCGCTGCCACTCCCGCGTCGTGTCGGCCGCCCCTCGGTTGCGGAGTCCGAACAGGCGAAACTCCATGCCGAGCAGTGCCCACTGCCGCTGCGCCGCGAGACCGCGTGCCCACGAGCGAGCCCACGCCGCAGTGGTCTTCCCGGCGATCCCGGCCAGCACCTCGTCGTCGTGACCGAGGGCGGCTGCGACGAACAGGGCCTCCTTGCTCGGGAACCGCGAGTAGACCGCCCCCTTCGTGAGTCCGGCCGCCGCCGCCACGGCATCGACGCTGGCTCCGTCGACGCCGCGCGCTGCGAAGACGGCCCGTGCCGCGTCCAGGACCGCGGTCTCCACCAGCGAGCTCGCGCCAGACGTCCCCACGAAGTCAGGATACTACTCAGTATTTCTAGTACTGTGTAGTATCGCCGCCGGTGCCGGTGCCGGTGCCGGTGCCGGTGCCGGTGAGCGCGCCGGCGCGCCGCTCGCGCCGCGCCACGGCGATGCCGGCATCCCAGCCGGGTGCCCGCCCGTGCTGCGGCGGCCGTCCGGCGCGATCGGCGACGCCGGCGGTCTCGAGCGTCCAGGAGACGATGGAGTTCGAGTTCCACATCTCTCCGGCTCGGAGCTCGTCGCGACCCCAGACCGCGGAGGGAACCAGCGGCAAGGTGTCGAGTACCCGCCGAACTTCGTCGCCATCGGTGGAGATCACGACCGGGCTGTCGATCGCGAAGCCGATGTCGGGGATGACGCCGTCGAGCCAGCAGCGGATCTCGTAGCGGAACACCCGCAGCCGGGCGAGCGCCCGGCTCCCGACGGCTCCGCCCCCGACCACGCCGCGGTCGCCGATCGTGGTGGACCGCGGCACCGGGGTCATCTCGGCGAAGTAGCGACCCTCGGCCGTGTTCGCGACGAGCGCCGAGTGGAACAGCGGCCGGGGCGGTCGCCGTTGGACCATCGACGTGATCCGTTCGTAGATCCGACCGGAGGTGCGGACGACTCGCGCGCCCGCACCGAGCGGGATCCAGTAGAGCTCGAGCCGGTCACGCACGTGACCCACTCTCCGATGCTGTCCTGTCGGCGGCTAGGGCCGAACGTCCAAACGCGCCCAGACGGACATGCGACCGGTCACGAGTGCGTGCGGGGGCCCCGGGTGCCGACGCCGGCGGTGGTGCGGCGGCGGGGCCGAGGCTTCCGCGGCGGCAGGGTTTCGACCACCGGGTCGTTCCCGACGGTGTCGCTCGGCATCCACTTGCTCGCCCACTGCAACCCGCCGACGTCGACGTCGGCGGCCGAGATGGGCCGGCCATAGAGGAACCCCTGGCCGATCGTGCAGCCCAGCTTGCGGAGCATCTCGGCTTCGCTGGCCGTCTCCACGCCCTCGGCCACCACGACGAGGTCGAGCTCGGCGCCGAGGGAGATGATCGACCGGACGATCGCCCGGATGCCGGCGTCGACGTCGACACCGGTCACGAAGCTGCGGTCGATCTTCAGGACGTGGACCGGGAACTCGTGAAGGTACGTCAGGCTGGCCCACCCGGTGCCGAAGTCGTCGATCGAGATGCCCACGCCGAGGGAGGCGAGCTCGGTGAGGATCGTCCTCGCCTGGGTGATGTCCTCGACGAGGGCCGTCTCGGTCACCTCGAGCCAGAGTGCGTTCAGGGGGAGGCCGGAGCGCTCCGCGGTCGTGATGATCCGGTCAGCGAGCATCGGGTCCGAGAGCTCCCGGGCGGACAGGTTGACGGCGAGGTTCACGGCGGTCCCGTCCCGCCGCCATGCCGCGACCTGGTCGGTCGCCTCGCGCAGGATGTTCGATCCGAGCTCGACGATCAGCCCGCTGCGCTCGGCGATGTCGATGAAGGCGGCCGGCTCGAGCAGGCCTCGCTCCGGATGGCGCCAGCGAGCGAGGGCTTCGACGGTGATCACCTTCCCATCGGCGAGCGTGACGACGGGCTGGTAGTGGACGGTGAACTCACGGTGATCCAGCCCCCGGCGCACATCGGCGATGTCGTCGTCGGTCGGCTCCGGCGGTGCCGCGACCGCTCGGGGACGGACCAACCGGTTCACGGAGACGACGCCGATCGGTTCGCCGGCCTCACTCTTGACCTGGCTCACGGACGCCCGGGCGGTGATCACGGTGCCGTCCTTCGTGGGTTGCCGGCCCATGCCCCGCCAGCGGCCGGTGGCCTCCAGGTCCGACCACGGAGGGTTCGGTGTGTCACGCTCGGCGAGCCAGGTGATCGTGTCGAAGAGGTGGCGCCCGAGCACCTCGCTCTCGGCCCAGCCGTAGATGCGCTCGGCGGCCCGGTTCCAGCTCCGGATGTGCAGGTGGATGTCGGTGGCGATGACGGCGTCGGTGACCTCGCTCAGCACGCCTGTGCACAGCTGCCCCATGCGCGCCGAGCTGGTCGCCGCGAAGCGCAGCTCGACTCGCGACGCGGCCTGGCCCTGCCAGTCGACCGCGGCAGATCTGACTTCGAGCGGGATCTCCTCGCCGTCGGCTCGCAGCGCGAGGAGCACCTGCGAGCGGGGAGTCCCACCGTCGGCGATCAGCGCCTGACGTTCGGCGGCCGACTCCTTCGACCCTGCCGCGACCAGGTTGGTGGCGCGCATGTCGATCAGGTCGGCCGCCTGCTCATGACCGAGCATCGCCGCCGCGGCGATGTCGGCCTGCACGATGTGACCGTGGACGACGACGATGACGCCGACCAGCCCGGTGCCGTCGCCGACGCGCGAGGTCGCGGGCGGCGTCGGCGAGGGGAGGTCGAACCGGTAGCCCGACCCGCGCACCGTCTTCAGCATCACCGGCCGGCTCGGATCGGCTTCGATCTTCGCTCGCAGCCGTCGGACGTGCTCGGTGACGGTCGCGGTGCTCTGCCACTCGGGTTCGGAGCTCCAGACCATGCGCAGAAGCTCGTCCCGGGTGAAGACGTGGCCGGGCCGGGCGGCCAGGAACGCCAGGAGGGACAGCTCCATCGCGGTGACCTCGACGGGGGTGTCGCCGACCTCGAGGGTCCGCGCCTCGAGGTCGATGACGAGCGGACCGGCGCGCAGCGACCGTCCGCTTCGGGTGCGCCGGCGGAGGACGGCCAGGACCCGCGCCGTCAGCTCCCGGGCGTAGAACGGGGTGATGACGTAGTCGTCGGCCCCGAGGTTCAGCGCCCGGACGCGGTCCTCGTCGGTGGTCTCGCCACTCATGACCAGGACGTGGGCCTCGGATCCGATGGCGGTGAGGTGTTCGAGCACCTCGATCCCCGACCCGTCGGGGAGCGCGAGCCCGAGGATCACGATGTCGGGCCGGCGGTCGCCCACGAAGGCGACGGCCTCGGCGACGGTGCCTGCTTCGTGGACCTCGATGCCGTGCGGCAGGAGGCCGTCGCGCACCAGGTGGCGCGTCGCACGATCGTCTTCGACGAGGAGCGCCAGCATCGGCGTTGCCTGGATCATGCAGATTCCTCCCCGACCGGGAGGGACGCGAGATCACCAGAAGGGTAAGGACGGGTCCGTCGAAGTCGACGCCCATCGTACCCATGCTCGTGCCCGTTTGAGTGCTCGTCGTGGCGCTGACCTCACGGAGAGCGGTCGTGAGGGCCGCTCGGTGGCCGCGGCTCGCGCCGACCGGCGCCGACCGCGGTCACCGGCCCCGTTTCGCCGCCCGCATCGCATCAGCGGCCGCGGTCACGACCTCGTCGGCGTCGGCGCCCGGCGCCAGGGGCGCCGAGCCGATGGTGATGCCGACCTCGACGGTCGCCTCGCCCACGCGCACCGGGTCGGCGGTCGCCCGCCGCAGCCGCTCCGTGAGGTTGGCGATCTCCTCGGGGTCGGTCAGGCCGGGGCACAGCACCGTGAACTCGTCGCCGCCGTAGCGGGCGACGAGGTCCGTGGGCCGCACGCTGCGCTGGAGCCGCTCGCCGAGGATCACGAGCACCCGGTCGCCGACGGTGTGGCCGTGGCGGTCGTTCACGGGCTTGAACCGGTCGAGGTCGCAGAACAGCACCGTGCCCGGCTCGCCGGCGGGCGTCGCCTCCCGCAGGCGTTCGAAGAACGACCGCCGGTTGGCGAGTCCGGTCAGCGAGTCGATCCTCGCCTCCCGCTCGAGCGAGTCGTGGCCCCGCGCCCACTGCAGGGCCAGCGCCGCGAGGTCGACGCCCCGGTCGAGGTACTGGGCGTTGAACGTGGTGGCGTCGATCTCCTGGTGGCGCCAGACGACCACCGCGGCGGTCGGTCGCTCTCCCGGCACGACGGCGAGCGGGTGCACCCAGCAGCCGGTGGTGCCGGCAGCCGTCGCGGCGGCGGCGATCGGCGCGGGGAGGGCGTCGATCGCCTCGGTGGCGACGGAGTCGGCCGTGGACATGGCCGCCGCCCACGGCCGTTCGCCGGGCGAGCCGTCGTCGCGGGCGAGGATGCCGCCGGCGTTGCCGGTGATGCCCGCGAACGCGTCGCCGTCCCACGCCCAGCCGATCTCCACCGTGGCACCGGCGATCTCGCTCGCGACCATGTCGGCGAGATGGACGAGCACGGCCTCGAGCGGTTCGCCCGTGGCCATGGCCCGCACGGCGCGGTGCAGGTGGCGGTGGGCCGCCCCGCGGAAGAGCTGGATGGCGATGACCCCCGGCACGCCGGTGCGGGCCTCGGTCGCCGAGGACGCCACGCAGAGGACGATCTCGCCCGACTTGCACAGCACGCCTATGGGGATGCCGGTGCCCAGCCACGCGGGACCGCTGGCGCTCGTCTCCACGAATCGGGCGAACGCGTCGATGACGGCGACCTGCGACGGCTCGTCGAGGAACTCGAGCATGTTCCGGCCGACGAGCTCGTCGACCTCCCACCCGGTCAGCTCGGTGATGCTCGCGCCGACCCACCGGATGGTGCCGGTCAGGTCGATGAGCACGAACGGGCTGACGGCGCTGCCCACCAGCGCTTCGAAGTCGCCCGGTCCCAGGACGCCGTTCGTGCCCTCCGCGGCCACGTCTAACGTTGACACACATGAGTTCGACGTCGTCCTCGCCCCAGCTCAGCGACCCGCTCCTCGACCAGGACCAGCCGATCGTCACCCACATCGTGGGTCCCGACTACGACGACGCCGGCAACAAGATCCAGGGGGCGGCCAAGGTCACCCGGGCGATGATCGACGGGACGCCGGTGACGGCGCTGTGCGGGTACACGTGGGTGCCGTCGCGCGACCCGGCCAAGCACCCCCTGTGCGAGGCGTGCAAGGCCATCATCCAGCGCCAGGGCGACGCCTAGGGCGTCGAGTCGGCGCTTCTATCCTCGCGGCGTGGACGACGTCGAAGCCGCGGTGGTCGCCGCGCTCGACGCCACCGGTCTCCCGTACGAGGCGATGCCATGCGACCCCGCCTTCGCCGACACCGCCGCGTTCTGCGAGCGGTACGGGGTGGCTCCCGAGGACTCGGCGAACACGATCGTCGTCGCCGGCAAGACCGAGCCGCGGCGGTACGTCGCCTGCGTCGTGCTGGCCACCAACCGCCTCGACGTGAACGGTGCCGTCCGGCGGCGGCTCGGCGTCAAGAAGGCGTCGTTCGCCACCGCCGAGGAGACCGAGGCGCTCACCGGGATGATGATCGGGGGCGTCACCGCGCTCGCCCTCCCGGCCGAGGTGCCGCTGTGGGTCGATGCCCGCGTGATGACGCGCCCCACGGTCGTGCTCGGCGGCGGCAGCCGGTCGCTCAAGATCCGCGTCTCACCGGCGATCTTCGAGCACGTCCCGGGCACCGAGATCGTGGCTGATCTGGCGACCTGAGGATGTCACCATGCACGGTGTGATCGTCGAGCCGCTGGCCGCTCACCTCCGGGCCGCGCTCGGCGCCTGGCCGCCGCCCGCCGACCGGTTGCTGATCACGACCAGCGCGGCCCGGGAGCAGCCCGGCTGGGACGGCGTCGTCCGCCGCTTCCAGGGCCTGCACACCCCCGACGGCGCCGTGGCGTCGGTCGAGCGGCACGTCCTGTCGGCGTTCGACACCGTCGAGCACCCGCTGGCCGAGGGCCGGGCGGCGCTCGAGCGGGTCCTCGGGCGGCGCGTGGTCGACGTCATGTTCCGGTGGACCACCGAGGTGCCGGCCCTCGAACCGGTCGGCACCTGGCTGCCGGCCGCCGACGACCGGGTGCCCGCGTGGCTCAAGCCGTTCGGCGGCGAGGTGCTCGTGGTCCTCGACGGCGACGAGTACGTCGCCGGCGTCGGCCTGAAGCGCCACGACGACCACGTCCGGGAGATCTCCGTCGGCACCGACGAGCGGGCCCGCGGCCGCGGCCTCGCCCGACGCCTCGTGGTCACCGCCGCCCGCCGGGTGCTCGACGAGGGCCGGGTGCCGACCTACCTGCACGACCTCCGCAACGAGGCGTCGGCGCGGGTGGCGGAGGCCGCCGGCTTCGCCGACCGCGGCTGGCGTCTCCTGGCGGCGATCCCGTGACCGCCGTCCACCGCCTCCCGCACCGCCGCGGCCTCGACGGCCTCCGGGCGCTCGCCGTCGCCGCCGTCCTGCTCTACCACGGCGGCATCTCCTGGGTGCCGGGCGGGTTCCTCGGCGTCGACGTGTTCTTCGCCATCAGCGGCTACCTCATCACCTCGCTCCTCCTCGTCGAGGTGGCCTCGACCGGGGGCGTGGCCCTCGGCGCGTTCTGGCGGCGCCGGGCCCGCCGGCTCCTACCGGCCGTCGGCGCGCTGCTCGTCGGCGTGTCGGTGGTGGCGCTGGTCGGCGCCCAGGACGCCGTGCACCGGTTGCGGGGCGACGTGCTGGCCGCGCTCACGTGGTCGAGCAACTGGTGGCAGATCGTCCGGGGCGAGACGTACTTCGAGTCGTTCGGGCGACCGCCGCTCCTGCGCCACCTGTGGTCGCTCGCCGTCGAGGAGCAGCTCTACATCGTCCTGCCCATCGCCCTCGGCGTGCTCGCCCGCCGGGGGTGGCTCGCCCGGCGCCGCCGGCTGGCTGCGGTCGTCCTCCTCGGGGCTGCCGGCTCGGCCGCGCTCCTGCACGTCCTCTGGGACCCGCTCGATCCGTCGCGGGCCTGGTTCGGTACCGACACCCGCGCCGCCGCGCTGCTGGTCGGCGTGGCCTTCGCCCTGCTGTGGCCGATGGCCGAGCGCCGGCGGTGGGCAGGCCGTGCGCGCCGGAGCATCGACGCGCTCGCGCTGGCGTCGATGGCGGGCCTCGGCGTCCTCGTCCTCTCCGTCGGCGACCGCGATCCCTTCCTGCACCGGTGGGGCTTCGCCCTGACCGCGCTGCTCGCCGGCACACTCGTCGTCGCCGTGACCAGCCCGTCGTCGCGCGTGCAGCGCTACCTGGGGATCCGGCCGTTGCGGTGGCTGGGTACCCGGTCCTACGCCGTGTACCTGTGGCACTGGCCGGTCTTCGTCATGACCCGCCCGGGCGTCGACGTCACCCTCGACGGCTGGCGGCTCTTCGCCCTGCGGCTGCTCGTGACGGGTGTGCTGGCCGAGCTGTCGTGGCGCGTCGTGGAGCAGCCGGTGCGGACCGGCTCGCTCACCCGGTCATGGCTCGCCCTGCGGCGTCCGGTTCGTCGGCGGGTCGCCATGACGGCGGCGTCGGCGACGGTGGTGCTGGTCGCCGCGGTCGCGGCCGGTCTCACGGGCTCGGGGCCCGAGCGGCCCGAGCTGCTGGTCACCTCGGCGTCGGAGGCGACGACGGCGACCACGCTGGTGCGCCTGCCGACCACGTCGACCACGCGGGCGACCTCGACCACGGCGACGACCGTGACCACCACCTCGGCGGCGGTGGCGACCACCTCGACCACCGCGGTCGCGGTGGCCGAGCCACCGCCCCCGCCGCCCGTCACCGAACCGCCGCCACCGCCCGCCGGGGTCGTGCTGGCCGTCGGGGACTCGGTGATGCTGGCGGCCAAGGACACGATGACCTCGCTCTCGAACGGGCGCATCTACGTCGATGCCGCGGTCGGGCGCCAGGTCGAGGACGGCCTCGACCTCCTCCAGCAGTACCGCGACGCCGGCTCGTTCGCGGAGATCTCGGCGCTGGTCGTGCACCTCGGCACCAACGGCCCCATGAGCGACGATCTGTTCAACCGGTTGGCGACGATCGTGGACGGCGTGCCCCGGGTCGTCGTGCTCAACGTGCGGGTCCCGAAGCACTGGGAGGAGCAGAGCAACGCGGCCATCAACGGCGGCACCACCCGCTTCGCGGCCATGCGGCTCGGCGACTGGTACGGGGCGTCGGCCGAGCCCGGCGCGCTGGCGAGCGACGGCGTGCACCCCTCGCCCCACGGCGCCCGCATCTACACCTACGTGACGATGCGGGCCCTCGACGACGGGCCGCCGCCGACCACGACCACCACCACGACGACGTCCACCACGACGACCACGACCACCACCACGACGGCGCCGCCGGCGCCGCTGCCGTTCCCCTAGGGCGTGAGCTCGAGGCCGGCCAGGCTCCCCTCGGCCCGCCAGTCCTCGATGACGCGGATGAAGGCGTTGGGTCCGGCGCCGTACGGACCGTTCTGGCGAGCGGCCTCGTTGGGCTGGCCCTCGTTGTTGTAGTAGCCGGGCGTGCACGACTCGAGGAAGTCGCGGTTGAACCGTGACAGCTCGATGATCGTCTGCACCCACGCCTCCTCCGCCTGCTCGGCGACCTCGACGGTGCGGGCGCCGCGGGCCATGGCCTCGCCGATGACGTAGGAGAGGTGCTTGGCCTGCTCGTTGAGCATGTGCGGGAAGTTCACGGTGAAGCCGGCCTGGCTGTTGCTCACGATCAGGCAGTTGGGGAAGCCCCGCGTGTGCATGCCGTGGAGCGTGCGCACGCCGTCGGCCCACCTCTTGCTCAGGGTCTGGCCGTCGCGACCGACGAGGTCGTAGCCGGAGCGCCGGGTGTAGTCGGTTCCCACCTCGAAGCCGGTGGCGTAGATGATGCAGTCGACCTCGTACTCCACGCCGTTGGCCACGACGCCGGTCTCGGTGATGCGCTCGACGCCCCGGCCCTGGGTGTCGACGAGGGTCACGTTCGACCGGTTGAACGTCTGCAGGTACTCGTCGTGGAAGCACGGGCGCTTGCAGAACTGCCGGTACCACGGCTTGAGCGCGTCCGCCGTGGCCGGATCGTCGACGATCGAGTCGACCCGGGCGCGGATCTGCTCCATCTTCTCGAAGTCGGCGAGCTCCATCGTCCGCGCCAGGCCCTCGGGGGAGGTGTCGGCCCCGTCCCGCTGCACGGCGATGAGCAGCTTGCCGATGATGTCGGTCCAGCCGTCGTTGACGAGGTCCTCTTCGGCGAAGCCGCCGGAGACGAGGGTGTTGAAGTTCTCCATGCGCTCGCGCTGCCAGCCGGGCTGGAGGCCGGCGGCCCAGTCGGGGTCGGTGTCGCGGTTGGCGCGCACGTCGATCGACGATGGCGTCCGCTGGAACACGTAGAGGTGCTCGGCCGCCTGGCCGAGGTGGGGGACGCACTGGACGGCCGTGGCCCCGGTGCCGATGATGGCGACGCGCTTGTCGCCGAGGCGGTCGAGGCCGCCGTCGCTGTTCCCGCCGGTGTAGGCGTAGTCCCAGCGGCTCGTGTGGAAGGTGTGGCCGGCGAAGGAGTCGACGCCGGGGATGCCGGGGAGCTTCGGGCGGTGCAGCGGTCCGTTGGCCATCACGATGAACCGGGCACGGATGGCGTCACCGCGGTTGGTGTGCACGATCCAGCGGGCGTCGTCGTCGTCCCAGACGACCTCGGTGACCTCGGTCTGGAAGCAGGCGTCGCGGTAGAGGTCGAAGTGGCGGCCGATGGCCTGGCTGTGGGCGAGGATCTCCGGGGCGCGGGTGTACTTCTCCTTGGGGACGTAGCCCACTTCCTCGAGGAGCGGCAGGTAGATGTAGCTCTCGACGTCGCACATCGCGCCCGGGTAGCGGTTCCAGTACCACGTGCCCCCGAAGTCGCCGCCCTTCTCGATGACGCGGATCCCCTCGATGCCGGCTTCGCGCAGGCGGGCGCCGGCGAGCAGGCCACCGAAGCCACCGCCGACGACGACCACGTCGATCTCGTCGGTGAGCGGCTCCCGCTCGATGGGGGCGACGTAGGGGTCCTCGAGGTAGCGGGCGAACTCGCCGGCCATCTCGACGTACTGCTCGTTGCCGTCGGCGCGCAGGCGCTTGTCGCGCTCCTCGCGGTACCGCTCGCGGAGCGCGTCCGGGTCAAATGTGACGGTCATGTCAGGTATTCTGGCTCAGAACGGGTAGTCGACGCCGGTCAGCTGCTCGGAGAGCTCCCACAGGCGGTGGGCGTCCTCGGGGTTGCGGGCCGCCGCCGTGCACCCGACCCGTGTGGGGTGACCGGCCCGCTCGAAGCGACCGTCGGGCCCGAAGTAGGCGCCGCCGGTCACGTCGGGCATGGTGGCGGCGTAGAGCTGGGGGAGGGCGCCCATCTCGTCGCTCTGTGCGAGGAACCGGTTGCCCAGCTCGGCCAGCTTCTTCGTGGCACCGGCGCCCGACTGCAGGTGGGTGGCGGCCCATCCGGGGTGGGCGGCGGTGGAGACGAGCGACGTTCCCGCGGCGCGGGCCCGGCGGTCGAGCTCGTGCACGAACAGGAGGTTGGCGAGCTTGGACTGCCCGTAGGCGCGCCAGCGCTGGTAGCCGCGGGACCACTGCAGGTCGTCCCACCGCATGCGCCCCGTGCGGTGGGCCTGCGACGAGGTGGTGACGACTCGGGCTTCGGGGGCCCGGAGGAGCGCCGGCAGCAGCAGGCCGGTGAGGGCGAAGTGGCCCAGGTGGTTGGTGCCGAGCTGCAGCTCGAAGCCCTGGGCGGTCGCGCCATGGGGCACGGCCATGATGCCGGCGTTGTTCATCAGCACGTCGAGCCGCGCCACGCGGGCGGTCACGTCGTCCGCCGCGGCGCGGACGGACTCGAGGTCGGCCAGGTCGAGGGCGACCGTCTCGGGTGCCGGCCCGGTGGCGACCCTCCCGACCTCGTCGAGAGCCCGGGCTGCCCGCTCCGGGTTCCGGCACCCGAGGAGCACGCGCGCGCCGCGGGCGGCCAGTGCTTGGGACGAGCGCAGCCCCAGCCCGCTGTTGGCGCCGGTCACGAGGATCGTGCGCCCGGTCTGGTCGGGGATGTCGTCGGCGGTCCATCGAGTCACCGCCGCAGTCTGTCCCGACTCGCCCCGTTCGATCCCGTTCTGTGTCGCCTCACCCGTCGATACCGCGGGTGGATCGACACAGAAGCGTCAGGACCAGGCCTCGCGGGTGAGGGGGAGCGCGGCGTCGCCGTCGGCGGTGGGCTTCACGGCGAGGACCTGGTGGATCGCGGTGCGGCCCGACTCGAAGTTCACCGCCGACGCCGCCATGTAGAGCCGCCACACCCGGGCCCGACCCGGTCCGGCCAGCGCCACGGCGTCGTCCCAGCGGCCCTCGAGGTTGGCGACCCAGTGCCGCAGGGTCTTGGCGTAGTGCTCCCGCAGGCCATGGACGTCGCGCACCTCGAAGCCGACGTCGGCCATGCGGCTCACCACCCGGCCGACCTCGTGGAGCTCGCCGTCGGGGAACACGTAGCGGTCGATGAACGAGCCCCGGTCGAAGCCGCCCTCGCCGCGAGGCCGGGAGATGCCGTGGTTGAGGAGCCGGCCGCCGGGCGGCAGGAGGGCGAGCAACCGCTCGAAGTACTCCTCGAGCCGGGCCAGGCCGACGTGCTCGAACATGCCGATGCTCGAGATGGCGTCGAAGGGCCCGTCTCGGATGTCGCGGTAGTCCTGGACCCGCACCTCGACGCGATCGCCGAGCCCGGCCTCGGCGATGCGCTTGGTCGCCAGCTCGTGCTGCGACGGCGACAGTGTGACGCCGACCGCCTCGACCCCGTGGTGGCGGGCAGCGTGCAGCACCATGCCACCCCACCCGCAGCCGACGTCCAGCAGCCGCATGCCCGGCTCGAGCCCGAGCTTCTGGCAGATGAGCTCGTACTTCGACTCCTGGGCGTCGTCGAGGGTCATGTGCTCGTCGCGGAAGTACGCGCACGAGTAGGTCATCGTCGGACCGAGCACGAGCCGGTAGAAGTCGTTGGACACGTCGTAGTGGTGGCGGATGGCGGCGGCGTCGCGCTGGCGCGAGTGGCGCCGGCCCCTCAGCCGCGCTTCCTCGGGCGGGACCGGTGGCTTCCGACCGATGAGGTCGAGCTTGCGGGCCGCGGACAAGAGGGCGGGGATGGCGCGGGGCCCGAGCTCGGGGGCTTCGGACTTCAGCTGCAAGAGGTCGTAGATGTCGCCTTCCAGGTCGAGCTGGCCGGCGACGTAGGCCCGTCCCAGCCCGAGCTCGTTCGGTGCCCAAAGCAGGTGCTTGATCGCCTCGGGCGATCGCACCACGACCGTGGTCGCGCCCGCGCCGATGCTGCTCCCGTCCCAGAAGCGGACGGCGACGGGCACCTCGGGGCCGAGCAGGCGGCCCACGATCGGCTCGAGCAGTGACGCAGCGGACGTCACGACCACCAGTCCAGCACAAGCAGCGCGGCCGGTGCCGTCAGTTCGTGTGCGCCATCCACGTCTCGTAGAGGCGGGTGTAGCGGCCGCCGGCGGCGAGCAGCTCGTCGTGGGAGCCGATCTCGACGATGTGCCCGTCGTGGACGACGGCGATCCGGTCGGCGCGCATCGCGGTTGCCAGGCGGTGGGCGATGATGATCGCCGTGCGCCCCTCGAGGAGCACGTCGAGGGCCTGCTCGATGCGGGTCTCGCTGCGCAGGTCGAGGTTCGACGTGGCTTCGTCGAGCACGAGCACGCGCGGTCGGGCGAGGAAGGCGCGGGTGAGCGCCAGCAGCTGGCGCTCCCCGGAGGAGAGCGACACGCCCCGTTCGTGCACGGCGCTGTCGAGCCCGTCGGCCTGGCGGGCGACGACATCGTCGAGGCCGATCTGCCGGCACGCCTCGGCGATCTCGTCGTCGCTGGCGTCGGGGTTGGCGAAGGTGATGTTGTCGCGGATGCTCCCGGCGAAGAGGAACGGCTCCTGAGGCACGACGCCGATCTGCTGCCGCAGGGAGGTGAAGGTCACCTCTCGCAGGTCGTGCCCGTCGATGAGCACCCGGCCGGCGGACGGGTCGTAGAAGCGGGTCACGAGCTTGGCGATCGTGGACTTCCCGGCGCCGGTCTCGCCCACGACCGCCACCGTCTCACCCGGCGCGATGACGAGGTCGATGTCGCGCAGCACGGGGATGCGGGGGTCGTAGCCGAACGTCACGCCCTCGAGCCGGATCTCGCCTTCGATGGGTGGCAGGTCGTGCGCGTCGTCGGCCTCGGGCACGGCCGGCACGGTGTCGAGGACGTCGCCGAGCTTGCGGAGCGCGGCGCGACCCTGCTGGTACACGTTGTAGAGCTGCACCAGCTGCTGGATGGGCGCGAAGAACATCGTGACGTAGAGGAAGAACGCGGTGAGCGCGCCGAGGCCGAGCTTGCCGTCGAGCACGAGGTTGGCGCCGACGACGAGGATGATCGCCTGGCCGATCACGCTGACCGTCTCGGCGCCCGGCCCGTACAGGGCCCCGACCTTGGCCGTGTAGTTGTTGGCGTCGGTGTAGTCGCCCACCACGTTGCGGTGGTGCACGAGGTTGTGGCGGCGGCGGTTGTGGGCGGTGATGATCCGGATGCCGGCGAGGTTCTCCGACAGGTCGGCGAGCACGAGCGCGATCCGATCGCGCACGAGGTTGAACCCCCGATCGGAGGCCGCCCGGAACCACAGGGTCAGGGCGAGCATCACGGGAACGACGACGCCGATCGTGATGACGGCGAGCAGCGGACTGGTGAGGAACAGGATCACCGAGATGATCAGCAGCGTCAGGGCCTGCACGAACATGTTGATGAGGCCCTGGTGGAACAGCTGGGTCAGGGACTCGATGTCGCTCGTCATGCGGCTCATCAGCACGCCCGCCTTCTCCCGCGTGAAGAAGTCGAGCGAGAGCCGCTGGAAGTGGCTGAACACCTTGATCCGCAGCTCGAACATGAGCCGCTCACCGAGGCGGCCCGACACCTGGATCCGCACCTTGCTCAGGTAGGTGCCGGCCACCACCGTGCCGACGAAGATCAGCGCGATGGTCAACAGGGCGCCGGTGTCGCGTGCGCGGATGCCCCGGTCGATGCCGAGCCCGGTGAGGTAGGGGCCGGAGGTGACCATCGCCGTCTCGAGGATGACGAGGGCGACGGCCCAGCCGAGCGCGAGGCGGTGGGGGCGCAGGAAGCGGGTGAGGGTGAGCCGCTTCTCCCGGCCGTGGCGGTGCGAGAAGGAGATGTCGGGCTCGGGGTGTTCGGGTTCCGTGTCGAGGATCGCCTGCGCCTTGGCCGCCAGCTCGGGCGGGACACCGGCGAACGGCAGGCCGGTGTCCATGCGGCCGCCGGCGAACGGCGAGCCGGGCGGGGGTCCGAAGCCGCCCATCAGCCGCCACCCCCGGGGACGCCCGCCGGGAGGCCGTCCTCGACCAGCACGCCGTCGCCGCCGTCGCCGTCCTCGACGGTGGCGAGCACCGCGACGTAGCGAGGCTCGGTCGCCATCAGCCCGTTGTGGGTGCCCTCGGCCACGACCCGGCCGCCTTCGAGCAGCACCACCCGGTCGGCGAGGCTGATGGTCGACAGCCGGTGCGCGACGACGATCGTGGTGCGCTCGACCATCAGCTCGTGCAGGGCGGCGTGGATCTCGGACTCGATGCGGACGTCGATGGCCGAGGTGGCGTCGTCGAGCACGAGGATGGTCGGGTCGGCGAGCAGGGCGCGGGCGATGGCGATGCGCTGACGCTGCCCGCCGGAGAGCGTGTAGCCGCGCTCGCCGACGATCGAGTCGTAGCCGTCCTCGAGCTGGGCGATGAACTCGTGGG
Source organism: Acidimicrobiales bacterium (assembly GCA_035540955.1). GTDB lineage: Bacteria > Actinomycetota > Acidimicrobiia > Acidimicrobiales > CADCSY01 > DATLFP01. The sequence goes on from DATLFP010000012.1 coordinate 17,763, forward strand.
CGTTGGCGGCCCGGGCCGCCGCCATCACGTCCTCGATCGGCGCGTCGGGCCGGCCGTAGGCGATGTTGTCGCGCACGGTCGCGGAGAACAGGAACGGCTCCTCGGAGACCATGGCGATGTGGTGCCGGAGCGACGTGAGCGTGAGGTCGCGCACGTCGGTGCCGTCGATGCGGACCGCGCCGTCCCGCACGTCGTAGAACCGGTCGAGGAGGCGGGTGATCGTGCTCTTGCCCGAGCCGGTGCGGCCCACGATGGCCACCGTCTCGCCGGGGCGGACCGAGAAGCTCAGGTCGGTGAGGATGTCGGGACCGTCGCCGTAGCCGAACCGGACGTGGTCGAAGGTGATCTCGCCGCGGGCATCGACGAGGTCGACGGCCCCGGGCCGGTCGACGATCTCGGACTCGCTGTCGAGGATCTCGAAGATCCGCTGGGCCGACGCCGCTGCCCGCTGGCTCATCATGAGGAACATGCCGAGCATCCGGAACGGTGCCTGCAGCATGATCACGTACTGGTTGAACACGACGATGTCGCCGATCGTCACCTGGCCGTCGATGGCGAGCCAACCGCCGTAGAGCAGCACGAAGGCCATGCCCAGGCGGGGGAGGTTCTCCATCACCGGCGCGTACTTCGCCTGGTTGTCGATGGTGGTGATCGAGGCCCATCGGAGCCGCTGCGCGGCCCGCGCGAGCTTGCGGATCTCCTGCTCCTCAGCGGCGAAGGACTTCACCACCCGGACTCCGGCCACGTTCTCCTCGACCGCCGTCGCCACCTCGGCCTGCCGGCCCTGGACGATCCAGCTCACCGGGAACATGACGTTCCGCATCCGGACGCCGAGGTAGTAGACGCCGGGGAGGACCGAGATGGCCACCAGCGTGAGCCCGACGTGGATCGTGACCATGATGGCGAAGCCGGCGAAGAACGTGATGAGCGTCATCGCCATGAACGGCGCGAACGCCAGCAGCATCTGCACGGAGCGGATGTCGCTGTTGGCCCGGGAGATGAGCTGGCCGGTCTGCTGCTTGTCGTAGAAGGAGAACGACATGCGGCTCAGGTGCTCGAACATGATCGAGCGGAGGTCGAACTCGATCGCGTATGCCACCTTGTAGAGCCCGAACCGGTACACGAAGGTGAGCACCGCCCGCACGACGCCGAGGACGAGCAGGAGGATGACGATGGGCGCCAGGCGCCGGTCGGGGATCAGGGGATCGGTCTGGCTGATGACGGCGTCGATGCCGCTCCCGAGCACCCGGGGGATGGCGACCTGCGCGGCGAGGGAGATGAACGCGAAGAAGAGGGACGTGCCGAACAGCCACCTGTGCGCCAGCACGATGGGCATGGCCCGCCGGATCCAGCCCTTGGCGCGGTCGGGGTCGATGTAGCCGCGCGGCGGTGGCGCGTTGGGGGTCACGCCGACGGGCTCGTAGGGCGACGGGCCCGGGTCGCGCTCGCTCTCGCGGAGGAGGTCGCGCTCGAGCGTGCTGATCCTCACCTGAGCTTCTCCTGGAGCCGGGCGTCCATCTCCTCGTGGAGTCGGCACAGGGCACGGTGGGCCTCGGCCGTGACGTCGTCGGGCAGGCCGTCGAACACCGACTGGAGCGCGGCCTCGGCCCGCTCGTCGGCGGCCCGGAGGATGGCGAGACCGCCGGGGGTGAGCAGGTGGTCGACGCGGCGGCGGTCGTCGGTGCCGGTGCGGCGCTCGACGAGCCCCCGCTTGACCAGGCCGTCGACCAGGGTGGTGACGCTCGGCCGGCTGACGGCGAGCCAGTCGGCGAGGGCGGACGCCGCCCAGTCGCCCTGGGAGAGGAAGGCGAGCAGCCGGTACTGGGGGAGGGTCAGGTCGTCGTCGGCCACCGCGTGCTCGACGATGCGCGACAGCCGCGCCAGAGCCCGCGCCGGGCTGCCGGTGGCGCTGGCACTCGATTTGGTC
>DATLFP010000013.1:0-3593 GCA_035540955.1 Acidimicrobiales bacterium
TCGGCCAGGGTCGCCCTGATCGCCGGCGATGGGATCACGTGTGGGGTTGTCAACGTCGACAGGCGAGACGTGTCCGGCGTGTGTTCCCGGTCACGTCCGTACGGTCCGCCTGACGCCGCGCATGATGGAGTGCGATGTCCAAGAGTCAGGCCGGCTCGGTGCTGCTGGCGTTGTTTGGAATCGGCTGCATCGTTACAAGCATAGCCCGGGTGTCGGCGAGCGGACAGGACATCGCCACCTTCACGATCTCCGCAGGGTTCGGAGTTTTGGCGCTCGTCCTGGCCGGACGCACACTGCCTTGAAATGGCAGCTCGGCCTTCTGACCCGGGTGGACCCCACGTTCAGGTAACCCTTCTGGCAATTGCGCTGGTCCTTGCGGTGATTGCCTCTAGCTAGCGTGGTTTGGCGGGCTTGGACGGGGCGCGTCGGGGTCCCAGTCCAGGCGCTTGCCACCGTCGCCGCCGCCTGGAGCGCGTATCCCAGGAGCACCCCGAAGTCGCGTTGGCGTCCTCAACCCTGGCCGGGTTCCTCACGGTCAGCGCCGGCGACAACGCGCGGGCGCGCGACCTGCTCACCAGGGTGTTCGCCACCGGGCAGGACCCTGCCGCCCACCCGTTCATGGCCAAGTACGTGTCCGCCCAGATGGCCCTCACCGTCGTTCCCGGCGTCACCGCCGAGCTCGGCCCGGACCGCAACGGCGTCGGCCTCGCCCTCGCAGAGCTCCACCAGGGCGCTGGCGACCTGGCCGCCGCCATCGACGTCGTCGAGCAGCTTGAGCCGACCACGTTCGCCGCCCTGTCCCTCGCCGAGCTGTACTCCGGCGCCGACCGCCACCGGGACGTCGTCGAGCTCACGGAAGGCATTGCCAATGACGATGACGCCACTGCGCTGCTGTGTGTGTTCCGGGGTGTCGCCTTCCGGGAGCAGGGCTACTTCGGGGCCGCCCGAGAGGCGTTCAAGGAGGCGCTCAAGTCGAAGAAGCGGGAACCGGTCATCCGCCACCGGGCATTGCTCGAACGGGCCCGCACCTACGAAGCGGAAGGCAAGCGGGGCATGGCCCGGAAGGACCTCGAGCGGATCATGGCCGAGGACTCCACCTACGAGGGCCTCGCCGACGCGCTCGCCTCCCTCGAGGCCGCCGACTAGATGAGTCCCGCCGAGTACGCTCGGCGGTCCCTCCTTGCTCCAGCGCAACATTCAGAGCCGAACAATGATCGACGGCTCAGCACGGGGCCGTCTACCGTGACCGTCCATGTCGACGGCGATGAGGACGCTCGCTGCCGTTCTCCTCATTGCCGTAGGCGCGGGGCTTCACCTCGCGTCGCGCAACATCGCACCCGACCGCCGACTCGAGCGCCGTCTCGCAACGGCGACCTTGCTCGTAGTCGTGCTGTCGTTTCCCATGCTCCACGCGCCTTGGATCTACATGACCGTGCGGTGCGGACGTCAACCCTTGGCCATCACCGACTTCGCAGCGTCGTACACCTACTGGCTGCCGAACGACCCGGGGTACGAACGCTCGGACATATTCCGAAGTTACGTATGCACGGAAGCCGAAGCGATTGCCAGCGGATACCGGAGAGCCGGTAGCTGACCGGTGCTGACTGCCATCAGCAGGAGAATGCCGCTACGTCCAGTGCGGTTGCCTGCGAGATGCTTGCACCGATCGTCGCTCGCGTCGCCCGGGCTGGCGTCGGGGCGCCCATAACGACACCGCTCGCCGTCCACGGCCCGCGCCCCCCAACGCCGGCTACGCGACCGCGAACTGCAATCGGGTCGTCGCGGGCATCCAACAGATCCTCCCCGCACGGCCCGTCGGGAGGGCCGAGCCTTCCCGATCGTCTGCGCATCTCCGTCTCCATCGACTTTGACGCGAATGCCGACCAAACTGGTGGTGACGATCTCGTGGCCCCCGATCTGAACCCGGATGATGTGTCAAGCCGAGCCGACCTAGTGGAGTACCTCGCGGCTCTGGCTCGTGACGTCCAACACGGTCGAACTGCTGGAACGCGACGGCCGCCGAGCTAATCGAGGCTGCTGGTGGCTGGACGGCCGACATGGATGGCTACTTCGCGGGCCGCGGCGAGAGCGCGCCGGCTGATCCGTCCTGGCGCCTCATCGCACAGATCGTTACGGCGGCTCTCGTCTACGAATGAGGAAGATAAGCATTCGTCCCTCGCATACGGCTGGGGACAGCAGAAATTCCGGTGGGCGGACAGGTGATGTCGGGGTGAGGCTCAGCCCAGAGTGAGCCGGACCGACAAGCGAGTGACCCTCGGGCCCTCAGTTCTGGGCGCCGTGCTGCAACGCCCGGTGTGACCTGGATCGGTCGGGCCGAGCACGATGTGCCGCTACTTCCCGTGCCCCTCACGGCCGCCCGACGCGTTGAACCGACCGGTATCGCGCGATCAGCCGGGCTCGCTGAGCTGAGGCGCCCCATAAGTACGAGCGGCGCCGGCCGGACGGGGTGACCCCGATCGCCGGCCGTGAGTCACGGCCGACTTTCCATCTCGGGCTGCTACAGGACGTGGAACACGACGCCATCTGCCTCGGCGGCCGCACGAAGGTTCGGTCCGACATCGTTGCGTGACACGGCGATCCCCCGACCGAGCAGGTGGGCAGCGGCGAGCGCCTCGACCATGGCCGCCGAGAGTGAACGCCCGCTGGCACGGTGGCGAGTCTGTAATAGCGCCATCGGCCAAGCCATGTCCCGGAGGCTCAGGACCTCGATCGAGGGCGGCAGGGCGACGAGCTGGGCTCGAAAGCGCTCCTGCATGTCTTCGGGCAACGCGGCGACTGGCCTGGATAGCTTTCCGACGACGGTCGGATCGGCAAACGATGAGCACAGCCGGAACAGCCAGAGGCCCGTGGTGGCCACGCCATCGGGAGCCAGTCCATCGAGGGTCTCGTCGCGATGGCCGACGAGGATGTCGCGCAGCAGGTGATCGTCGACAACCGTCGCCGGCACTACGTCGTGGCGAGATCGGGATCGTCGAGGCCCGCCACGAACGCCACATGGTCCTCGGCCGACAGAGCCGCATCAAGCAGCCCGGCTCGCCCGCCGGGGGGCAGGAGGACGACGGCGTCACCGAGATCGACGACGGTCACACGTCCGCCCTGATCGAGGCCCCACCGGTGGCGGACAGCGGCCGGGACGGACATCTGGCCGCTGGAGGAGACGAGGAACTCCGAGGCTGCGTGCACTGCCCCACTCTCCGATCTACTTGGTAGGTAAGCAGCTTACCAAGTGTGGAGTTACTTCTCTCGGTACTGCCCGGTGCCCTCGACTGTCCCAGAACGACGCCGCGCACCGCCGGGCAGAGCTCGCCCTGATCGCCGGGACGGTGACCACGCCGCTCGGGATGAGGCCTGGACGTCGGCGCTACTGCAAGAGTCTCACGACGCAGCGAGGCCCAGGGGCTCGGCCGAGGCGACTGTCGCCGGTCAGGAGCTCGCAGCCCAAGACCTCGGCCAGGGCGACATAGGTCGCGTCGTAGGCGGTGACGTTGGCGCGCAGCTCATAGCTCCGTCTCATCAGGGGCAGCGTCGGGTAGCGGTCCAGCTCGATGGCTTCGAGGTCGTCGATGGCCTCG
>DATLFP010000014.1:0-13286 GCA_035540955.1 Acidimicrobiales bacterium
GTCCTTCAGGTTCACGGCGGCACCCTACCGGACTCCTACCTACCAGTAGGTAGGTGCGAGCGGGTAAGGTGACGGCCATGCCTGGCATCCCCCTCGTCGCCGAGCTGGAACCCGTCGTGGCCGGCCTCCTCGAACGTCACCTCGCGAGCGCCCGGGAGTGGTTCCCGCACGAGCTCGTGCCGTGGGACCGCGTCGCCGACGGCGACCCCCGGGACACGTGGTCCGAGGAGCTGGCCCCGATGCCCGACGCCGTGCGCTCGGCGCTGCTCGTCAACCTCCTCACCGAGGACAACCTCCCCCACTACTTCCAGACCATCGACGCCATGTTCGGCGCCGACGGGGCGTGGGGGGAGTGGACCCGCCGGTGGACGGCCGAGGAGGGCCGGCACTCGATCGTGATCCGCGACTACCTCACCGTCACGAAGTCGGTCGATCCGATCGCGCTCGAGCGCGGGCGCATGCGCCAGGTCAGCCTCGGCCAGGTCCCGCGGCCCGTCACGCCCGCGCACGGGCTCGCCTACGTCGCCATCCAGGAGCTCGCCACCCGCATCGCCCACGGCAACACCGGCCGGTTCATGGACGACCAGGCCGGCGCCAAGGTGATGGCCCGGGTCGCTGGTGACGAGCAGCTGCACCACGTCTTCTACCGCGACCTCGTCTCCGCGGTGCTCGAGATCGACCCGTCGCAGGGCGTCATGGCGATCGCCGACGCGGTCACCGACTTCGCCATGCCCGGCACCGGCATCGAGGGCTTCGGCTCCCACGCCAAGCGCATCGCCGCCATCGGGATCTACGACTTCGCCGTGCACGCCGACTCGATCCTCGCGCCCCTGCTCGAAGACGCCTGGCGCCTGGCCGATCTCACCGACCTCGATGCCGACGCCGAGGCCGCCCGGGACCGGGCCCTCGCCCACCTCGACCGGGTGCGCAAGGCGGGCCGCCGGACCGCCGAGCGCCGGGCCGCCAAAGAGACCGCTGCGTAGGTTTGGCGGGCCGCCGAGCCGGGAAGAGCAGCCGCCAGCACCAATGCGGCGTGGACCCGCCGGTCGCCTGATGTCTCCCTGGGCGGCCGGAAGGGAAGGCGGTTTCCCCACCGTCCTGCGCCGACCACTCGCCCCGCCGCTCCCCTCGGCGGGGCGAGGACTTTTTCGGCGCCGCATCCCGTGACGAGCGGCCTCCGGACGGTTACACGGTCAAGTGGCCCACGAGGGTCGTGACCGCCTGGCCCTGCAGCCGCACCCGGTCGCCGTCGAGCACGACGAGCAGGCGGCCGCCGCGTGCCGAGGCCTGGCGGGCGTCGATGACGTCCTTGGCGACCCGGTCCCACCACCACGTCGCCAGCACGCAGTGGGCGGAGCCGGTCACCGGGTCCTCGGGGATGCCGATGGCGGGACCGAAGACCCGGGACACGATGTCGCCGCCACCGGGCTGCCCGGCTGCGGTGACGATGACGGCGTGGCCGGTGACGGCGCCGAGGCGGACGAGGTCGGGCGCGGCGCCGCGCACCTCGTCGGCGGTCGCGACCTCGACGAGGAGCCAGCCGTTGGCGGTCGCCGCCACGCGCACCGGGGTCACCGCGAGGGACTCGAGCACGGCCGGATCGGGTTCGACGTCCACCGCGTGGTTGGCCGGGAAGTCGAGCTCGATCCAGCCGCCGTCGAGGCGGCGGGCCCGCAGCTCGCCGCTGCGGGTGTCGAAGGCAAGCACCTCGCTGTGGTCGCCGCGCGCGGTCCACAGCACGTGGGCCGACGCGAGGGTGGCGTGTCCGCACAGGTCGATCTCGACCTCGGGTGAGAACCAGCGGAGGTCGAAGCGGCCGGCGCCGGTGGGCACGAGGAACGCCGTCTCGGCCAGGTTCATCTCGGCCGCGACCGACTGCATCCACCCGGCATCGGCGGGGCGGTCGAGCATGGCGATCGCGGCCGGGTTGCCGGCGAAGGGCCGGTCGGTGAAGGCGTCGACCTGATAGAGGGGAACCGGCGACGCCGGCGTGCGATCGGTCATCCCCGAAGGACTACCAGGCGTGGCTGAAGCACCGGTCGCCGATTCGTCCGGGTGACCACCGCTTCCAGATCCGCAGGACGCTGCGGGCCGTGGCCTCGGTCCAGGCGATCGCCGCCGGCGCCGCCACTCGCCGCACCACCTGGCGGATGCCGCCCTCGTGCACGACGTAGCCACCCCAGGTCCCCGGGTAGTGCTGCGGACTGCCCACCTCGGTGATCACGAGTGGACCATGGTGGTGGCGGCGGTGGCGGTGGGTGTGGCCGGTGCTCATGAACACGCGGCGGTTGGCGCGGAGCACCTGGTCGAAGAACCGCCGGGCCTCGGGCCCGGGCACGCCCGGCGGCCAGTGGTGGGCGACGGACAGGGGTTGGGGGTGGTGGTGGGTGAGCAGCACGGCCGGGCCCTGCGCGTCGGCGACCGCGTCGGCCACGTCGTCGGCGAACCGGGCGTAGGTGCCGGTGTGGCTGCCGGGCTTCGAGGAGTCGAACAGCACGATGCGAACGCCGGGCACGTCGACCACCCGCACGCCGTCGCGCGTCAGCGGCACGCCGGCCGCCGCGAAGGTGGGCACCAGCGACTCGTGGTCGGGTCGCACCTCGTGGTTGCCCACCAGCGCTTCGACGGCGACACCGCCGGCCGCCAGCAGCGCCGCCGCCCGCTCGCCCTCCTCCATCGTGCCCCGCTGCGTGATGTCGCCCTTGACCGCGAGCAGCTGCGATCCCCAGGCGACCGACTCGGTCACGGCGGCGCGCAGGCAACGCTCCGATGGCAGGTCCTCGAGACGGAGGGGATCGTGCACGGTCGGGAGGAACCCGAAGGTCTCGAGGCCGATGTGCACGTCGCTCACCGTCGAGAACCGGAAGAGCTCTTCGCCGGGCGGCGGCGCCATCCCGCGGTGCGGGACGTCGCGGGCGGCGACGTCCCGCCTCGTCCGCTCGATGACCTGAGCGACGTCGGGCTCGACGGCGAAGGTCTCGATCGCCGCTACGCCCGTCGGAGTGCCTCGCCGAGCCGCGCCGCCTCGCGCTGGCGCAGGGCGACGTTGACCTTCAACCGCTCGAGGTGCTGCTCGATCGTCTTCACCGCTTGCGGCACCGGGTGGTCGGCGAGGAAGCGCTCCACGTCGGCCGCCGCCTCCGGCGTGTTGAGGGTCGTGACCCCGCCGAGGAGGCGCGGGATGGTGTTGTCCGGGAACCGGGCGTTGACCGCAGCCCACTCGCCCTTCACGAACTCCCACGCGAGCTCGTTCACCTCGCGGTTCTGCAGCAGCAGCTGCACCAGGAACGGCGCGTTCTGCGACCGGATGCTGTCGGTGAGCGTGAGCTCGAGGGTCGACTGGGCCAGGCCGGCGTCGGGGAACGCCCCGAGCGCGTACAGGTAGCGGAGCTGCTCCTGCGGCGACGACGACGTGTGGTAGCGCTCGAGGAACTGCGCGTGCTCGTCGGCGGTCCCGACGCTGGCGACGACCCCGATGGCGGCGGCGGCGACGTTGGGGTCGGTGCGGCGGTCGGCGTACACCTCGCGGGCGCGGGCCCGCACCTCCGGGTCGGCGCCGATCACCCCGAGCGCGCTGATCACGGTCTGCCGGGCCTGTCGCGTCAGCTCGGCCTCGCCCGCCGCCGGCTCCCAGCCGAGCCGCTCGAGCGCGGGCCCGACGAGGTCGCGGACATAGGTCTGGTAGGCGGCGCGGGCCTCGCCGTCGAGGATCCGGTCGACGGCGCCGAGGACCCCGGCCATCGTCGACCACACTGCGGCGTCCGTCTCCCCCTGGTAGCCGCGGAGCAGGTCGAGCAGGTCGATGGCGTCGGTGTCGCCGGCGAGGACCGCGGCCCACGTGTCATCGACCAGCAGCGACCGCTCGACCGGGGCGAGATCGGGAATGGCCGGCCGCAGCGCTGCGAGCAGGTCCGGCGCGTAGCGGACGCGGTAGAAGCCGTGGCCGCCGGCGTTGGCCACCAGCCCGCTCGCGGCGCCGGGGAGAGTGGCCGTCGCGGCCTCACCGTCGATCAGCACCCGGTGGGTCGTGCCCCCGACGCGGGCCAGCACCGGCACCGCGAACCGCGTGGCGGCAGCCTTGCCGTCGAGGAAGCGGAACAGGCGCTGGGTGAAGGTGGTCTCGTCGCCGGCGGCGTCGACGGCGACCATCGGGTGTCCACCCTGGAAGATCCAGGTGTCCATGATGTGGCGCACGGGCTCGCCGGTGGCCTCCTCGATGGCGTCCCACAGGTCGGTGGTCTCCGCGTTGCCGTACTCGCGGCTGCGCAGGTAGAGCCGGATGCCGGCCCGGAAGCCTTCCTCGCCGAGGTACTGCTCCAGCATGCGGAGCACCGACGCTCCCTTCTGGTAGGTGAGCACGTCGAACATGCCGTCGGCGTCGGCCGGGGAGCGCACCGGGTACTCGATTGGTCGGGTGCTGGCCAGGGAGTCGACCGAGAACGCCACCGCCCGCTCGTTGGTGAAGGCCGCCCACCGGTGCCACTCGGGCCGGAAGGCGTCGACGGCCGCGAGCTCCATGAACGTGGCGAACGCCTCGTTGAGCCACAGCCCGTTCCACCACTTCATCGTCACCAGGTCGCCGAACCACATGTGGGCCAGCTCGTGGGCGACCACGTCGGCCACCCGCTGCAGCTCCGTCTGGGTCGACTGCTCGGGGTCGATGAGCAGCACCGCCTCGCGGAAGGTGATGGCGCCGAGGTTCTCCATGGCGCCGGCGGCGAAGTCGGGCAGGGCGATGAGATCGACCTTGTCGCCGGGGTACGGGATGTCGTACCAATCGGCGAAGTACTCCAGGCAGAAGGCGCCGACCTCGAGGGCGAACGGCGCGAGGTGGGACTTGCCCGGCACGTGCACCACCCGGAGCGGCGTGCCGCGCACGTCCACCGGGTCGGTCACCTCGAGGGGGCCGACCACGAAGGCCACGAGGTAGGTCGAGATCGGGATCGTGTCGGCGAAGCGGACCGCGACTCGTCCGTCCCCCGTCGGCGTCCGCTCGACCTCGGCGGCGTTGGAGATGGCGAGGAGATCGGCGCTCACCACGAGGGTGACGCCGAACACGGCCTTCAGGTCGGGCTCGTCCCAGCACGGGAACGCCATGCGGGCGTCGGTGGCCTCGAACTGCGTGGTGCCGATGACGCGCTGCTCGCCCGACTCGTCGGTGAACGTGCTGCGGTAGAAGCCGGTGAGCTTGTCGTTGAGGATCCCGCGGAACCGGGCGTGGACCTCGGCGTCCCCCGCCTCGATGGCGCGGGCGAGGGTGAGGGTCGCCCGCTCCCGCTCGGCGTCGAGGGTCACGGTGCAGTCGGTGCGCCGGTTGGCGACGGTCACCCACGCCTCGTCGATGTCGAGCTCCTTGGCGTTGAGCACGATCTCGGTCGTGGGCTCCCGCACCTCGACGGCGATGGCCACGTCGCCGGCGAAGGTGGCGGCGCCGAGATCGGGCTCGATCGTCAGCTCGTAGCGGCGGGGGAGGACGTGACGGGGGAGCCGGTAGTCGGACTCCTCGAGCGCTGGGGATGCGTCGGACATCGAGGGGAGAGCGTAGGGTGGACCCTTCGTGACCGCGGACTTGGACGTCGTCGGCGTCGGCAACGCACTGGTCGACGTGATCTCGATGGAGTCCGACGAGTTCATCGAAGGCCGGGGCCTCGTGAAGGGCTCGATGCGCCTGATCGAGCCCGACGAGGCGGTCGCCCTCTACGACGCCATGGGCCCGGGCGTGGAGATGTCGGGCGGCTCAGCGGCCAACACGCTCGCCGGGCTGGCCTCCCTCGGTGGCCGGGGTGGCTTCATCGGACGGGTGCGCGACGACCAGCTGGGCACGGTGTTCGCCCACGACATCCGGTCGGTCGGGATCGAGTTCCCGGTCCCGCCCGCGACCACGGGCTCGCCGACCGGCCGATCGCTCATCATCGTGTCCTCCGACGCCGAGCGCACCATGAACACCCTCTTGGGCGCCGCGGCCGAGCTCGGACCCGACGACGTCGACGCGGCGTTCGTGGCGCGGGCCCAGGTGACCTACCTCGAGGGCTACCTGTTCGACCGTGAGCTGGCCGGTCAGGCGTTCGAGAAGGCGGCCGCCGCCGCCCACAACGCCGGCCGGCTCGTGGCGCTCACCCTGTCGGACTCCTTCTGCGTCGAGCGGTTCCTCACCGCGTTCCGCGGGCTCGTCTCCGACGTCGTCGACATCCTCTTCGGCAACGAGGACGAGCTCTGCCTGCTGTACGAGACCGACGACGCCATGGAGGCGCTCGGTCACGCCGAGCGGGTGTGCGACCTCGTGGTCATGACCCGCAGCGCCGACGGATCCGTGGTGTCGAAGCGCGGCCAGCGCCTCGAGGTCGCCGCCGAGCCCGTGCCCCGCGTCGTCGACACCACCGGGGCCGGCGACCTCTACGCCGCCGGGTTCCTCTACGGCCTCACCCACGGCCACGACCTGGCGACGAGCGCCCGGCTGGGCTCCATCGCCGCCGCCGAGGTCATCTCCCACGTCGGCGCCCGCCCCGAGACCGTCCTCGCCGGCCTCGCCGCCCCCCTCCTCGTCTGACCCGGCACCGTCCTTGTCGATCCACCCCTGAAGTCCGGGGAGATCGACACAGAAGCGGTCAGGTGGTCTCGGTCTGGGCCCGGCCTCGCTCGATGATGGCCTGGCGGCGGCGCTCGACCTCGGCCGGGTCGAAGCCCGTGGCTTGCCACTCGGTGGCCATGCGCCGCTCGACCCGCCACCCCTCGGCCACGGTGGTGCCGGTCACGGCGTCGTAGGTCTCGAGCATCCGGCGCACGCCCCGCTGGTCGTTGCCGGCCACGTCGGCGGCGATCGACCGGGTGAACGGCAGGAGCTCGGCGTGGGGCACGACGTGGTTCACGAGGCCGAACCGGAGCGCCTCCTCGGCACCCATGAAGTTGCCGGTGATGCTCATCTCGCGTGCGCGGCGCACGCCGATCGCCTGGGGGAGCAGCACCGTGAGCCCCCACCCGGGCATGACGCCGACGCGGCTGTGCGTGTCGGCGAACCGGGCGTGCTCCGACGCGATGAGGAAGTCGCAGTTGAGGGCGATCTCGAACCCGCCCGTGATGGCCACCCCGTTGATGGCGCCGATCACCGGCTTGGTCATCGCCGGGAACGGACGGGTGACCACCGGGTCGGGGTCGGTGCCGGGGCCACCGGCCTCGGCTGGCGCCGGACGGGGCCGGGAGCCGAGCTCCTTCAGGTCGAGGCCGGCGCAGAAGGCGGGGTCGGCGCCGGTGAGGATCACCACGTCGACGCCCTCGTCGGCTTCGAGCGCCAGCATCGCCTCCGGCAGCGCCGCCCGCAGCTCGGCGTTCAGCGCGTTGCGCGCCTCGGGGCGGTTCATCGTCACCGTGCCGATCCGGTCGGCCACCTCAACGAGCACCACGTCACTCACGGGCAGGTCACTCCTCGTCGTCTTCAGGGGGGAGGTAGGCGAGCTTGAGATCGCCGAGGCGCACCAGGGTCGAGGCGACCCAGCCGCCCATGCCGCCGAACCGCTCGTCGAGGATCGACCCGTCGGCGAGGGCGGCCTCCTCGAGCGGCACGGTGCCCTCGTAGGACACCTCGAGGGCGAACTCACCGTTGGCGAGGTCGTGGCCGTACACCTGCTCGATGGTGGGGCCCGATCGCTCGAGCGGTTCGAGGCCGATGGGCGGGCTCTCGGCGGGGAGCACCGCGAGCACCATCTCGGGATCCGGTCGCTCGGCCAGCCGCTGGATGCGCAGCGTGATCTCCACGATGATCTCCGGCGGCTCCTCGAACGGCTCGCCGATGTACCAGCTGCGGTACGCGGTCTGGGCCCACGTCGGCCAGTCGAGGGTGATGTCGGCTCGCACCCGGGGCGGCATGCCCTCGCCGGGGAGCCCGTAGCTGGTCTCCCACGTGAGGTCGCCGAGCAGCACGTCGACCTGGAACCGCTCCTCGAACGCCTGCCGCTCGAGGAACGCGTCGCGCATGGCGTCGCTCATGGCGCCGATGGCATCGGTGAAGACGTGGTCGAGCACTTATCTGGTCTCCGCTCTGCGCCGTGGGGCTCGCTGGCGCTCGCGAGCGGGCTTGCCGCTCCGACGTGCCGGACTGCCGTCCGGCCGTGACATGGTCTGCGCTCTGCGCCATGGGGCTCGCTGGCGCTCGCGCTCGTGCGTGGTCACGAGCGCCGCTCGGGTTGCGACATGAAGGCGATGGCGGTGGCGATCCCGAGGTCGCGGGTCCGGAGGGTGGCGATGCGGCGGCCAGGCTGCACGGCGTCCTTGGGGTCGGTGACCAGCTCGCCGAGCGTGTCCTTCGTGAGGTCGAGGTCGGTCACGTTCACGGCGAGACCGTAGAAGCCGGCGGGACCGTCGCCACCGGGCTCGACCGGCCCCACGAGCTCGACGATCACCGCCCCGGCGCGGAAGAACACCTGCTGCATCCCGCGGCCGATGTCGCGCGCGCGCTTGGCCGGCAGCCCGACCGTCTCCAGCGCCGCCGTCGTGCGCCGGCTGTCGGGTGAGCGCACCACGACGTGGTCGATCGAGGTGGTGCCGTTGGCGTGTGGGACGGGCTCCGGGCGATCGCCATCGACGACGGTCGTGGGAATGCCGTCGATGGGCTCGGCCCGCTCGAGCCCGGCGAAGCCCCACCCGGTGATGCCGAGACCGTGGCCGCCGCCCTCGAGCCGCACCACGACGTCGCCCAGCACGCAGGTCCCGTCGCCGGCGACGCTGAACCCGGCGGCGCGCCACCCCTCGGCGTCGTCGACGGCGGTCAGCTCGGCGAGCACGGGCACACCGGGAACCTAGGCCGCGGCGCGCTCCTCGGTCGCCTTCGCCCGCAGCACCTTGAGGGCGGCTCGCTCGCTGCGCCGGCACGACGCCGAGGCGCGGGAGGTGCGCCACGCCTCGGCGAGGGTGCCGTCGAGGTGCGACTCGGGGATCGCCGGGTGCACGTAGCAGCTGCGGCAGACGGCCCGGGTGTTGCCGAGTCGGTCGGCGGCGGCGTCGACGGCGGCCACGATGTGCTGCTCCGCCTCCCGCTCCGACGCCGCCGGCCCGAGGTCGACGAGGGTCTCGGCGGCGATGACGGTGCCGCCCCACGTGCGGAAGTCCTTGGCCGTGAACGCCGCGCCGGTGAGCTCGCGCAGGTAGCTGTTCACGTCGGCCGAGCCCACGTCGACGGGCTGCCCCTCGTCGTCGAGGTACTGGAACAGCTCCTCGCCGGGCAGCTCCTGACATGCCTTGACGATGGTGGCCAGACGACGGTCGCGCAGGTCGATCTCGCGCGCCTGGCCGCTCTTGGCGGTGAACTCGAAGCGCACCACCGATCCTTCGACCACCGCGTGCTGCTCTCGCAGGGTGGTCAGCCCGTAGGAGTCGTTGCTGACGGCATACTCGTCGTTCCCCACCCGGATCAGCGTGTCGTCGAGCAGCCGGACCACGGCCGCCAGCACCTTCTCCCGGGGCAGGCCGCGGAGGCGCAGGTGCTCCTCGACGCGGGCTCGCAGCGCGGGGAGGGCGGCGGCGAAGTCGGCGAGCCGGAAGTACTTGTTGCTGTCGCGCACCTCGCGCCACCGCTCGTGGTAGCGGTACTGCTTGCGGCCTCGGGCGTCGCGGCCGGTGGCCAGGATGTGGCCGTCGGGGATCGGGCAGATCCACACGTCGGTCCACGCCGGCGGGATCACGATCGACTCGATCCAGGCGCGGGTCGCCGTGCTCACCGGCCGGCCGTCGGGATGGTGGTAGGAGAAGCCCTTGCCTCGCCGGCGCCGGGAGATGCCGGGTCCGGCGTCGTTCACGTAGTAGAGGCCGGCGTCGTCGGCATCGCTGAGGGACTCGAAGAGGTCGGCCATGGCCGGGGGTGCCTACCCCGGCCGCCGCTACAGCTAGCGCCCGGCGTTGGGCTTGGAGCCGTGGTTGGCCTTGCTCTTGCGGGCCTTCGTGCGGCGCTTCGAGGTCTTCTTCGACATAGGAAGGTCGAGGCTACCGGGTCCAGCTCAGGAGGTCGTCGGCGTCGAGGGCGTTCACGATGCGATCGGGGGTGACGCCGCACTCCGCGGCACGGTCGGCGCCGTAGGCCTGCCACTCGAGCTGGCCGGGGGCGTGGGCATCGGTGTCGATGGAGAACCGGCACCCGAGCTCCTCGGCGATCGTGAGCAGGCGGCGGGGCGGATCGAGCCGCTCGGGCCGCGAGTTGATCTCGACCGCGGTGCCGAACCGCTCGCAGGCGTGGAACACCACCTCGGGGTCGAAGTCCGACTCGGGCCGTCCCCGGCCGACGACGATGCGCCCGGTGCAGTGCCCGAGGACGTCGACGTGCGGGTTGGCGATGGCGGTGATCATCCGCCGCGTCATCTCCCGCCGCTCCATGCGCAGCTTGGAGTGGACGCTGGCCACGACGACGTCGAGCCGCTCGAGGAGGTCGTCGTCCTGGTCGAGGGTGCCGTCGTCGAGGATGTCGACCTCGATGCCGGTGAGGACCCGGAACGCGGGTGCGGTGCCCGCCGCGTGCTCGGCCTGGAGCTCCTCGTTGAGCGCGGCGACGACGTCGAGCTGGCGCAGCAGCCGGTCGCGGTCGAGCCCGTTGGCGACGGTGAGCCGGGGCGAGTGGTCGGTGAGGGCGATGTACTCGTGCCCGAGGTCGCGCGCCGCCCGGGCCATCACCTCGATCTCGGCCCCGCCGTCGCTCCAGGTCGAGTGGACGTGCAGGTCGCCTCGCAGCGCGGCGAGCAGCTCGTTGCCGGCGCCCACCGTCACGCCGGTGGTCTCCTCGAGCGTGGCCAGGTACGCGGTGGTGCCCGTCTCCACCACCTCGGTGACGATGGCGGCCGTCTTCGGGCCGATGCTCTCGAGCTCCTGCAGCGTGCCCCGGCGCACTCGCATCGCGAGCTCCTCGGCGGGCAGGGCCCGGATCGCCTCCGCCGCCCGCAGGTAGGCCCGCACCCGGTACGACTTCTCCCGGGCCCGGTCCAGCAGGTAGGCGATCCGCTCGAGGGCGTCGGCGGGCTCGGTGCGCGGGCTCTCCGATGTCACGCGTGGCGACGGTACCGTGAGCGCCGTGGAACGCTTCGGCTTCGTCGGCCTGCCCAACGCCGGCAAGTCGTCGCTCTTCAACGCTCTCTCCGGGGCCAGCGCGCTGGCGGCGGCGTACCCGTTCGCCACCGTCGATCCGAACATCGGGGTGGCGCCGGTGCCCGACGAGCGCCTCGAGCGATTGTCGGCCATGTCGAACAGCGCGAAGACGGTCCCCGCGCTCGTCGAGTTCGTCGACATCGCCGGCCTGGTCGCCGGTGCGTCCCAGGGTGAGGGCCTCGGCAACCGGTTCCTCGGGCACATCCGCGAGGTCGACGCCATCGTGTTCGTGCTCCGGGCGTTCGAGGACGACGACGTGGTGGGCGCCAGCGACCCTGTCGAGCACCTCGCCACCCTCGAGACCGAGCTGGCCCTGGCCGACCTGCAGAGCGTGGAGGGCAAGATCGACCGGCACCGCAAGGCGGCCCGCGCCGACAAGTCGCTCCAGCCCGAGGTCGACGCACTCGACGCCGCGCTCGCGGTCCTGAGCGAGGGCACCCCCGTCTACCGGTCGGACCTGAGCGCCGAGCAGCGGGCCGCGCTGCGACCGTGGTTCCTGCTCACCAACAAGCCGGTCCTGGCGGTCGTGAACGTGGGTGAGGACCAGCTCGCCCGGGCCGACGAGCTGGCGGCGCCGGTGCGGGAGGCGTTGGGGCCGCGGGCCGAGGTGGTGCCCATGTGCGTCCAGCTGTACGCCGAGGCCGTGCAGCTCCCGGCCGACGAGCGCGCCGAGCTGCTCGACGCCTACGGGCTCGGCGAAGGCGCGGTGGCCACGCTGCTGAACGCCGCCTACCGGCTGCTCGGGCTGCGCACGTTCCTCACCACCGGGGAGAAGGAGTCGCGGGCGTGGACGTTCCGTGCCGGCTGGAGGGCGCCGCAGTGCGCGGGCGTGATCCACGGCGACTTCGAGCGGGGGTTCATCAAGGCCGAGGTGATCCACTGGGACGAGCTGCTCGAGCTCGGCTCGTGGTCGAAGGCACGCGACGTCGGCAAGCTCCGCATCGAGGGCAAGGACTACGTGATGCAGGACGGCGACGTCGTCGAGTTCCGATTCAACGTGTAGGGGGCGACATTCCCTGGCTGCTGCGCGACGGTGAGGTGCTCGCTTCGCTCGAGGTCGCGGACGGGGCCCGGCGCCGGGCGAAGGGACTGCTCGGCCGGGACGGCTTCGAGGGAGCGCTGCTCCTCCGGCCGGCGCTGCAGGTGCACACCCTCGGGATGCGGTTCCCGATCGACGTCGCCTACTGCGATCGCGACCTGCGGGTCGTCACCGTCGTCATCGGGATGAAGCCGCGGCGCATCGGCCGGCCCCGGTTCGGGTGCCGCGCCGTCATCGAGGCCGAGGCCGGCGCGTTCGAGCGCTGGCACCTGCAGCCCGGCGACGAGCTGGAGATCGGGTGATCGGCCGGCTCGTCCTCGTGGGCACGCCCATCGGGAACCTGGACGACCTCTCGCCGCGGGCCGCCGCGGCGATGGCCGAGGCCGACGTGGTGGTGTGCGAGGACACCCGCCGCACCGGCCGGCTCCTCCAGGCCGCCGGCGTGAAGGCCAGGCAGCTCCTCGCCGTCCACGACCACAACGAGGAGGCCCAGGTCGAGGTGGTGGTGGCCCGCCTGCAGGCGGGGGAGACCGTGGTCGTGGTGTCCGACGCCGGGATGCCCGGCCTCTCCGATCCCGGCGAGCGCCTTGTGCGGGCGGCCGCCGACGTCGGCGCTGAGGTGGTGGTCGTGCCGGGACCGTCGGCCGCCGTCGCCGCGCTGGTGGCCAGCGGCCTGCCCACCGGTCGATTCGCGTTCGAGGGGTTCCTGCCCCGCTCGGGTTCGGGACGGGCCGAGCGGGTGGCGGCCCTCGCCGGCGAGCGGCGGACGGTCGTGCTCTACGAGGCGCCCCACCGGCTGGCGCGCACGCTCGAGGAGCTCCGCGCCGCGTTCGGCGACGACCGCCGGGTGGCCATCGCCCGCGAGCTCACCAAGCTGCACGAAGAGGTGTGGCGGGGCACGCTCGCCGAGGCCGTCGCCCGGGCCGCCGAGGTCGAGCCCCGGGGCGAGCACGTACTCGTGGTCGGCGGCGCCCCGCCGCCGCCGGCGGCCACCGACGACGAGCTGGCGGCGGCCGTCGCCCGGCTGCTCGGCGACGGGCTCAGCACCCGCGACGCCGTCGCCGAGGTCGCCGCCGCCTTCGAGGTCCCCAAGCGCCGCGTCTACGACCTCGCCACCCGCCGCCCCTGA
>DATLFP010000015.1:0-12063 GCA_035540955.1 Acidimicrobiales bacterium
GCGGTCACTTGGCCACGGGCGCCGGAAGCAGCCGGGGCTCGGGGGCCGCGGCCTCGGGCCAGCGCTTGCGCGACTTGATCGACAGCTTGTGCATGAGCTCGATGGCCGCCGGGTCGTCGTCGCCGGGCCGGGCCTGGATGGCGCCGTCCGCGATCATGCGCTGGATGATCTCCCGCCCCAGCTCGGTGCGGACGATCGTGAGGGTCCAGTCGTTGTACTTGCCGATGCCGCCGGTGGAGATGTCGGCGTGCTCGGCCGCGAAGTCCGGGCAGTGGTTGCACCCTTCGCGGGTCCACTGGTGGCACTCCTTGAGCGGCACCTCGTGGTAGCTGCCGTCCTTCATCCAGATCTGGAAGACGCCCTTGATGTTCATCTTCACCATGTCCTGCTTCTTGAGGCCGTACTTGGCCTCGAAGAGCTCTTCGAAGATGGCGTCGTCGAAGGTCTTCGAGCAGAGCAGGCCGATGTTGAACACGAACGGCTTGCTGATCTTGCCGACCTTGCGGTTCCACATGATCGGGGGTACCGAGCTCTGGCACGACATGCCGACGAGCGCGAGCTTGGAGAAGCCGCGCTCGAGCGCTTCGTCGATGGCGAGCGTGTTGGCGGAGTACGTGTAGCGCGACCCGGCCGACTTGACGATCTCCTCCTCGGTGGCGGCGACGCCGGGGATGGCCTTCCACGACGAGCCGTCGCCCTCCAGGTACGAGACGAGCGCGGCGTCGATGTAGCCCTCCCGCAGCGCCCACAGGAGGATGGCCGAGACGAGCCCGCCGTCCTGGCCGACCTGGTGGACCATGTCGTCGCTGGCCCGCGTGAGCAGCACGTCGGAGTAGATGCCCGACTGCTCGTCGGCCCGGCGAACCCTGCCGAAGAGGTGCTCGTCGGCCGCCGGCTCCCAGTCGCGGAAGCGGGGGCACGCCCGGGTGCAGCTCGTGCAGCCCTTCTGCCCGTGGATGCAGTCGTCGGCGCCGAGCTCCTCTTCCAGGTGGAACGGCCGGTAGCCGCCGGACGCGTGGTCGTAGCCGAGCACGTCGTGGGGGCACGCGATGACACAGCCGGCGCACCCCGTGCAGAGGCCGGTCGTGACGACCTCGTCGAAGAGCTCCTTCCACTGCATCGTCCACCGCTCGCGCTTGGTGGTGGTGGTCTCCTCCACGACGGCCATGTCCGGATGCTAGGAGACGGCGGCGACGGGGCCCTCAGAGACCGGCCTGACCGCCGGGGCGATCGGCGGTCGGTAGAGCGCCCACATCAGCAGGCCCGCCAGCAGCCCGGCGACGGCGACGAAGGTGAAGGCGTCGTCGAAGGAGCCGGTGGCCGTCCCGTCGCCGAGCACGGCCACGACGATGGCGATGCCGAGGGCGGCGCCGACCTGGCGCACCGTGGAGTTGAGGGCGCCACCCATGGCGAAGCGGTCGGGTGGGAGGAAGGCGTTGGACGCCGCGTTGCTGGTCGAGATCGTGAGACCCACGCCGAACCCGGTCACGAGGAACATCGGGAAGTAGCGGGACCAGTACGCCGGCTCGCTCGGCAGCCACAACGCGGCGGCCGCGACGCCGGCGGCGAAGAGGATGGTTCCGGGCACGATCACGATCCGGTGCCCGAGTCGGTCGGCGAGACGACCGGCTGGCGCCGCCACCAGTGCCGCCATCAGCGGCCCCGGCGCGATCGCCAACCCGGTGCCGGTGGCGTCGTAGCCCCACACGCCGGTGAGGAACTGGACGTTCACGAAGATCATCGCGAAGAACCCGGCCGAGAAGACCAGTGACGTGGCGTTGCCCACGGAGAAGAACCGGGCCCGGAAGAGGTCGAGGTCGAGCACGGGGTCGTCGATCCGCCCACAGCGGATGGTGAACGCGAGCAGCAGGAGGACGCCGGCGGCGAAGGCCCCGACGATCCGAGCCGAGCCCCAACCCCAGCGATCGCCTTCGACGATCCCGAGCACGAAGAGCGCGACGCCGGCGGTGGCGAGCACCGCGCCGCCGATGTCGGGCAGGCCGGTGGCGTTGGGGTCACGGGACTCCACGAGGAGGCGACGGCCGAACAGGTAGGCGGCGAGGCACGCGGGGGCGTTGATGAAGAAGAGGCCGCGCCACTCGATGATGTCGATGAGGGAGCCGCCGATGACGGGGCCGGCGGCGGCCGACAGGCCGCCCACCGCCCCCCACACGCCGATCGCCGCCGACCGCCGCTCCACCGGGAACTCGGGCAGCACGAGCGCCAGCGAGGCGGGCATGATCAGCGCGCCGCCCATGGCCTGGAGGATGCGAGCGGCGACGAGCATCTCGGCGTTCGGGGCGAGGCCGCACAGCGCCGACGCCGCCGTGAAGATCCAGATGCCGATGAAGAACACGCGGCGCCGGCCGAACCGGTCGGCCAGCCGTCCCGAGGTGAGCAGACAGGCGGCGAAGGCGATGTTGTAGCCGGAGAGCACCCAGGAGAGGCCGGCCCGGTCGGTGTCGAAGTCGGCGAGGATCTGCGGGAAGGCGATGTTCACGATCGTCACGTCCATGGCGACGAGGAACACCGCGATCGACGCGACGAACAGGACCTTCCACCCGCGGGCAACGGTCATCGGAGGTCCAGAACTCCTTCGCTCGTTCCGTGCACTCGTTCCTCGCGCCCATGAACATCCGCCAGACTGCAGATATGCCCAAGCGCTACACATCGCCCCCCGAGATGGTCATCGACCCGTCGAAGCGGTACACCGCCGAGATCGACACCTCGATGGGGACCATGACCGCCGCCCTCGATCCCGTCGCGGCGCCCAAGACCGTCAACAACTTCGTGTTCCTCGCCAGGGAGGGCTTCTACGACGGGGTGATCTTCCACCGCGTGATCCAGGGCTTCGTGCTCCAGGGCGGCGACCCGGAGGGCACCGGCCGGGGCGGTCCCGGGTACAAGTTCGAGGACGAGCTGCCCAAGCCGGGGCGCTACGAGATCGGATCGCTGGCGATGGCCAACGCCGGGCCGAACACGAACGGCAGCCAGTTCTTCGTGATCAGCGGGCCGAGTGGGGTCGGTCTCCCCCCGCAGTACTCGCTGTTCGGCAAGGTCGTGAAGGGCCTCGAGGTGGTCGACGCCATCGAGAAGGTGCCCACCGGTGCCGGCGATCGCCCGAAGACCGACGTGGTCATCAACACGATCACGGTGACCGAGCAGGACTGACCCACAGGATCTCGGAGCACCTGAACCGGCGGGACGCGCCTGGGTGCTCGCAGATTCTGCTTGTACCGTCCGGTGCAGGCAGGGCCTGTGCACGAACCTCACGACGACCTCGCGGCAGTCCTGGCGGAGCGACTTCCCGACCCCGTCTTCGTGGTCGACGCCCAGGGACGCCTCCTCTACGGCAACCCGGCCGCCGTCGAGCTGTTCGGGTGGGACCCCGAGCTCGTCCGGGGCACGAGTGGGATCGACCTCATCCACCCCGACGACCGGGAGATGGCCCTCGTCTCCCTCGCCGGCATGGCCGCCAAGGAGCGGGGCCTGCCACTCGAGCTCCGGCTGGCGACGGCCGACGGCCGGTGGCTCCTGATCGAGCTCGTGGGGGAGAACCACCTCGATGATCCCGAGGTCAACGGCGTCGTCCTCGTCGGCCGGGACCTCACGGCGCGGCGGCGCTGGGAGCTCCTCGGCGGCGATCCCATCGAGCGGTTCCGGACGCTCGTGCACAACTCGGCGTCGATCATGATGCTGCTCACCGCCGACGGCGTCGTGAGCAGCGTGAGCGCGGCGTTCACCCGGGTGCTGGGCCACGACACGGCCTTGGTCGAGGGCACCCCGCTCGTGGCGTGGGTCGAGCCGGCGGACGCGATCCACGCTCAGGCGGCACTGGAACGGGCGACGCGATCCCCGGGGACCACCACCTTCGACGCCCGCTTCCACCATCGCAGCCGGCCCGACGCGGTGCCCCTCGAGGTGGCGGTCGTCAACCTGCTCGACGACCCCGTCGTCCAGGGCCTGGTGGTGAGCGCCCACGACATCACCGAGCTGCGGGACGCGCAAGAGGCGCTCCGCCACCTCGCGACCCACGACCTCCTGACCGGGCTCCCCAACCGGGCCCTGCTCGACGATCGGCTGCGGCTGGCGCTCGAACGGTCCCGCCCCGGCGCCGGGCTCACCGCCGTGCTCTTCATCGACCTCGACCGGTTCAAGCCGGTGAACGATCTCCTCGGTCACGACGCCGGCGACGAGCTCCTTCGCCAGCTGGCCCGCCGCCTCGAGGACGTCGTGCGGCCCGGCGACACCGTGGCCCGGTACGGCGGCGACGAGTTCGTGATCGTCGCCGAGGGGCTCGACTCCGTCGAGACGGCCGAGGCGCTCGGAAGCCGGGTGGAGGAGGTCGTGGCCCTGCCGTTCCAGGTCGGGGGCGAGACCACGCAGGTGTTCGGGAGCGTCGGGGTGGTCGTGGTCGACGACGACGGCGTCACCGCCGAGGGTGTGCTGGCCGAGGCCGACGGGGCGATGTACGCCGTGAAGGCCGCCCGGCGGGGCGACGATCGCCGCACCGGCCTGCGGGTCACCGAGCGGCGCCAGCTTGCCGAGGAGCTGCGGTCGGCCATCACCGGAGGCGAGCTGCAGCTGCACTATCAGCCGATCGTCGAGCTCGGCGCCGGCACTCGGATCGTCGGCTTCGAGGCCCTGCTCCGCTGGCAGCATCCCGAGCGCGGCCTCCTCGCGCCCGCCGAGTTCCTCGACGTGGCGGAGGACGCGGGGCTCGACATGCCGATCGGCGCCCTGGTCCTCGACGAGGCCTGCCGCCAGCTGCGGGAGTGGACCGACCGATCGCCGACCCCGCTGACGATGCACGTGAACATCTCCGCCGCGCAGCTGGCCTCACTCGACATCGCCGAGGCGGTGGGATCGGTCCTTCGCCGCCATGGTGTGGCGCACCGCGCCTTGTGCCTGGAGATCACCGAGCGGGCGATGCTCGAGCGCGCCGCCCGCGGGACGTCGCTCTCCGCCGTGGCCAGCCTCGAGCGCCTGAAGTCCTCCGGCGTGCGCATCGCCATCGACGACTTCGGGACCGGCTACTCGTCGCTCACGCACGTGCGTCACTTCCCGGTGGACTGCCTGAAGATCGACCGCACCTTCGTGGCCGGCATCGGCGTCAACAAGGGCGACACGAGCATCGTCGCCGCCGTGATCGGCCTCGCCCATGCGATGGACATGTCGGCGGTCGCCGAGGGCGTCGAGCGCGAGGAGCAGCTGGTGGCGCTCCGGGCGCTCGGATGCGACTTCGCCCAGGGCTACCTGCTCGGGCGGCCACTGCCGCTGGCGGAGGCTGCGCTGCTGGTCTGACGGTACGGTCGGCTCGATGCCCCTCATCGGAACGCCCGTCCCGCGAACCGAGGACGCCCGCCTGCTCATCGGAGCCGGCGTGTTCGTGGCCGACATCGAGCTCGACCGAGCACTGCACGTGGGCTACGTCACCTCCACCGTCGCCCACGCCCGGCTCGCGCGGGTGGAGGTGACCGCGGCGAGGGGCGCGCCGGGGATCGTCGACGTCGTCACCGCCGATGACCTGCCGTTCGCCGACCTGCCCGGCATCGCCCGGTTCGTGCCCGACGCCATGTCCAGGCCGGTCCTCGCCCGCGACGAGGTGCGGTTCGCCGGTGAGCCGATCGTGGCCGTCGTCGGCGAGACGCCAGCCGCGGTCGAGGACGCCATGGAGCAGGTGGAGATCGACTACGAGCCGCTCACCCCGGTGGTCCGGCCCGAGGAGGCACTCGAGGACGGCGCGCTGGTGTTCGCCGGTGCCGGAACCAACCTGGTGTCCCAGGCGCGGGGTGGGAGCGAAGCGCCCCTGCCGTTCGAGTCGTGCGAGGTCGTGGTGACCCGCACGATCCGCAACCAGCGGGTCGCGCCGTGCCCCATCGAGACGCGCGTCGCGGCGGCGGCGTGGACCGACGACGGGCGCATGCTGTTCCACGCGTCGTGCCAGGGCGCCCATCCGATCCGGGCCCAGCTGGCGCAGCTCTACGAGGTGGACCAGGCGCAGATCCGGGTGGTGACCCGCGACGTCGGCGGCAGCTTCGGTGCCAAGGCCCGCGCCTACCCGGAGGAGCTCCTGCTGCCGTTCCTGGCCCGGCGGGCGGGACGCCCGGTGCGGTGGTCGCCGTCACGGTCTTCGGACATGCTCGGCCTCGGCCACTCCCGCGCGCAGGTGCAGACCGTGCGGATCGGTGGCCGTCGCGACGGCACCATCCTGTGCCTCGAAGCCGAGCTGCTCGCCGACGCCGGTGCCTATCCGGTGATGGGGCCGTTCATGGTGACCGGCACCGGCGCGCTCCTGCCCGGCCCCTACCGCGTGCCTCACGTGCGATGGTCGTCGAAGGCGGTCGTGACCAACACGACCCCGATCGTCGCCTACCGAGGCGCCGGCCGGCCCGAGTCGTCGGCCCTCGTCGATCGGGCCGTCGACCTGTTCGCCGCCGAGGTCGGCATGGACCCGGCCGACGTCCGGCGCCGCAACCTCCTGCGGGGCGACGAGCAGCCATGGCACAGCCCGACGGGGCTGACCTACGACAGCGGCGACTACGCGGCCGCCTTCGAGCGGGCGCTGGAGGCCGTCGGCTACGCCGACCTGCGGGCCGAGCAGGGCCGGCGCCGCGCCGCGGGATCATCTCGCCTCCTGGGCATCGGGACCTCGGTGTTCATCGACCGCACCGGCGGCATGCCCGGCGGCGAGTACGGCTCGCTCCAGCTGCGACCCGACGGCACGCTCCTGGCGCTCACCGGCTCGTCGCCGTACGGGCAGGGGCATCACACGACGTGGGCGATGATCATCGCCGATCGCACCGGCGTGCCGCTCGAGCGGATCGAGGTGGTCCACGGCGACACGGACCTCGTGCCTCGCGGCGGCATCACCGGGGGCTCGCGGTCGGTGCAGAAGGCGGGCCAGGCGCTGGCCGACGCGTCCGACGCGCTCGTCGCCGAGGCCCGGGCCCGGGCCGCCGACCTGCTCGAGGCGGGCGCCGACGACGTGGTGCTCGACGTCACCACCGGCCGGTTCCACGTGGTGGGCGCTCCGGCGGCGGCGTCGGTGGGGTGGCGCGAGGTGGCGGCCACGGTCGGGGAGCGGGCGCCCCTGCGGTGCGAGGCCGACTTCGAGGGCGGCGACTCGACGTTCCCGTTCGGCGCCTACGTCGCCGTGGTCGAGGTCGACGTGGAGACCGGGTTCGTCGCGCTGCAGCGGATGCTGTCGGTGGACGACGCCGGCACCATCGTGAACCCGCTGCTGGCGCTGGGGCAGGTCCACGGGGGCATCGGCCAGGGCATCGGTCAGGGGCTGTTCGAGGAGTTCCTGTACGACGTCGACGGCAACCCTCTCACCGCCACGTTCGCCGACTACGCGCTGCCGTCGGCGGCCGACCTGCCGTCGTTCGAGTCGACGCTCCAGGAGACGCCATCGCCCAACAACGCCTTGGGGGCCAAGGGGATCGGGGAGTCGGGGACGATCGGCGCACCGCCGGCGGTCCAGAACGCCGTGGTCGACGCCCTCGCCCATCTCGGCGTCCGCCACATCGACCTGCCGGTCACACCGGAGCGGGTCTGGCGGGCGATCTCGGGTCAGGAGGATTCGTAACCTGTCCGTAATGGGAAGATCGAGCAGGCCGGCGCCAGCCGGCGCGATCGGCTCGATCCCCAGGAGGACACTGACATGCGTGCGATCACCAGGACAGCCCTCGGCTCCGTCGCCGCCCTCGCCCTGCTCCTCGGCGCGGCGGCGTGCTCGGACGACGAGACCGGCGGCGGGACCACCGGGGGCGGGGGCGGCGTCGAGTTCGCACCCGAGGACGGCGGCCTCCCCGGCGACTCGGGCGACGACGGCTTCGGCGACGACGGCATGGATGACGGCGGCGTCGACGAGTAGGAGCGACACCCGCGGTCCGGCTCGCGCGGACCTCAGCCCGTGGCTGAGGTCCCGCGGGCGCCCGCCGCACGAGCCGGGCGGGACGCCGGGCCATCGACCCGTCGATCCCGCCCCGAACCGATGAGCGCCCTCGGGAGGATTCGAACCTCCGCACACGGCTCCGGAGGCCGCTGACCTGACCAGAGAACGCCCAGGTGAGAGCACCTGTCACGGTCAGACTTGTACCGTTTGCCCATGCCCAGCCCAAAGCACGCCGGCTCGGTGCGTCCCCTGGACGACGTCACCGTCCATGGGATCCAGAGGCGCCGCGACGGTCGGGCGCGGCCCTGGATGGTCCGGTGGACCGTCGAGGGCACGCAGCGGGCGCGATCCCTCCGCACGAAGTCCGAGGCCGAACGCCTCCGATCGGGCCTTCTCTTCGCTCAGCAGTCCGGCGAGCGCTTCGACCGGTCCACCGGTGAGCCGGAGTCGTGGGCACCGCGTCCCCCGCACATGCGAGCTCACACGTGGGCGCGGAAGTGGTTGGCCGAACAGTGGTCCGAGTGGGCGCCACGGACGAGGCACTCGGCGGTGGAGGCGATCGCACGGCTCGTCCCGCTTCTCGTCGGGCCGGGAGCGCCGCCGCCTCCTTCGGGGATCCGTTCCCATCTCAAGCTGACGCTCCGCCCGAGTGCCGAGACCGGTGACGCTCGCTGCGAGCAGTGGCTCGACGAGCACTGCCTCGAGCTCACTGACCTCGACAAGGCCCAACTCGCCGAGGTCGATCGCCAGCTCGGTATCGGTGACAGCGGCGCTCCCCTCGGGGCTGCGACAGCTGGTCGGTACCGCAAGGTCTCCAAGTCGTGCATTCGGCGTGCGGCTGAGCTCGGCGTCATCGAGGCAGATCCGTGGCCTCCCGCTCCGAGAGGCCGAGCGCAGCGCAAGGCGTCACGAGCCAAGCGGACGATCAACGTCCGAGCGCTGCCGGACCCGGGGAAGATGGCCGTCCTGATCGACGCCATCGAGAGTCATCAGCCGTCGAGCCGCATGTACCGCGTGATGACGGCGTGCATGTACTACGGCGGCCTTCGTCCCTCCGAGGTCGTCATGGTTCGCGTCTCGTCGCTTCACCTGCCGACGGCCGGATGGGGTCGCATTGACGTCACAACCGCGGACATCGCGTTCGACGAGCCGGGCGAGCCGAAGACCGGGCCCCGATCGGTTCCCATCCCGCCGGTTCTCGTGGCGATGCTCCGCGGTCGGATCGAACAGCTCGGACTCGGCGGTGACGATCTCGTGTTCCGAACCCGGAACGGAACGCGCCCAAGCGGATCGAACTGGTCACGCGCCCTTCGCCGTGCAATCGCGCTGACCGCCGGGCGACCGATGCGGCTCTACGACTGCCGCCACGCCGCGGCTACGACATGGCTGGGTGCCGGTGTGCCGCTGGGAGAGGTGGCTCGCCGCATGGGCCACAGCGTGGAGACCCTCGTGTCGACCTACGTCGGCGCGCTCGATGGTGATGAGCAGCTTGCGAACGCGCGAATCGACTCCGCCCTCGCGGGTTCGGCCTCTGCCGGTCGCGTGCAGCCCGTGGCTGTGTGATTCCTCGGGCGGTGAGTTGTCGTCCGCAGGGTGGGGCGTCGCCAGCGACGCTTCTCCGAAGACGGCCGTTGGGAGGCGCTGGGCCGCCGCGAGGCCGCCAACGGCGGCCTCGCGAGTCATCGAGGGGATCCGGAGCCCTTCGCTCGGCCATCTACCTGCCGGTTGTGTCAGTGACCGCGTCGTGATCGGGATGATTGCACCGGGATAGGCGCCGTTGACACCGATCGCGCAGCAGCAGCGTCGAAGGAAAACAGATCGCCGGTTCGGAGCTAGCCCTTCCCACCTCGGCACTCGTCGTTATGTGCGCGCCGTCGGCGCACCAGATCGCCGAATCTGGCGCCGAGGACGGGCAGCGTTGAACGCCAGTCGCGCAGGTCTCGGGCCCTACTCAGCCGCCGATGCTTCCCAGACCGTCCACTCGGGATCACCGGTGAGCGCCCCCGCCTCGATGAGGGTCATCACCTTGCCGACCTCGCCCTGCGCCTCCTGCCGCTCCAACGCATCACGATCCTCGAACACTTCGACAGCGATGAGAGTGTTCGGGTCCGTCAAGCTGCGGGCTACGTCGAAGTGAACGACACCGGCAAGCTCGCGGCTTGGTGCCTCTACGGCGGCGATCGCTGCGGCGACCTCCTCGGTGCGCTCGGGCCGACACTGAACCTTGAACCGGGCAACGATCATCGGGCCTCCGTCTCGTCGGTGTCGACGGCAGCGTAGGCCACCGTGCGCTGACGGGTCCGAGAGCCGATCATCTGGCCATGTGTTCATCTGGAGCGGCCGGCGGTCGCAGGCACAGCAACGGCTTCTGTGTGTGCGGGGTCGTCGGTGCGGAGCGCAGCAGAACGCGCACACCGAGTCCCGCCGGCGGAGACGACGAGGCGCAAGAGAGCAGGCGCGTAGTGGTTGTGTCATGCATGACAAGCGGACGCGTGGGGTGACACTGGGAGGTCTGGCACCCTCGGGCGCCGAAAGGCAGTACACAACCGATGACCCGACGACGGGCAAGCCGGTGCGACTCCGGCGCTGACCCGCAACCGTGAGCCGCCAGTGGCGGCGAGTCGGAAAACCGTCCCGGGATCTTCGGCTCCGCCAACCCGCCGCGGCCTGCGGGTGGAGCCCAGGCGCCGAGCGCGGCCTGTGACCACCCTGGGCAAGAGAGGAACCGATGCTCGCTCACCGCCTGACCATCGCCGTCGTTGTGCTCTGCGCGACCGCCGTACCGACAGCGCTCGCCGGCGAGCCGGCGACGGTGCACGCCACCGTCCGCGTCGCCGAGGGCTTCTACCCGGTCACCGGCGACACCCCGTACCAGTACGCCAGCGAACCCTGTGCGATCTCGATCACGCTCCCGCGGAAGGTCAGCGCCCACGACGCGCTGGCAACCGCGCGCGGCGCACGCTGCGTGTCGTCCTACGAGGTCGACGTCAGCTCCGGCGCCGCCTACCTCGTCTGCGTCGAGGGCCGCTGCGAAGACCTCGGCTACTACTGGGCCATCTATCGGAACGGCAGCCTCACCTGCGAAGGCCTCGACGAGATCCTCGTCTCCGACACCGACGAGATCACGTTCTCCTACGAGCCCTATCCCACCGCGCTCGCGCTCGCGAGCTGCGAGATCAGCTGACGCGGGCGAGCCGCTGTCAGGGCGCACCGATCAAGCGTCCAATGGACCGGTCGCCGACGGAGCCGGCAAGCACGCAGAACGGAGCGTCTTGAGGGCCTTGCGCGGTGGTCGTTCTGGTCGGACGGATTCGCCGCCGCGGTCGAGGAGACTTCTCCACCGCCGGTGCCCACGTCGAGCGCGCGAGCTGCTCGGCGTCTACGCGCGTGGCTCCCGCCACATCGGATACAGCGACGGCGCGTCCAGGACGACGATCTCACCCATTGTCTCGAAGCCATGTCGCTCGTACAGGCGCTGGCTCTCGGGGCACGATGCCTCAAGGTACGCAGAACAGCGGTCCGTATCGACGCGTCGCAACGCAGCCTCGAGCAGTGCCGAGCCGAGGCCCGTCCCCTGCCGTGGAGGATCGACGCCCATGAACGGAAGATGCCAACAGGGCTCGCTCGGATGATGGGCATCGAGCGCCTCCAAGAGGGCAGCCATGCGTGTTGCGGCGCTGTCGTCGCCGGCTGTCTCGAGCAGGCGCCTTCCGAAGTCCTCCGCCCCGTCGCTGGCGACGACGTCTCGGCCGGGCGGGATCCATAGCGCGACGCCTGCAGCGTCAGTGGCGATGTACACGCTCGCGTGTGTCCAACACGCCTCGGCAAAGATGGCATAGAAGCGCTCCGTGCTTCGGCGCCTCTGGCTCTTATCGGGAACCAGCCACTGGTAGATGCGGTCCTCGAAGAACGCCCGAGCCAGCACAGCGGCGACGTCGGGAATCTCATCACGAGACGCGAGATGGACTTCGAGTGATTCAGTCATCCACTCGCCCCATGACGCCTCCGAATGCTCGCCCGTTACAGACGACTCTTGCAGATGACGCCCGAACCGTGCCGCTTGCGGCCGAGCTTTCAGGGTCCCGCGGCGGTGACTAAGCAACGAATGCCCACTCATGGCGCATCAGGGCCACCACTACGCGAGGGTCGGCCGCGTCCCACAC
>DATLFP010000016.1:0-4940 GCA_035540955.1 Acidimicrobiales bacterium
GGGATGCACTGGTGCTGCAACCCGGTCTGTGGTGACGAGGCGCACGCCCACGTAGGTGATCACGGTCGTGAAGACGGGCTTCGCGTCGACGGTGCCCGTGAACCGGACATCGAAGCTCGTGGTGCCCCACCGAGCGACCTCGACGGCGATGTCGATGGTGTCGTGCACGGTGGCGCTGCCCTGCCACTCGATCGTCGCCTTCTTCAGCATGAAGTCCCAGCCCACGACGTTGACCTGCACGCCGCGGGCCTGCAGCCAGCACTCGACGGCATCGTCGCAGTAGGCGAGGTAGTGCGAGTTGAACACGACCCGCTGCATGTCGACCTCGCCGTACCGCACCCTGACATGGTGGACGTAGGGGCCGCTCGTCTCGGACGTCACGAGAGCGCCTCGACCCGACCCCGCTCCGTCGCCAGGTGGTCCCGGTAGCGGTCGAGCTGCACCGCGACCGCCGCCGGCCCGGCGCCACCGGCCGTCGTCCGCCGCGTCACCGACACGCCGGGCGCGAGGAGGGCGACGCCCTCCTCCCCCAACGCGGGGTGGGCGCGGACGAGATCGACCAGGGACGACCCGGCAGCCACGGCGTCCCGGACGAGGCCGCCCACGGTCGCGTGCGCGTCGCGGAACGGCACCCCCCGAGCGACGAGCAGCTCCGCGAGGTCGGTCGCTCCGGCCGTCGAGTCGTCGGCCGCCGCCTGCATCGCGTTCCCGTGGAAGGTGGTCGTGCTGATCATCCCCCGCAGCGCCCCGAGCGCCAGTGCGGTCTGATCGACCGCGTCGAAGAGGGGCTCCTTGTCCTCCTGGAGGTCGCGGTTGTACGCGAGCGGCAAGCCCTTGAGCGTGGTCAGGAACCCGGCGACATGGCCCACCAGGCGTCCTGCCTTGCCGCGGGCGAGCTCGGCGATGTCGGCGTTCTTCTTGTTCGGGAGCATCGACGAACCGGTGGCGTAGCCGTCATCGAGCGTGACGAAGCCGAACTCGTCGCTGGACCACAGCACCCACTCCTCGCCGATCCGGGAGAGGTGGACGCCCAGCAGCGCGAGCACGAACAGGGTTTCGGCCACGAAGTCGCGGTCGCTCACCGCGTCGAGGCTGTTCTCGAAGCGCGCCGCGAAGCCGAGGTCGGCGGCGGTCCCGTCGGGGTCGAGGGGCAGCGACGAGCCAGCGAGGGCGCCGGCGCCGAGGGGGCTGACGTCGGCTCGGCGGCGGGCGTCGAGCAGCCGGTCGACGTCGCGGGCCAAGGCCCACCCGTGGGCGAGCAGGTGGTGGGCGAGCAGCACCGGCTGAGCCCGCTGCACGTGGGTGTAGCCGGGCAGATAGGTCGCGCCGGCCGACTCGGCCCCGATCAGCAGCGCCTCCTGAAGGTCGATGGTCCGGCGCACGATGTCGGCGATGGCGGCCTTGACCCAGAGGCGGAGGTCGGTCGCCACCTGGTCGTTGCGGCTGCGCCCGGTGTGGAGCTTGGCCCCCGCCGGTGTCAGCTCGGTGACGCGCCGCTCGACGGCGGTGTGGATGTCCTCGTCGGACGGCTCGAAGTGGAAGGCCCCATCGGCCAGCTCGGCGGCGACGGTGTCGAGCGCACCCAGGATCGCAGTCCCCTCGTCGTCACCGATGATGCCGGCGCCGACCAGGCCGCGCACGTGAGCGCGCGAGGCCTCGACGTCGACGGCCGCCAGCCGGCGATCGAAGGGCAGGCTCGCCGTGTAGCCCAGCAGCTCCTCGGAGGGCCCGCCCTCGAAGCGGCCGTGCCACAGCGTCACGACCCGGAGCTCCCGATCACGGCGCTTCCCAGCCCTGGCGCTCCGCCCACGTCTGGATGCCGAGTCCCCACAGGCGGACGAAGCCGGCCGAGTCCTCGTGGCGGAAGGCGTCCGCCTTGTCGTAGGTGGCGAGGTCGTAGTCGTAGAGGCTGACGTCGCTGCGCCGGCCCGTCACCTGGCACGACCCGGGCTCGAGGTGCAGGCGGACCTCGCCGCTCACGTGCCGCTGGCTGGAGTCGACGAACGCGTCGAGCGCCTGCTTGAGCGGCGAGAACCACAGGCCGTCGTAGACCAGCTCGGCATAGCGGGGCTCGAGGCGCTGCTTCTCCCTCGCCAGGTCCCGCTCGAGCGTGATCGACTCGAGGTCGGCGTGCGCCATGATCAGGGCCAGCGAACCCGGGCACTCGTAGGTCTCCCGGCTCTTGATGCCGACACGCCGGTTCTCGACCATGTCGATGCGGCCCCACCCGTACGAGCCGACCACCTCGTTGAGCTCGGTGATGATCTCGAACATCGACTTGGCGGCTCCGTCGAGTGCCACCGGGATGCCGGCCTCGAAGCCGACGATGATGTCGCGCGGCTCGGTCGCGGTCGGCTTCGTCAGCGACCACACACCGCTCGGCGGCACCGCCCACGGGTCCTCCATCTCCCCGCACTCGATCGCCCGGCCCCAGAGGTTGTCGTCGATCGAGTACACCTTCTCCTTCGTCGCCGTGATGGGGATCTCGTGGCGGTAGGCGTAGAGGATGGCGTCTTCTCTGGTCATCCCCCATGTCCGCGCCGGGGCGATGATGTCGAGGTCGGGCGCAAGGGCGCGGGTCGACACCTCGAAGCGCACCTGGTCGTTGCCCTTGCCCGTGCAGCCGTGGGCCACCGCGTCGGCGCCGTGGTACCGGGCGGTGGCGACGAGGTGCTTCACGATGACTGGACGCGACAGCGCCGACACCAGGGGGTAGCGGCCCTCGTAGAGGGCGTTGGCCTTGAGCGCGGGCACGAGGAACTCGTCCGCGAACTCCTCACGCGCATCCACCACGATCGACTCGATGGCGCCGGTGGCCAGTGCTCGCTGGCGGACCTCCTCCAGCTCGCTGCGCCGGCCGTCGGCCGACGTGCCTTCCTGGCCGACGTCGACGGCGCAGGCGATCACCTCGACGCCGAGCTCCTCGATCATCCACCGCACGGCGACGGAGGTGTCGAGGCCGCCGCTGTAGGCGAGCACGACTCGCTTGGCCACTGCTGCTCCTTAGCTTCTGGGGGGTTCGGGGAGGCCGGCCACGGCGCGCAGGCGCGACGCCAGCTCGGCCCCGGAGGTGCCTTCTTCTGCGATGACGAGCAGGGTGTCGTCGCCCGCAACGGTGCCGAGCACGCCGGGGAGCGGGAGGGCAGACCGGTCGAGGGCGGACGCCACCACGTGGGCCGAACCCGGGGGCGTGCGCAGCACGACGAGGTTGCCCGACGACGCAGCATCGACCACCCACTCGCTGAGCACGCGCCGAAGGTGGTCTTCGGCCACCGGACGCTCGTGGGGCTCGGGGATGGCGTAGACGGTCTCCCCGCCCGGCACGCGGACCTTCACCGCGCCCAGCTCCTCGAGGTCCCGCGACACCGTGGCCTGGGTGGCCTTGATCCCCTCGGCCTCGAGCAGCTCCACGAGGTGGGGCTGGCTCCCCACGGCGTGGGTGGTCAGCAGCGTGGCGATCCGATGCTGCCGTTGGGGCTTGTTGGGCGTGACCGCGCTGCCCGTCACGACAGCTCCACGAGGAACATGAGCGCGGCGCGCGCCGTGTGCATCCGGTTCTCGGCCTGCTGCCACACGAGGCTGCGGCTGCCGTCGATCACGGCGGCGTCGACCTCCTCGCCCCGATGGGCCGGCAAGCAGTGCAGGAAGATGCCCTGCGGCGACGCCGCCTCCATGAGCGCGGCATCGATGGTGTAGCCCTCGAACGCCCGCCGCCGAGCCTCGGCCTCCTCCTCCTTGCCCATCGATGCCCACACGTCGGTGTAGACGACGTCGGCCCCGTCGGCCGCCTCGGCAGGGCGCGGATGCACCGAGACGACGCCGCCCATCGCCGCGACGAGATCCAGCTCGGCGTCGCTCGGGCCGTACCCCGGCGGGCAGCCGTACCGGAAGGCCATGCCGGTCCGGGCGCAGGCCAGCGCCAGCGAGCGGGCCACGTTGTTGGCGTCACCGATGTACGCGACGGTGCGGCCCTCGAGCGATCCGAAGTGGTGGTCGATGGTGAGCAGATCGGCGAGCGCCTGCAACGGGTGCGACTGATCCGAGAGGAGGTTGACGACCGGAACGCTGCTGACGGCCGCCATCCGCTCGAGCTTGTCGTGCTCGAACACGCGCGCGCAGATCGCCGCGTGGTACCGCTCGAGGGTGCGGGCGACGTCCTCGGGCGTCTCCCGGGCGCCGAGGCCGACCTCGTTGGCCTGGAGCGAGAGCGGATGACCCCCGAGCTGCACGACGGCCATCTCGGTCGAGTTCCTCGTCCGCAGCGAGGGCTTCTCGAACACGAGCGCGACCCCGCGCCCGTCGAGGATCTTCGGCGGGTTGCGATGACCGGCGAGGTGGAGGACGGCCCGCACCTCGTCGCCGGTGAGATCGTCGACATCCAGCAGGTGCCGCGTCATGCGGGTCATGCGAGGACGCTCCGCACGATCGCGACGGCCTCGTCGATCTCGTCGTCGGTGACGAGCAGCGGCGGCGCGAACCGGATGGCGGTGGGCGTCACCGCGTTGGCCACCAGTCCCGCCCGGAGCAGGGCGGCGTTGACCGCCTTGGCGTCACGGCCCGGTTCCAGCTCGGCCGCCAGCAGGAGCCCGGCACCTCGCACGTCGGCCACCCCGGGGACGGCGGCGAGCGCGTCGCGCAGCCGCTCCCCCGCCTTTCGGGCGAGCGCCGGTGCGTCGATCTCCTGCATCACCTGGAGCACGGCCCGGACGGCCGCAGTCGCGAGCGGCTGGCCGCTGTAGGTCGAGCCGTGGTCGCCCGGCTCGAACGCGGCGGCCACCTCCCGGCGGGCCCAGCAGGCCCCGATGGGCATGCCGTTGCCCATCGCCTTCGCCATGGTGACGACGTCGGGACGGATCCCGGCGTGCTCGAAGCCGAACCACTCGCCGGTCCGCCCGAAGCCGGTCTGCACCT
Organism: Acidimicrobiales bacterium; assembly: GCA_035540955.1. GTDB lineage: Bacteria > Actinomycetota > Acidimicrobiia > Acidimicrobiales > CADCSY01 > DATLFP01. The sequence goes on from DATLFP010000016.1 coordinate 4,912, forward strand.
CGTCGATCATGAGGAGCATCCCCCGCTCG
>DATLFP010000017.1:0-2380 GCA_035540955.1 Acidimicrobiales bacterium
CCTTGTAGGGGGTGTGGACCTTGGTCTCGCCCCGCCGCCAGTACTCGAGCGCAACCGGGCCCGGGCCTACTCCATGGCCTTCACCGCGGCGATCGGCATGAACTGCATGCTCAAGGCCCTGGAGTACTGGCGGCGGGGTGAGACCAAGGTCCACACCCCCTACAAGATCCCCAAGGACGAGCGCATCGCCATGGGGTTCTGGGAGGCCGGTCGCGGCTGGCTGGCCCACCACCTCCACATGGACAAGGGCAAGCTGCTCAACTACCAGATCACCACACCGTCCACGCTCAACGCGTCGCCCCGCGACCCGTTCGGCGGCCTCGGCCCCTACGAGCAGGCGATCATCGACACCCCGCTGCTCGAGAGCGTGCCCGACGAGCAGGTCAAGGGCATCGACGTGCTGCGGGCCATCCGCAGCTTCGACCCGTGCATGCCGTGCACCACGCACATGGACACCGGCCGGGGGATCATCACCCGTGAGGTGAACTCCTGCGGGTGCACCCTGGAGTAGTGGCCGCCACCTCCGGTGGTACCGACGCCGCCCGCCAGATTCTGGTGGGCGGCGTCGGTCTGCCATGGCTCCGGGACCTCGACTTCGGGACCCAGTTCATCCGCCGCATCGCGGACCTGGACTGGCCGCCCAACGTGGTCGTGGAGGACCTCTCCTACGCCGCCCACCGGGTGCTCCACCTGCTCCAGGAGACGCGCCCGGCCAAGGTCGTCCTGGTGGGCGCCATGCCCCGCGACGTCGACCCCCCCGGCACCATCCGCCGCTACAAGCTCGACCTCACGCCGCCGCCCGACCAGGAGGTGATCGACCGTCTCGGTGAGGCGGTCGGGGGTATCATCGACCTGGACCACACGCTCGCCGTCATCCGCTACTGGAAGGCGCTGCCCGAGGACACCGTGGTGATCGAGATCGAGCCGGGCGACCGGTCCTTCGGCCTCGGCTTCTCGGGCGAGGTGGAAGCCGCAGTCGAGACGATCCTGGACATGGTCCGCCAGGAGGTCGGCACCGTTGCCGAGGAGGTCGCACCGTGAGCACCATCGGGCACGACGACGAGCAGCTCTCGTACGGCGAGGCGTGGGAGTACATCGCCGAGCTGGCCGACGGGCTGCTCAACCACCCCGACATGAAGGTGGTCGAGCGGGTCGAGGAGCTGCTCGACTGGGTGGACGCCGTCCACCGCGAGGGCCTGGGACGGCTCATCGAGATGTGCCGGTCGTGGCGGGGCGAGATCTTCCTCGAGTCGATCGCCCGGGACGAGATCACGGGCACGATGCTGCGGGCCTACGAGCTGGGCGAGGGTCTCGACCCCGAGGCCGAGGCCGAGGTGCAGCGGGCGGTCGATGCCGCCATGGCCGAGATCAAGCCGCTGGTGGAATCGCACGGTGGCGACATCGAGGTGGTGTCGGTGGAGGACGGCGTGGTGAAGGTGCGGATGAAGGGCACGTGCAACGGTTGCGCCAGCTCGTCGGCCACCCTCACCTACGGCTTGGAGGCCGCCCTCAAGACGCACTGGCCCAGCTTCCGCCGCCTCGAGGAGGTCGACGCCGCCGACGAGGTGAACCCGGAGACGGCCGATCTCGAGTGCGTGACCGCCCCCGCCGGCGCCGTGCCCGAGCCACAGGGCCCGCTGCTCCAGATCAGAGGGCACGAGGGTCGCTGATGTTTCGACCTCATTCGTTCGCTGCGCACACTCCATTCGGTCGAGGTGGGTCGTGCTCCGGCGGGCGAGCGGGGCTCGCCCCGCCTCCGCCCTGTCCCTCCTCGGTGTCCGCAGCCGCAGAGGCCGCCTGCGGCGGCGAGTGCGGCCGCAGACCTTGACGCTGCGAACGCAGCGAACGTTCGTGGCCAGGGCACTGGCCGGGCCCCGCACGCGGGGGCGCGTGTAGTGGCCGACGCCGAGGACCTGTCCCGCCAGGCCCGCACCCTCGCCCAGGCCCACCCGCTCACCCCCCTCGCGTCGGAGTTCGTCAACCGGGCGATCGAGGAGCAGAAGGCGTCGCAGCCCTCGCCCGAGGTCGCCACGTGGGCCGGGTCGTGCCTCATCAACGGCTACTGCCTCCGGCGGGTCGAGGAGGTGGAGTCGGGCATGGTCCTCCAGACCCAGGAGGGCGCCGACGTCGACGTCGACCGGCTGGCGGCCGACGCCACGCGCATCGTGGGCGAGCTGCGGGAGGGGAGCGCCCCGGGGCCGTTCCTCATCGGCGAGGACGCCATCGTGGACGCCCTGGACCGCATCATCTCCACCGAGGTGAGCCGCCGGCTCGACAACCTGCGCAACTCGATCGACAAGGCCGCCGCCACCGAGATCGAGGAGTTCCTCACCTTCTTCACCGTCCAGGGGTACGCCCTGCGGGTCGCCGAGCGGGCCGC
>DATLFP010000018.1:0-9788 GCA_035540955.1 Acidimicrobiales bacterium
GAGGTCAGCGACGACGGGCTGCGCGCCTTCCTCGCCGAACGCCTCGTGCAGTACAAGATCCCCCGCAGCTTCGAGCGGGTCAGCGAGTTCGTCCGCGACGACGCCGGCAAGGTCCGCCGCAGCGCCCTCGTCGACGAGCGCGCTCCCTGACCCACCCTCCTTCGTTTGGGCGGTGATCGCGCCGCGGGGCGCGGCGATGTCACCGCCCAGAGCCGGGCTGCGGCTCAGCCCTGGAGGAGGTGGCGGCTGTTGCCGCGGAGCAGCTCGACGAGGTGGGCGGGAGCCTTCGCGGGCGAGCCGGCGTCGAAGGTCGGTTGGGGGTCGTACTCGATCCCGAGCTGGATGGCCTGGGCGACGTCGTCTCCCGCGATCCTCGCCGCCAGCACGAGCGCCATGTCGATGCCGGCCGACACCCCGGCGGCGGTGATGATCGTGCCCTGCTCGACGACCCGCTCCGGCGTCGGCTCGGCGCCGTACTGCCGGAGGACGTCGAGGGCGAGCCAGTGCGACGTGGCCCGCTTGCCCTCGAGCAGGCCGGCGGCGGCGAGGAGCAGCGACCCGGTGCACACCGAGGTCGTCCACTGCGCGGTCTCGTGCGCGGTGCGCAGCCACGAGAGCAACGCCTCGTCGTCCATGTGGTCGCTCTGGCCTGGGCCGCCGGGCACCACCACGACCTCGGGTGCCGGCAGGTCGGCGAGGGCACGGTCGGCAACCAGGGTCAGCATGCGCGAGTCGGCCCGCACGGGGCCGGCCTCGACGGCGACGAAGGTGACGGTGGCGCCAGGCAGGTTGCGCAGCACCTCGTAGGGCCCCACGGCGTCGAGGGCGGTGAACCGGTCGTAGAGCACGATGGCGATGTCCACGGCGCTCACCCTGGCGCGTCCGGCGGGTCCGCGCCACCCCGCTCGCCCAGACGGGACCTGTGCCGTTCGGATTACCGTGACGGCCGTGGAGACAACGAACAAGATCGCCGCCGACCCGAGGATCGACCCGAGGATCAAGGCGGTGATGGGCGCGTTCCCGGCGGGGATGCCGCTCGGGGACGTCGAGAGCCGGGACCAGCTGCTCGCCGAGGCGGCGACCGAGGCAGCGGTCGCCCAGCGGGAGGTGCTCACCGCCTTCCTCGGCATGTGCGACACCGAGGAGATCGCGTCCTCGGCCGGCCTGACGGTGAGCGAGCACCGCGTCGTGTCCGAGCCCGACGGCAACAAGATCAACATCCGCTTCATCCGGCCCGAGGGCGACGACGTGCTGCCGTGCGTGTACTACATCCACGGCGGTGGCATGCAGTCCATGTCGTGCTACGACGGCAACTACCGCGCGTGGGGCCGCATCATCGCCGCCCAGGGCGTCGCCGTGGCCATGGTCGACTTCCGCAACGCCCTCACGCCGTCGTCGGTCGAGGAGGTGGCGCCGTTCCCGGCCGGACTCAACGACTGCGTGTCGGGGCTCAAATGGGTGGCGGCCAACGCCGCCGACCTGCACATCGACCCCGCTCGCATCGTGGTGGCCGGCGAGAGCGGCGGCGGCAACCTCACCCTCGCGACGGGGCTCCGGCTCAAGCGGGACGGCGACCTCGGCCTGATCGCCGGTCTCTACGCCCTGTGCCCCTACATCGCCGGGGAGTGGCCGCTCGCCGAGAACCCGTCGTCGGAGGAGAACAACGGCATCCTCCTCGAGCTGCACAACAACCGCGGTCGGATCGGCTACGGCATCGAGGCGTGGGACGCCCGCGACCCATTGGCGTGGCCGGGTCTCGCGACCGAGGACGACGTCGCCGGCCTCGTCCCGACCGTCATCAGCGTGAACGAGTGCGATCCGCTGCGCGACGAGGGCGTCGGGTTCTACCGCCTGTTGCTGCGGGCCGGCGTGCCCGCGCGGTGCCGGCAGGTCATGGGGACGATCCACGGCACCGAGATCTTCCCCATGCTGTGCCCTGACGTCAGCCGCGAGACGGCCGCCAGCATCGCCGACTTCGCCCGCACCGGCGGATCCTGAGCGGGGGTGTGATGCGGATCGTCGGCGAGTACCGCGAGTCGATCAACGCCGCCAACCACGAGGGCGGCGGCATCCACGACGACACCGTGGCGACGAAGCTGGGCTTCCGGGGCGGCACCGTGGCCGGCTCGATCCACCTCGACCTGTTCCCCCCGCTCCTGCTGGAGGCGTTCGGCAAGGACTGGTTCGAGACCGGCTCGCTGTCGATCGACTTCAAGAACGCCACCGTGAGCCGGGAACCGGTGCGGGCCGGCCTCGATGGCGACGTCAGCACCGGCCAGGTGCGGGCGTGGATCGAGCGCGACGACGGGATGCTCGTGGGGGAGGGCACCGCCGCCGTGGGTTCGCCCGATGCGCCGACCGCCCTCCGGGCGCGTGACCTCGCCGCCCATCCCGCCGAGTCGCCCCGCATCCTGGCCGGCCTCGCCGCCGGCGACGAGATCCCGACCTCGCGCCATCATGTCGGCGTCACGCGTCAGGAGATGCTGCTCGACAACGCCCTCGTCACCGAGCCGCTCGACTGGTACCGCGGCGACTCGCCGTGGGGCGGCGCCGTCGTCGCTCCTCAGCAGCTGGTCCACGTGCTCTACACCGCGGCCGTCGCCCACATCGGGCCGATCGTGGCGGAGACCGGCGGCGGCGTCGGCCTGTTCGGCGCCATCGAGATCGCCAACCTCGACGGTCCGTTGCAGCTCGACCGTCCGTACGACTTCGGTGGGCGCATCCTCGCCATCGGCGAGAGCCCGAGGACCGAGTACACGTGGTTCGAGGTCACGGCGTCCGATGACGCCACGCCGGTGTCGTGCATGCTCATGCAGCTGCGATGGATGAAGGCGAGCTCGCCGCTCTACGCCTGACCCCTCGGCGCCGGGAGGTGGGGATGGGGCCTCAGCCGCCGACCCCGGACTCCATCAGGCGCATCACCGCCGGCCCGAGGACGACGATGAACAGCGCCGGGAGGATGCACAGCACGAGCGGGAGCACGACCTTCACGGGGATCTTCATCGCGTGCTCCTCGGCCCGCTGGCGTCGCCGATCCCGTAGCTCACCGGCCTGGACCCGGAGCACGTTGGCGATCGGCACGCCGTAGCGCTCCGACTGCTGGATCGCGCTCACCAACCGGTGCAGCTCGGGCAGCTCCATCCTCTTGGCGAGGTTGCCCAGCGCGTCGGCCCTCGGCACGCCGAGCTGGATGTCCTGGAGGGTGCGGTTCACCTCGTCGGCGAGCGGACCCTCCCCACCGGAGACGGCCCGGGCGAGCGCCGCCTCGAAGCCGAGTCCGGCCTCGACGGCGATGGTCACCTGGTCGATGGTGTCGGGCAGCGCACGGCGGACCGTCTCGATCCGGGCCGTGGCGCGATCGCGCAGGATCACGTCGGGCAGGAACCAGCCGCCGGCCATGAGCAGCCCGGCGAGCACGAACATGGCGAGGCTGGGCGCTACCGCGAGCCGGAGGACTCCTGCCACACCGCCCACGCCGAGCAGGAGCAGCTTCGCCGCGAAGAAGCGCTCGATCGGCCACGCCAACCCGGCGGCCGCCAACCGTTGCTCGACTCGATCGACCGCGCTCGCGGGTGACGCCCACCGGCTCACGGTGGCCAGCAGTGCGACGATTGGCGCGGTCAGCCGCGCGGAACCCTCGGGCTGCAGCTCGAGATCCCGAAGGTCGGTCGGCCGCGCCCCCCGACGGAGCGCGACGCTCGGGTCGATCCCGAGGCGCTGGGGACCGCTCACCGCCCACCACGCGACCGGGATCGCGGTCGCGACCAGGGCTGCTCCGACGATCGGCAGCATCGACATGGTCCCTCCTCGTCAGTACACGGGGCGCGCGATGTGGCGGAGCCACACCACGCCCGCCGCCATGAGGGCGCCGGCGGTCGCGAGCAGCGCCACGCCGGTGCGGTTGCCCACCAGATCGCTGAGGTAGCCCGGGTTCAGGAGTGCCATCACGGCCAGCAGCCCGGGGGGCAGGAGGCCGAGGATCAGCGCCGAGACCCGTCCCTCGGCGCTCAGCGCCGCCACCTGGCGGCGGAGGTGGGCCCGGGCCCGAACCGTCTCGGCGACCCGGTCGAGCACGGAGGCGAGATCCCCACCCACCTCGCGGTGGATGCGGATCGCTTGCACTGCCCAGCGGAAGTCCTCGTGGCCGGTGCGATCGGCGGCGCCCTCGAGGGCGTCGGCGAGGTCGCGACCCAGCCGCACCTCGGTGGTCACGCGGCGGAGCTCGTCGCCGGCGGGTGCGGGCAGCTCCCGTGCAGCAAGGTCGACGGCCTGCACCAGGCCGTATCCGGCCCGGAGGCTGCCACCGAGGAGCTGGAGGACATCCTCGACCTGTTCGCCGAAGCCGGCCCGCCGTCGGCTCCGGAGCACGAGCACGATGCCGACGCCGGCGAGGGCGGTGGCCACCGCGCCCACCGGGGCCAGCAGGGGCCCACCGACCAGGCCGGCGAGGGCGCCGCCGGTGAACCACGCCGTGGCGAGCACGACCAGCGCCTCGCCGGCCCGGAGGTTGATGCCGGCCTGCTCGAGCATCGCTTCGACCCCCCGCCGATGGCCGCGCCGCTCGAGACCGTGCTCGGCGGCGGCGGTGGCCCGATCAGCCAGTGCGCTGATGCGCCGCCAGAGGCCTCGCTCCTCGGGTGCCCGGCGGGCGGCGAGACGGACGGGCGTCCCTCCCGCGAGCAGCAGGCCGAGGGCGAGCGCCATCGACGCGAACAGGGCGGCGGCGCCGATGGCGAGCAGACGCCCGTCACCGCGGCGCGGCTCGAGCGGCTGGCTGCGAGCGATGGGGGGTGCCGCCGTCGTCGATCCACCGCTCGCGGTCGCTGCCGGGTAGGCGAGTCGTGTGGTCACCGACGACCCCGCGACGCTCACGACGACGTCGGTGGGGCCGTGGGAGTCGGATCGGTAGGTGAGCCGATAGCGACCGGCGAGGTCGCCGGTCACGGCGCGGAACGCGTCGTCGAGAGCGGCAGGGTCCTCGGCTCGCACGACCCGTCCACCGGTGCCGTCGACGAGGCGGTCGAGGGCGGCGCGATCACTCTCGGGCGTGGAGAGCGACACGGCCCACAGCGCGGTGTCGGCACTCCCGATCGACGACCGGGCAACATCGCTGGAGACGGCGCTCGCCGTGTCGCCCCCATCCGAGAGCAGAACCACCGCGCGACGACCGGTCGATCCCTCGAAGAGGCCGGCGGCGACGACGACGGCGTCGTAGAGCGCCGTCTCGCCGGCCGGGGTCATCGTGGCCAGCGCGGCGCGCGCCACGTCGCGGTCGGTCGTGAAGGGCAAGACCACCGACGCCGTCGGCCCGAAGCCGAGGATCGCGACGCTCGTGTCCGGCCGCAGCCGATCCACGAACGCGGCGGCCGCAGACCGGGCGGCGGCGAGGGCCTCGCCCTGCATGCTGCCGGAGGTGTCGATGGCGAGCACGACGTCGAGTCGCTGGTCGAGCCGTTCGACGGCGACGTCGAGGCGGCGTCCGTGCTCGACGACCGCGAAGGCCTCGGCGGGGAGGTCGGCGTCGGTGGCCAGCGACGGTCCGGCGAGGACGAGCGTGACGGCCGGATGCGCGGAGAGGTCCTGTTCGACGACGGCGAGGTCGTCGGCGGCAACCGAGGTCCCGGCAACGGCGACACCGGCGGCAACGGTCGCGGCGAGGAGGAGGCCGACGCGCCGCTGCCGCCGGGTCACCGTGCCCTCCGGAGGGGGAGGGGCGGGCCGAGCAGCTCGGCCGGGACGGTGACGCCCCGCTCGGCGAGCTTGTCGCCGAAGAGCGGTCTGATGCCGGTCGGGATCGCTCGTCCGAGGTGATGGCCCCGCTCATCGACGCCAGCGCTGTAGTCGAACAGGAAGATGTCCTGGAGGGTGATCACCTCGCCCTCCATGCCGACGACCTCGGTGACCTGGGTGACCCGCCGGGTGCCGTCGCGGAGGCGGGAGAGGTGGACGATGAGATCGATGGCCGAGCTCACCTGCTCGCGAACGGCGCGGGACGGGATCTCGAGGCCGGCCATCAGCACCATCGTCTCCACCCGGCTCAGCGCGTCCCGGGGTGAGTTGGCGTGGACGGTCGACAGGGAGCCCTCATGGCCGGTGTTCATCGCCTGGAGCATGTCCAGGGCCTCGCCTCCCCTGACCTCACCGACGATGATGCGATCCGGTCGCATCCGGAGCGAGTTCCTGACGAGGTCCCTGATCTCGACCCGACCCCGGCCCTCGATGTTGGGCGGTCGGCTCTCGAGGCGGACGACGTGATCCTGCTGGAGCTGGAGCTCCACCGCATCCTCGATGGTGACGATGCGCTCGTCGGGCGGGATGAACGACGACAGCACGTTGAGCAGCGTGGTCTTGCCGGTGCCGGTGCCGCCGCTCACGAGCACGTTCAGCTTGCCCTCGACGCACCGGGACAGGAGCTCGGCCATCTGGGCGGTGAGCGTGCCGAAGCCGACGAGGTCATCGACCCCCCACCGCTCGTGCGCGAACTTCCGGATCGTCAGGATCGGACCGTCGACGGAGAGCGGCGGGATGATGGCGTTCACGCGGGAGCCGTCCGGCAGCCGGGCATCGACCATCGGCGAGGACTCGTCGATGCGACGGCCCACGGCGGCGACGATGCGGTCGATCACGTGGCGGAGGTGCTCCTCGGCGGCGAACCGCACATCGGTCCGGTGGAGGATCCCGCCCCGCTCGATGTAGACGTTGGAGAGTCCGTTCACCATCACCTCGGTGACGGTCGGGTCGTTGAGGAAGCGCTCGATGGGCCCGTAACCGAGAACGTCGTCGGTGACCTCGGCAAGGAGTCGGGACCGTTCGGACGCCGAGAGCGGCGCCTTCTCCGTTGCCAGCGCTCTGCTCACCTCGTCCCGAACGACGGTGCGCAGCTGGTCTTCGGACATGGACGGGTCGTACAGCCGGGACCCGAGGTGCACGTAGAGGGCGTCCTGCACTCGGTGCTTCAGCGCCATCACGGGATCGGCGGTGACCAGCGGTTGCGGGACGGCGGTCGTCTGCTGGTCGGCGGCCTGCTGGCGAATCCGATCACTGAGCTTCATCTGATGCTCCTCCGGAACAGCGAGTGGGAACCGGAAGCCGGCAGCGGCTCGCCACTCAGGCGCGAGACCAGCTCGCGGAGCGGGTAGACGACGGGTGAGCGGGGATCGAACACGAGCACCGGGCAGCCGTGGTTGATCGACAGCGGCACCGAGCGCGAGCTGGGGATCGACACCGCGATGGGCAGTCCGATGGCGGCGGCGATGTCGTCGACGTCCAGGTCGACGCGGCTGTCGGACCGGTTGAGCACGACGAGGCGCTCCGCCTTGGTGAGTCCCATGCGGTCGAGGGCGTCGATGAGCTTGCGCAGGCTCCGCACGCTGGGAACGTCCATCGCGCCGACGAGAACGAGATCAGAGGAGACCTCGATCGCTGCCAGCGTCTGCGAGTCGATCCCGGCGGAGGTGTCGACGATGACATACCGGAGGTCGGCGGCGACGGCGTGGAGCACGGGTCCGATGTCGTCGGCGGAGATGTTGTCGGCGGCCGCTGGGTCGTCGGGAGCGCACAGGGCGAAGAGCCCATCGGGGTGATGGGTGAGCAGGAGCTTCACCTTCGACGGGTCCTGCTGCGCCTCTCCGGGGGCGAGATCGGCCAGGCTCAGCTCGGGCAGCAGCTGCATCGCCGAGGCGACGTCGCCGAACTGCAGATCGAGATCCACCAATGCGACATCGTCGGGCGCCAGCATCGCCAGCCCGACGGCGAGGTTGGTGGCGATGGTCGTCTTGCCGGCGCCACCCTTGGGAGAGAGGACCGTGATGATCCTCCCTTCGTGGCGGCCGCCGTCGTCGTTGATGTCGATGATGTTCGAGCGGCGGACCTCAGCGGCGTGCAGAGCGTGATCGATCACCGCTCGGTAGGCCGGGGGTCGCGCACCGGGCGTGAGGATGTCTCGCACGCCCGCCCGCACGGCCTGCTCCCAGAGAGAGGGCGACGGCGTCGCGATCAGCACGACGGTGATCTCAGGGTGGTCGCGGTCGATCATCTCGGCGATGCGCAGTGCGTCGGCCGGCTCGACCGGCGGCCCGACGAGCACGAGGTCGATCGCCGCTGCAGCCAGCTCCTTGGCGGTGACTTCGGGGGTCACGTCGGAACGAGGTCGCACGACGGCGACGGAGCGGCGGAAGTCGTCTTCGCCCACCGCCTCACGGACGCGGCGCTCGACCTCCTGATCTTCGACGAGGATGGCGAGCGGCCTCATGACATCACCGTCTCGTAGGTCTGCACGCCCGAGTCGGTCTCGGGTGCGTCCAGGGGCTCGGACGTGAGCCAGACCCGTCCGTGCTCGGCGGCGAACACGAGCCGCTCGGCGGACAGCGCATCGACGGCGAGGGTCACGAGGACGTTGCTGTTGGGGAACTCGGCGTTCTCGTCATCGATGTCGTCGGTGGTGCCCACCCCGAGCTGCACGGCGGTGACGACGACCTTGTGAAGGATGATCCGGGTCGTGGCCGTGCCCTGGCTGTCGGTGAAGGAACCGACGACGCCGACCGTCTCGCCGGGGGAGACTCGGCCGCCCAGAGCACGCTCGGTGGCCAGGGAGAGGGTCACCTCGAGCAGACCGGCCGGGACGTCGCCTCGCTGGACGACGGCCGGCGCCACGAATCGATCTCGGAGGAGCTGCTCGCCGGGCAGGAGGTCGACGTCGGCGACGAGCCCTTCGAGGGCTCGGAGGTCGGCGGTGTCGCCGAGAGCGCCGGCGGCCCGGACCTTGGCCGGAACCTCCTCGGCGCGGACGGAGCCGGCCACGTCGGCCGCCGTGGTGCCCGCTTCGATGCGGTCGGTGACGACGAGGACCTCGACGAGCTGCTCGCCCTCCAGCGCCCGGGCCTCAGCAGAGCGCACGTAGCCGACGAGGACGATCGTGCCGACGGTCGCGAGGGCCAGTGAAACCAGGAGGCCGATGAGCCTGCGGTTCATGTCGCCGCCTTTCAGGGTTCAGTCGATGAGTCGGATGACGAACACGCCACCGTTGGGGCCGCCGAGGTCGCCGCCATCGACGACGTCGGTGGTGAAGAAGCCCGTGATGCAGTTGTCGGCTTGGCTCTGCGTGCCGCAGTCGGGGGCTGCACTGCGGTAGGCGGGGTCGAACCGTTCGTACTGGGGCCCGCCGAGGTCGTAGCCCGTGAGATAGAGGGCGGCGTAACGACCCACCTCGTACTTGTCGCCCTGGACGAAGGTCGGGCAGCCGGCGGCGTTGTTCTTGCAGAAGTCGTCGAAGATCGGGACGGCGACCACCGTGCCGAGGAGCGCGGCCAGCGAAGCTGCCCCGCACTCGGGGTTCACGCCGGGGTCGCCGGCGGCCCAGTCGGTCGTACCGACAGCACTGGTGAGGACCTCGCACGACCCGTCGGGGACGAGCCACCCGAAGCCACCGGGGAGCTTGCCGTCGCCGTTGCTGTCCATCCCGGCGACCGCTGCGCAGTCGTCCTTGCCCTTGCCGTCGTGGAACATGATCGTGACCTCGTCGCCCATGTCGTACGGCGAGGTGCGGTAGACGGTGCCGCCCGAGGTCTCGCGGTTCCACTCGCAGGCAGAGATGGCCAGGGGAATGGTGCGCAGCGAGCTGGGTGACCCCCAGATCGCCGTCGCCGGCGCTCGACCTCCTCAGCGGCAAGACCGTCACGGCCTCGGCGACGGCGATCTGGGGGGCACCCAGCTCGCTGCGCACCATTCCCCTGGCCATCTCTGCCTGCGAGTGGAACCGCGAGACGGCGGGCGGCACCGTCTACCGCAGC
>DATLFP010000019.1:0-7710 GCA_035540955.1 Acidimicrobiales bacterium
CCACGGTGCACACGACGATCGCGGCGAGCGCCATGCGCCGGCCGAGCACCGCGAGTCGGCGCTGCAGCGGGGTGTGTTCGACGGCGTGCGCCTGGAGGAGAGCCGCGATCTGACCCAGCTCGGTCGTCATCCCGGTTGCAACGACCAATCCCCGCGCCCGCCCGTAGGTGGCGGCCGTGCCCCTGAACGCCATGTTGTGGCGGTCTGCGATCATCGAGCCTTCGGAACGTCCGAGCGCGTCGGCAGTCTTGGCCGCCGACTCGGATTCGCCGGTCAGAGCGGCTTCGTTGACGCGCAGTCCGTGCACCTCGATGAGGCGAAGATCGGCCGGAACGATGTCGCCGGCGCCGAGCTCGACGAGGTCACCGGGAACGACCTCAGGCGTCGGGACGTCGTTGACATGGCCGTCGCGCACCACGCGCGCCGTGCCGGTCGTGAGCTGCTTGAGGGCGGCCATGGCTCGCTCGGCTCGGACCTCCTGGACGAAGCCGACGACGGCGTTGAGCACCACGATCACGCCGATCACGACCGTGTCCGTCACGTCGCCGATGACGAACGTGACGACTCCGGCCAGCGCGAGCACGGCGGTCATCGTGTTGGCGAGCTGGCGGACGAAGATGTGTCCGGCGCCGGGCTGCTTCTGCTCGATCAGCGCGTTCGAGCCGACGGTCTGCAAGCGCTGCGCGGCCAGATCACCGCTGAGGCCGGTGCGCAGGTCGGTCCCGAACGCCGCCGCCAGTGTGCTGCCATCAACCGCCCATGGTTCGGCCATGGCAGCCTCGGGCCGGCTCACGGACGCACGGTCCAGACCGCGTAGAGCGCTCCGACGTAGACGGCGAGGAGCAGGATGGCGTCGGGTTCGAGGCGGCGCACTCGGGTCTCGGTGCCGTGAACGAGCGCGGCGAGGGCGAGGGCCATCAACAGGATGGCGCCGACGCCGGCTACTGCCTCGCTGGGGTCGACTGCCGCCAGCAACGGACCGGGCGTGTACGCGGCGTCGACGAACACGAGCACCGCCATGTTGAACGCGTTGCTACCGAAGAGGTTGCCGACCGCGAGATCCTGCGCGCCGATGCGCACGGCGGCGATGGATGCCACGAGCTCGGGCATCGAGGTCGAGAGTGCGAGAAGCGCCGTCCCGACGAACGTCTCGCCCATCCCGCTGGCGACGGCGATGTCGCGACCCGAGTAGGCGAGCACTGGGGCCGACACGAGGATCACCGCAGAGGCGACAGCGAATCGGACGATCGCCGGCCGGAGTCCGCCGCGTTCGCGTCTCGTCCACCCGGTCGGCACCGGCAGCACCTCGCTCTCACCGAAGCGGCCGGTGGGAGAGCGGCGCATCCATGCAACTGCAGCGACGTATGAGCTGGCGACGGCCAGCGTGTCCACGCCGACCCAACCGATCGCGATGCCGGTGGGGGTGAGCACGCTGAGCGTGGCGAGTGCGGTGAGCGCGAGAGCCACCGTTGCTACTCGGGCATGCCCGATCTCGACGCTCGGCCAGATGCGTTGCCGGTTCAGGAGGTCGACGATGGCCAGGATGGCCATGTTGGCCATGCTGCTGCCGAACAGGTCGCCCACCGCCAGGTCGGGGGAGTCGGCCACCGCGGCAGTCACGTCGGTGACGAGCTCGGGCAGCGACGTCGCTCCCGCCACGAGGAGCATGCCGACCACCAGCCGCGAGAGCCTGGCTCGCTCGGCGATCTCGTCACTCGCGCGAACGAGGTGCACGCCGGCGACAGTCAGCACCCCGGCGGCGGTGACGAACGCAGCCGTCGACGCTGCCAGGGACATCGCTACTTCCCCGGTGCGCGACGGGCGTGTCTGGGGCCGCCGAGGTCGTGAACGGCGAGGCTCGACCGGGATATCGGTGACGTCCCTCTCACCGGTCGACCTGTCCCATGCCGTGATGATGGCGCGATTCGTGGCTGCCTGCTGGTCGCTGGGTGCCGGGGCCGCCTGCCGCCGGAGCGTCCCGCTACCCGCGGGAAGGGGGCACCATCGAGGGGTGATCGTCGGGGCGCATGCGGAGCGCGACGACGATGCCGGACGCGACGCTGAGCGCGGCGACGGTCCACACCGCAGCGCGCAGATCGAGGGCGTCGGCCACGACACCGCCGAGCAGGCCGCCGACGACATAGCCGGCATCTCGCCAGAGCCGATAGACGCCCACGGCGGTCGCCCGCCAGGCAGGGTGGGCGACATCGCCGACGGCGGCGATCAGCGTCGGGTAGACGAGGGCGGTCCCCACACCGATGGTGACGGCTCCGAGAGCCCACGGCGCGAAGCCGGTGGTGGCGGCCATGAAGGCGAGCGCCGCGCCCTGCAGCAGCATGCCGGCGACGATGAGCGGCTTGCGCCCGACGTGATCGGACCAGGCTCCGGTGACGAGCTGGCCCACGCTCCACACCCCGGGGTACAGCGCGGCGAGCACCCCGATGCGACCGACGGGGAGGCCCTCGGCGGCGAAGAGCAGGGGCAGGATGCCCCAGGCGAGCCCGTCGACGGCGTTGTTGACGAGGCCGGCCTGGCTCACCGCCGCGAGGGACGGGTCGCGCCAGGAGGTTCGGGCGAAGACCGTCGTGAAGCGCTCGCGGCCCGAGGTCGCGCCACCGGCGCAAATCTCGTGGTGGACATGGTCGGAGGTCTCACGGACGAAGCACGCTGAGAGGCCGAGCCCGAGGGCGGAGAAGGCGATGCCGAGGTAGAAGGGTTCGGGGCGCAGTCCGTGGCGGGCGGCGATGGCGCCGGTGAGGAGCGCAGTGAGCGCGACGGCGCCGTAGCCGGCCGCTTCGTTCAGTCCGAGCGCGAGGCCGCGGCGGGACGGGCCGACGAGGTCGATCTTCATGATGACGGTCGTCGACCACGTCATCCCCTGGTTGACGCCCAGCAGCACGTTGGCGGCGATGACCCATCCCCAGGTGGGCGCCCACATGAGGAGCAGCGGGACGGGAACACCGACGAGCCAGCCGGCGACCAGGATCGGCTTGCGACCGTAGCGGTCGCTCAGCGCACCGGTGGCGAGGTTGGTGACGGCCTTGGTGGCGCCGAACGCGACGATGAAGGTCGTCGCGGCGGTGACGGCCGTGAGCCCGAAGGTCTGCTCGGCGAGGAGCGGCAAGACCGTGCGCTCCTGGCCGATCATGCCCCCCACCAGCGCGTTGACCGCGACGAGGAGGCTGAACTGGGCGAGGTTCGCCCGCAGTCCGAGCCGGACCGGTGCTCCCGCGGAGGCGGGAGTGCTCACGCGCCGGTGGCGAGCTCGTGGTGCGCCGCGGTCCAATCACCCGGCCCGCCGGTGACGACCGTGACCTCGCGGCCGTGCTCGCGCTCGAGGAGGCTGGCGGCGGTCATGGCGCGCTCGCCGTGGCCGCACATCACCGAGAGCCGGCCTCGAGGGAGATCGGCGTCGACGATGGAGCCGAGCTCGGCGTGGACGGCGCCGGGGATGTGGCCGGCGACGTACTCGTCCTCCTGCCGCACGTCGACGACGGGCCCCTGCACGTGCTCGGCGGCGACGAGCTCGGTCGTGGCCACGGGACGGCCCGCGGCTCGCCAGGCGTCGATGCCGCCGTCGAGCTCGCCGAGGATGGTCTCGTAGCCGATGTTCCGGCACTGGCGGACCAGCTCGGCGCGATCCTGGCGGGCCCCGAGCAGGAACACGATCGGCGTGGCATCGGGGACGACCCAGCCGAGCCAGCTGGCGAACTGCGGTCGCAGGGCGATCGACACCGAGCCGGGTATGTGGCCGGCCGCGAAGTCGTCCACCGGGCGGGTGTCGACGATCCAGGCGCCCGCGGCGTGGAGGCGGTCGAGGTGGTCGGCACGGATGCGGGCGAGCACCGGCTCGCCGGGCCCGTAGAGGTCGGGTCCGCGTCGGTTCCGGTCACGCAGTCGGCGGAAGTAGGGCGGGTAGGAGCCGAGGCCGGCGAGCAGCTGCTCGACGAAGGCGTCTTCGTCGGGCGCGGCGAGCAGCGGGTTGGCGCGTCGCTCCCGACCGATCGTCGTGGTGCGCTCGCCGCCGGCGGGCGCCGAGCAGAAGGATCCGGCTCCGTGCGTCGGGTAGACGGGGAGGTCGTCGGGGAGCGTGAGGATCCGCTCCTGGATCGACCGCCACAGCGAGCGCGCCAGGGGCACGGTCTGCTCAGGGGCGATCAGGTCGGTGCGGGCGACGGCGTCGACCAGGAGCGAGCCCCCCGAGAAGAGCGCCACCGGCGCGGCGCCGTCGAGGAGGAGGTAGGAGAGGTGCTCGGGGGTGTGGCCCGGCGTGGCCAACGCCCGCAGCGTCAGGCCGCCGAGGTCGACCTCCTCGCCGTCGGTGACGCCGCGGACGGGGAACTCGTGACCGCCGGCGCCCGGCACGATCAGTGACGCGCCCAGCGCCGCCAGCTCGCGGACGCCCGAGATGAAGTCGGCGTGCAGGTGCGTCTCCACTGCGTACGCAATGGTGAGTGCCCGCCGATCGGCCTCCGCCAGGTAAGCCGAGGGATGGCGGGCGGGGTCGACGACGAGGCCCCGGCCGCCGCCGAGGTCGAGGAGGTAGGACGAGTTGCCGAGCCCCTGGTCGACGAAGGCAATCGGCTCCGCGCTCACGGCTGGCCCACACCGGTGCGTGGCCGCGCGCCGATCAGTGAGGCTGCGGTGGCGCGCTCGACGCCCCGCGCGACCGTGAAGATCATCGACGGGATGCAGATGCCGGTGATGGCGACGAACGCAGCAGTGACGCCGAGCACGAGGGTGAGGACGAGCCCCGCCGTGGCCGCTCCGATCGCGTAGGCGACGGCGGCTCCCCCGAGGAACGCCACGCCGATCGCGCAGCCGAGCCGCTTCGCGGCCCGGTTCGGCGGCAACCGTCGGCGGCCCCGAGGCTCGGCCCACCGGTTGTAGACGGCTTCGAAGGGGTGGTTCGGGGCGACGGCGCCGATCAGCGCGGTCGTGGCGAACACGGCCAGCACGGCGGGCGACTCGAGCACGGCGCCGAGCCCCGCGCCGAGCGCGCAGACGGCAGGCCCGATGCGCTGCGCGAGCGGTGCGGCATCGGCGCATGCCGCGTCGTGGCCTCGCCAGCCCTGCAGCCGCGTGAGCCGCTGTGGCCAGGTGAGGGAGCGGTCGGCGAGGAGGGACGTGAGGTCGCGTACGGCCATCTGCCCACTCTTCCCTCGATGGGCCTCCTTGTCAAGTAATCACTTTAATACTTGACAAAAAGGCGGAGAGAACGGACAATGCCGTCCGTGGGTGACCGGGCCGCCAAGGATGCGCTGTTCGACGGCTTCGCCGAGGTGGCGAAGGCGCTGGCGAGCGGGCGGCGCGCCGAGATCGTCGACCTCCTGGCCCAGGGCCCCCGCTCGGTCGAGGAGATCGCGGAGGAGCTCGACCAGAGCGTCGCCAACACCTCGCACCACCTCCGGGCGCTGGCCCGTGCCGGCGTCGTCAGCACCCGACGGGACGGCACCCGCATCTACTACGGGCTGGCCAGCGACCGCGTCGGCGAGCTGTGGTCGGCGCTGCGCGACGTGGCGATCGACCACGTGGCCGGCATCGACCGGCTCGCCGACGCGTATCTCGGTGATCGGGAGGGCGTCGAGGTGATCGACCGCGACGAGCTCACCGCCCGGCTGGCGCGGCGCGAGGTGGTGGTGCTCGACGTGCGGCCACCCGCGGAGTTCGAGGCCGGGCACATCGCCGGCGCCCGGTCGGTGCCGATCACCGAGCTGCATCGACGGCTGCGGTCACTTCCGGCCGACGCCGATGTCGTCGCGTACTGCCGTGGCCCGTACTGCGTGTACGCCGACGACGCCGTGCGAGAGCTGAGCCGCCGAGGCTTCCGCGCCCGGCGCCTGATCGACGGATTCCCCGAATGGAAGCGAGCCGGTCTGCCCGTGGCCGCCGGCGGAGGAGGCGAGAGTGATGGCTGAAGAGCTGGTGGTCGACCCCGAGGCCCTGCGGGAGCAGGTGCGCGACAAGTACCGGGAGGTCGCCACCGACCCCCACCGCTCCTTCCACTTCCACACCGGCCGGCCCCTCGCCGCCCGCCTCGGCTACGAGACCCCCGCGGTCGACGCCCTGCCCGATCGCGCCGTCGAGTCGTTCGCCGGCGTCGGCAACCCCTTCTCGCTGCGACGACTCCAGCCGGGCGAGCGGGTCGTCGACGTGGGGTCGGGCGCCGGCTTCGACACCTTCATCGCCGCCGGCCAGGTCGAGGACTCCGGGCAGGTCGTGGGCGTCGACATGACCGTCGAGATGCTCGAGAAGTCACGAGAGACGGCGAACGCCCTCGGGTTCTCGCACGTCGACTTCCGCGAAGGCCTCGCCGAGCAGCTGCCGGTGGAGGACGGATGGGCTGACGCCGTGATCTCCAACGGCGTCATCAACCTGTGCGCCGACAAGCGGGCGGTGTTCGAAGAGATCCACCGCGTGCTGAAGCCGGGCGGCTGGCTGCAGTTCGCCGACATCGCCAACGGCCGCCCGGTGCCACCCGAGGCGTTGCGCGACATCGACCTGTGGACTGGCTGAATTGCCGGAGGGCTGCCCCGTGCGGGCTGGCAGAAGATGCTCGAGGACGTCGGCTTCGTGGGCGTGACGATCGGTCCGCCGGCCGACACGTTCGGCGGTGCCGGCGGCGAAGACAAGGCCCGCGCGTTCGAGGTGTTCGGCTACGCCTTCCTCGCTCGAAGGCCGTGAGGGCCCCGCGTCCGCGCACAGCACGTCGACCGTCCCGCCGGGACGGCCTCCCCACCTGACCGAAGGGAAGAAGTCATGACCGGAAAAGCAGTGATCAGCTTGGCCACCGGGCTCGAAGACACCGAGAAGGTCACCGTCGCCTTCCTCGTCGCCGTCGGCGCCGCGGAGTCCGGCCGTCCGACCCTCATGTTCCTCACCAAGGAAGCAGTCCGCCTGGCGCTCGATGGGGTTGCCGTCGGTGTGGCCTGTGAGGGCTGCCCGCCGCTGCCCGACCTGATGAAGCGATTCGAGGCGGCGGGCGGCCAGTACTACGTCTGCCCGATCTGCTTCAACGCCAAGAAGCTCGACGAGGCGCAGCTGATCAGCGGTGCCGAGCTCCAGGGGACGGTGCCGATGTGGAGCTGGATCTGCGACGAGGCGGCCACGACCTTCAGCTACTAGCGACGAGCGGTGTCCTCGGGACGTCCCACCGGCGGCTCAGAGGGCGGTGCACACCATCAGCGAGAGGGCGGTGCGGTGCTCGGCGAGGTTCTGCATGTAGCGCGGGCCCTTGGTCTCGACGTCGTCGATGAACACCGCGGTCGTGAGCCCATGAGGGGGAGGCGGCCCCTCCAGCATCTTCTGCATGGCGGGGAGCAGCTCGGGCGCGGGGTCCTCGTCGAGGTCGACGCGGAACCCCGAGGACTCGAGCAGGGAGCGGAGCTGATCCCGGGTCACCAGGTGGTTGTGGCTCCGCTCGGTCGCCCATGGGACCGGTAGCAGCAGCTCGCCACCGCCGCCATCGATCACGTCGAAGAGCGCGAACCGTCCCCCGGGCTTCATGACCCGACGGATCTCGCGGTACAGCGAGGGCCGGTCGGCGATGTTCATCGCCACGTGCTGGGTCCACACGTGGTCGACGGCGCCGTCTTCGAGATCGAGGCTGGTGATGTCACCGACCCGGAGCTCCACGAGCGAGTCCAGTCCGGTCCGGGCGTTGAGCAGGCGCCCGACCTCCACGAACTGCGGCGTGAGGTCGATGCCGAT
>DATLFP010000020.1:0-61703 GCA_035540955.1 Acidimicrobiales bacterium
TGGCGACAACCCGTCGATGGCTCCCGAGCTCGTCTCCCCCGTCGTCGTCTGGCTCGCCGGCCCCCGCTCGGTCGGCGTGACCGGCCGCGTGCTCGAGGCGGGCGGCGGCACCATCAGCGCGATCAGCGGCTGGCAGCGGGCAGAGACGATCGTGCAGGAGAACGACTCCGTGGTCGTCATCGGCGAGCGCGTCCGCGACGCGCTGGCCCGGTTGCCACCACCGGTCCCGCCGTGGACGCCGAGCTAGCGGCCGCCGGAACATCGGTGCCGCGGGCATCGTTGGACGACGGGATGCTGGGCGCCGTGCTCTCTGTGCTCGACCTCTCGCCGGTGGGCGAGGGTTCCTCGCCGCGGGCGGCGCTCCAGGGCTCGATCGAGCTGGCGGCCCACGCCGAGCGGCTCGGCTACCGGCGCTACTGGGTGGCCGAGCACCACAACATGCCGGGCATCGCCTCGTCGTCGCCCGCCGTCCTGCTGGCGCATGCCGCCACGGCCACCAGCACCATCCGCGTGGGCTCCGGTGGCGTGATGCTGCCGAACCACGCCCCGCTCGTGATCGCCGAGCAGTTCGGGATGCTGGAGGCGCTGCATCCGGGGCGGATCGACCTCGGTCTCGGCCGCGCGCCCGGCACCGACCAGGTGACCGCCCTCGCGCTCCGCCGGTCGCGCGAGCGGATCATGGCTGACGACTTCGACTCCCAGCTGGCCGAGCTGCTCGGCTACTTCAACGGCACGATCCCCGAGGATCACCCCTTCGCCCGCATCACCGCCACGCCCGGGCTCGGCTACCAGCCCGCCATCTGGCTGCTGGGTTCGAGCGACTACAGCGCCCGCCTGGCCGGCGCCCTCGGGCTGCCGTTCTCCTTCGCCCACCACTTCTCCGCCGGCAACACCGACGCCGCGGTGGCGGCCTACCGCGACGCGTTCCGCCCCTCGGAGGTGCTCGCCGACCCCTACCTCATGCTCGGCGTCGCGGTGATCTGCGCCGAGTCCGATGCCCGGGCCCAGTGGCTGGCCGGCCCGGGACGGCTCGCGATGGTGCGCCTGCGGACGGGCCGACCCGGCCGCTACCCCACGCCCGAGGAGGCGGCCGAGCACACCTTCACCCCGGCCGAGCGGGAGATCGCCCGGGGCGTGGGGCGCTCGAGTGTCGTCGGCAGCCCGGCCACCGTGCGCGCCGGCCTCGCCGAGCTCGTGGAGCGGACCGGCGCCGACGAGCTCATGATCACGACGATGACCCACGGCCACGCCGACCGGCTGGAGTCGTACCGGCTGGTCGCCGAGGAGGTCGCCGCGCTCACCCCCGTGCGGTAGAACGGCCCGGTGCCGACCGTCGCCCTCGTGCTGGGCGCCGGGGGCGTGACCGGCGGCGCCTTCCACGCCGGCGTTCTCGCCGCCCTCGCCGAGACAACGGGCTGGGACCCGCGGTCGGCGGCGCTCGTGGTCGGCACGTCGGCGGGCGCCGCCACCGGTGCCGCACTCCGGGCCGGGCTCCCCGCGCCCGACCTCGCCGCCCGCGCCCTCGGCGACCAGCTGAGCGAGGAGGGGCGCGACGTGCTGCGCCGCGCGGGCGCACCGGTCGCGCCGCCGCCGGTCCCCCGCCGGCCCCGCGCCCGACTCGGCCCGCCGGCGGGACTCGGCGCGCTGGCCGGCGCCCTGCGGCGGCCGTGGCGGGTGCGACCCGGGGCGGTGCTCGCCGGGCTGCTGCCCGCCGGGTCCGTGCCGACCGACGACATCAGCGGCGGGATCGGGGCGCTCCACCCGGCGGGCTGGCCGGCGGCTTCGCTGTGGGTGTGCGCGGTGCGCCTCGACGACGGCGCGCTCGTGGTCTTCGGCCGGGACCCCTCCCGGGCGACGGTCGGGGAGGCCGTCGCCGCGTCGTGCGCGATCCCCGGTTGGTTCGCGCCCGTCGAGATCGATGGCGCCCGCTACGTCGACGGCGGCGCCCACTCCTTCACCAACGTCGCCGAGGTGGCACCGCAGCGGCCGGACCTGGTCGTCGTGAGCTCCCCGCTCTCCCGGTACGGACCCGGTCGGGCCCAGCTCGCGCTCGAGGTGCAGCGCGTCCGCCGCCGGAACAT
This sequence comes from Acidimicrobiales bacterium, assembly GCA_035540955.1. Taxonomy (GTDB): domain Bacteria; phylum Actinomycetota; class Acidimicrobiia; order Acidimicrobiales; family CADCSY01; genus DATLFP01. The sequence continues at coordinate 2,082 of DATLFP010000020.1, forward strand.
CCCCGTCGTCACCTTCGAACCGACCGGCGAGGTGGCGAGCGCGATGGGCGCCAACGCCATGGACCCGTCCCGCCGGCCGGCCGTGGTCCGGGCGGCCCGGACGATGGCTCGGCGGCGGGTCGAGGACCTGGGCGACCGGCTGTCCGCGCTCGGCTGAGCAGTAGCGTCTCCCGCATGGCCACTTCCGTGCACGAGCTGGACCTGCCCGAGGTCGACCTGTTCGGGCTCGAGCGGGCGGAGGCGATCGCCACCTTCAACGCCATCCGCGGCGAAAGCTGGATCGCCCGGATGCCGTTCGGCTACATGGTGATGGACTACGAGGACGTCGTCGCCATCCTGCGCGAACGGCGGTTCCACTCGGCGCTGTCGGTCCTGCCGCAGATGCAGGGCGTCCAGGAGGACGTCCTCGATCGCGGCGATCGCCAGTCCATCCTCTCGATGGAGGGTCCCGAGCACGCCCGCCTCCGCCGCCTGGCGGCGCCGGCGTTCACGCCGAAGGCGGCCGACCGGCTCCGGCCGTTCATGCGGGAGGTGATCGACGGCCTGGTCGACCCGTTCGTCCCGACCGGCCGGATCGAGCTCGTGAACGATGTGTGCGACCCGTACCCGATCCCCATCATCTGCGAGCTCCTCGGGGCGCCGAAGGAGGACTGGAAGCTGTTCTCGGCGTGGGCGACCGACATCTTCCGCATCTTCAACAACGACATCGAGAACGACGCCGAGCGGATCAAGGCGGCGTCGGCCGAGCTCGACGACTACGTCCGGGCGATGATCGCCGACCGCCGCGACAAGCCGGCCGACGATCTCCTCAGCGACATGATCGCGGCCGAGGAGGCCGGCGATCGGATGTCGACCGACGAGCTCGTGATGATGACCGAGGCCGTGCTCATGGCCGGCACCGACACGACCCGCAACCAGCTCGCGTGCTCGGTGGCCCTGTTCACCGAGCACCCCGAGCAGTGGGCGCTGCTGGCCGACCAGCCCGACCTCGCGAGCCGGGCGGTCGAGGAGTCGATGCGCTACCTCGGCGCCGTGCGGGGCACCGCCCGCGTGGCGTCGGAGGACATCGAGTACCGCGACGTGCTGTTCCCGGCCGGGACGCTCGTGGCGACGAGCCTCGCCGGCGCCAACTTCGACGAGTCGGTGTGGCCGGAGCCGATGCGGTTCGACATCACCCGCGAGCCGTCGACGAAGCCGCAGATGACCTTCGGGTCAGGCATCCACTTCTGCCTCGGGGCGAACCTCGCCCGTGCCGAGCTCCAGGAAGCGCTTCCCCTCCTCGCCCGCCGCCTGCCCGACCTCGGCACGTACGCCCCCGTGGAGTTCAAGCCGGCAACAGTGGGCATCTGGGGCCCGTCGAAGCTCCCCCTCACCTTCACGCCCGGCCACTGACATCGGGCCGTTCGGCCCTGGCCGCGACCGGCGCCCTCAGGTCACCGTGATCGCATGCAGCAGCGATCGTGCAACGGCTACCTGATCCGCACCACCGCCCGGCGCCCGCGCATCCTCGTGGAGGACGACTCGCTCGATCCCACGACCCTCGATCTGTCGCCGCCCGGAGCGGGCGCCTTCGAGATCGTGACCTGCGGCGGGCCCGAGGACGGTGAGGCATGCCCGCTGGTCGTCGATGGGACCTGCCCGGCGGGCCGGCCCGATGTCGTGGTGTCGGCCTTCGGTGCCTCCAACCCCTGGGCCACATCGGTGCGCGCGGCGTGGGCCCGCGACGGCGTCCCGGTGGCCGAGGTGCACCCCGATGAGCTTCCCCTCGTGTGGCCGGCCCATCTCGGGGCTGCCCAGCGAGCCTTCTTCGCCACGGGCGACGAAGACGGCTGAGCGCTCACTCGACGGTGATCGCGTACTCCGGGCAGTTGTCGGCGGCGAGACGGGCGGCGCCTTCGAGCTCCGGGGGCACGTCGGCGCCTTCGAGCAGCAGCACGGCGTAGCCCTCGTCGTCGGACTCGAAGAGGTCGGGGGACAGCGCGTAGCAGCGGCCGTGCCCCTGGCACTTCTCGTTGTCGAGCCTGATCTTCACGGGTTGATCCTCACGGGAAGCTCGCGGGGCCCACGGACCTGTCCCGTGGACCAACGGACGGTCTCGGTGGCGTCCAGCTCGAAGTCGGGGAACCGCTTCATCCACTCGTCGATGGCGACGGTGACCTCCATGCGGGCGAGGTTCGAGCCGAGACACCGGTGGATGCCGAGGCCGAAGGCCACGTGGCGGTTGCGCTGGCGGTCGATGACGAACTCGTCGGCGCGCTCGAAGGCCTCGGGGTCGCGGTTGGCGGCCGGGAACGGCAGCAGGGTCCAGTCGCTCTCCTTCATGCACACGCCGCCGACCTCGACGTCCTTGGCAACGATGCGGGCCATCGTGACGGGCGCGTAGACGCGGAGGAACTCCTCCACGGCGAACGGCAGGACGTCGGGATCCTCGACCAACCGGCGCCGGTCCTCGGGGTGCTGCGCCAGGTGCCACAAGCTGGCACCGATCGACGACCAGGTGGTGTCGATGCCGGCGATCAGGAGGAGGGCGATGGTGCCGCCGATGTGGTCGCCCGAGAGCTTCTCGCCGTTCATCTCGACGTTCATGAGGAAGTCGATCAGATCGCCTTCCTTCGGGTGCTGCTGGCGCTCCTCCACCTTCTGGCGGAGGTAGTGGTCGAGCGTGTCCTCGTACTCGATGTCGTGGTCGGCGCCGGGGGCCTCGAGGATCCGGTAGATGAAGCCCCGGAACTTGTCGCCGTCCTCCTCCGGCAAGCCGAGCATCTCGGCGATCACCCGGACCGGGATGTGCTGGGTGTAGTCGCGAGCGGCATCGACGTCCTCGCCGGCTCGGAGCTTGGCGTCGATGGCGTCGAGCAGCTCGACGCACACCTTCCGGGTCGCCGGCTCCCACTTGGCGATCTCCTTCGGCGAGAAGGCGGGGAGCAGGATGCGCCGCGACTCCTGGTGGAAGGGCGGATCGGAGGTGATCGGCGGCGCGAAGCCGCGCGGACGGGTCTCGCCGGTCGGCTTGAAGTCGTTGACGATCACGAACTCCGAGCTGAAGTGCTCGGTGTCGTGGGCGATGGCCGCCACGTCGGCGTGGTTGACCGGCAGCCAGGCGCCCCCGAACCGCTCGGTGTGGGCGACCGGGCACCGGTCACGGAGCTCCTCCCAGATCTCCGGCGCCCGCGCCGCGTAGTCGGGATGGGTGTGGTCGAAGTCGCTGGCCCAGTCCGTCACGGGGGGCTTGCCGGTGGTCATGGCACCCATCGTGCCACCTCCCATGCCGAACACCCAGGTGCGCCCCGTCCCCACCGCACCGTTCTGTGTCGATCTGCCCCCTGAACACCGGGGGTGGATCGACACGAACCGGTCAGGTCTGGTTGCCGGGGAGGACGCCGGTGATGGTGCCCAGCGACAGGCCGTCGTAGGCGGCGTGGGGGTCCTTGCGCACCGCCTCGTCGAGGGCGACGGCGTCGTCACCCACCAGCACCCGCCACTCCTCCTTGCGCACGGCGTCGAGGATGACGGTCGCCGCCTGGGCGGCGGTCGTCGGGGCGTTGTCACGGAAGCCCTCGCCCATCATCTTGATCAACCCCCGCAGCGCATCGTCGTCGAGGTTCTCGACCGGCATCCCCCGGCGCGCCATGTTCGCCCGCATCTCGGCGATCTCCTCGGCGGTGAGCTCGCCGTCGGAGCTCGACAGGATCTTGCGGCTGTTGATCATGATGTCGGTGCCGATGTGGCCGGGCATCACCACGCTCACCTTCACGTGCGGCGCGTTGACCTTGCAGTCCTCCATGAGGGCCTCCGAGAAGCCCTTCACCGCGAACTTCGCCGAGCTGTAGGCGGTGTGGGGGATGCCGGGACCGAGCGCCGCCCAGAACCCGTTGACGCTGCTCGTGTTGACGATGTGGCCCTCGTCGCTGGCCACCACCAGCGGCACGAACGCTCTGCAGCAGTTGTAGACGCCACCCCAGCACACGGCGAAGGTGCGATCCCACTCGTCGCGCCGGCCGGCGATGAAGCTCCCGCCGCCCCCGATCCCGGCGTTGTTGAACAGCAGGTTGACGTGATCGGTCTGGTGCTTCTCCACGACCTCGTCGCGGAAGCGGTTCACCTGCGCCTCGTCGGACACGTCACACAGGTGGGTGGTGATCTTGGTGCCCTCCGGCGCCATGGCCGCCGCCCGCAGCGCGGTCTCTCCCATGTTGTCGGCGTTCACGTCGCACATGGCGATCGAGCAGCCCTCTTGCGCGAGCTGCACGACCAGCTCGCGGCCCATCCCCGTCCCGCCGCCGGTGACGACGGCGAGCTTTCCCTCGAAGGAATCCATGGCCGGGGAACCTAACGCCGGCGTGCGGGCGCCGTCGCCTCAGAGGAGGCCGCTACGGGACAGCAGGTCGTCGAGCCGGGCCTCCAGCTCGGGGGTCGCCGGCATCATCGGCAAGCGGTGCTCGTTGGTCGGCATGATGCCGAGCCGGCGCAGCATGTACTTGATGGGGATGGGGTTCGTGTCCCAGAAGACGGCCTGGTTCATCTCGAAAAGGGCGTCGTGCTGCTTGCGGGCGGCCTCGAGGTCGCCGGCCACCGTCGAGGCGTAGAGCCCGGCGATCTCGGCGGGCGCCACGTTCCCGACGGCGTTCATGAGGCCCGTCGCGCCCACGGCGAGCATCGGCAGGCTCAGCTCTTCGAGGCCGACGAAGATGCGCACGTCGTCGCCGAGCCGGCGCCGGACGTCGCTCACGTAGCCGAGGTCGTTCACCGCGTGCTTGAGGCCGGCGAAGGTGGGCACTGCCTCGGCGATCTGCTCAACCGTGCTGGGCGGCACGTCGACGGCCGTGCGCCCCGGGATGTGGTACACGAGCAGCGGCAGGTCGGTCCGGGCCCCGATGTCGCGGAAGTACTCCACGAGGCCCCGCTGCGGGGGACGGACGTAGTACGGCGTGACGACGAGCAGGGCGTCGGCTCCCACCGCCGCGGCGTGCACGGTGAGCGAGCAGGTCTCGTCGTGGCTCTGTGAGCCCGTCGCCGCCACCACCGGCACCCGGCCGTCGGTCGCCTCGACGGCGACCCGCACGAGCTCGTCGCGCTCGCGCATCGTGAGCGTGCTGGGCTCCGCGGTCGTCCCGTTCACGGTGATGCCGTGCGAGCCACCCTGGATCTGACGCTCGACGAGCGCGGCGTACGCGTCGTAGTCGACCTCGCCGTCGCGGAACGGCGTGACCAGCGGCGGGTACGACCCCCGAAGGAACTCGGCCTCCAGCTCGATCACAGCGCTCGACGGTTGGTCGCGAAGCCCTTCGAGGTGCCGAGCATGCGGGGCGGGTGCTTGAGGTCCTCCTGCCACAGCAGCGAGTCCATCGCGAGGTTCAGCGGGCTGTCCTGGATCGTGAGCTCGTAGACGTCTTCGCCGTGCGAGGCGTGCCGGTGGATCGCCCACCCCGGAGCGGTGAGCATGAGGTCGCCGGCCCGCCACTCGTAGCGCCGGCCGGCGACGAGGCTGTCACCCTCACCGGAGAAGAAGTAGTTGATGGCGGCGGCGACATGACGATGCGGACGGTCGACGATGTCCGCCGGCCGAAGGCACATCGTGGCGAAGAAGCTGAACGTGGTGCCGTTCGTCCTCCCCGTCGACGGGTTGTAGAGGAGGTAGAGGCGCCGACCCTTGTACGACTCGCCGAGGGCGTGCAGCTTGTCGAGCCGCGCCTTCACCTCGGTCCACCGCCAGTGCAGCGGCTTCGACTCGATGCGGGGCGGGTCGATCAGCCGCTCGTAGGAGAGGAGCTGCGCGCCGCCGTCGAGGTCGATGAGGTGGTCGATGTCGGATCGGTCGCCCTCCTCGACGGTCGCCATTGCCTCCGGGGGCGGGAAGTCGGTCTCCACCACGTGCACCCGCATCTTCTCGAGCAGGGGCGCGTTGCTGTAGGCCAGCCGGGCGTGGATCCCGGTGCTGGTGTTGCGGTACGTGTACGGGGCCATCGACGGGGTGCACCACACGTCGTACTGATCGAAGTCGAACGTGACACCCCCGACGGTCGCCTCGCCCGCACCGTGCAGGCAGAACCCGACCGAGGTCGAGTTGTGGCGGATCGGTGAGGTCGCTTCGCCGGGCAGGAGCACCTCGAGCGCCACCTCGATGCCCGGCGCCAGCCCGAGACCCGGCTCGGTCGCCATCGGATGGGCGAGAACGGAGCGACGGCGGCCGTCGTCAGGGCGGGGACGCGACGTCAGCCGCTCGATCTCGGCGTCGATGTCCTCCCGGCGCACGACGATCGGGTCCCACCACTCGACGGGGCGGGGTGGCGCCCCGCTCTGATCGATGAAGCTCATGTCGCCTCCAACACTGCCCGACCGAGCGCGACGTCGGCGAGCCCGATGCCCATGGCCTTGAAGAGGGTGACGTCGGCGACCGGCCGCTCGCCGCCGATGAGGCTCGACAAGGCGTGCAGGTCGTGGCCGTCGACCTCCCGGGCGAGGGCCGTCGCCTGCTCGATGCTGTCGGTGACCACGAAGGCGCGATCCACGACATCGGCGGCGACCTCGGCCCGGTCGCGGGTGATCGCTCCGACCGCGTTGACGTGCGCGCCGGCGGGCACCATCGACGACTCGAGGAACGGCTCGGTGGCACGGGTCACCGTGGTGATCACGCCGGCACCGGCCGCGGCGTCCACCACCGACGTCGCCGCGACGCCGCGCACGCCGATCTCCCGCTCGATGGCGCCGACCATCGCGGTCCGCCGTCCGGGGTCCCGACCGAAGACCCGCACCTCCTCGACGGGTAGGACGGTGGTGAGGGCCGACACCTGGGGAAGGGCCTGCTTGCCGGTCCCGATGACCGCCACGGTGGCGGTCGCCGGATCGGCCAGGAGCCGGGTGGCGAGGCCCGACATCGCCGCGGTGCGCAGCTGACCGAGCGCGAACGCCTCGATCACGGCCCGGCGCTCGCCGGTCTCGCTGCTCCACAGGATGAGCAGCGGGCTGGCGCCCCCGGCGGTGTGGGCCCAGGTCTTGGTCCCGACGAGGTCGCCGTCGAGGCCGCCGATCGCGTGCAGGGTGTGGCCGTCCCCCCACGCCAGGTGGGTCTTCAGCATCGTGCGGGCGGCGCCGACCGCCTCGCGCGCCAGTGCTCGCTCCACGGCGTCGATCGCCCGCGGCAGCGTGAGCCGCTCGACGACGGCGGCCTCGGAGATCCAGAGCACGCTCACGACCGGGGCTCCACCGGCGAGGGCACGGGCGGAGCGAGGCCGAGCGCGTTCACGAACGTCGAGTGCAGCAGGTAGCGACCGGCGAGGAGGACCACGGCCACCGCGAACGCGTCGCCCCGCTCGTCGGCCAGGGACTCGACCAGAGGGCCGGCGCCGTGGCCGTGACGATCGAGCAGGGCGAGCACCACCTGCTGGGTGCGGCTCCCGTCGGCCAGGCCCGTGACCCGCTTCACCCACGGCTCCCCGAGGCCGAGCGCGAGCGAGAGGCGCTCGTGCTGGTGCCGCTCGTAGTCGTTGCCGGTGACGGTGGCGACGGTGAGCGCCACGATCTCGGCGTCCTCGTCGGGGAGGGCGCCCCGGAGCTGCTCGGTGAGCGTGTTGAGGCTGATCAGCGCGTCGGGCTGGTGGGCCGCGCACTGGAAGAACTCGCCCAGGTACCCGAGTCGCTCGACACGCGGCCGCAGGACCTCGCGCAGATCGGGATTGAGGTCGTCGAAGCCGAGGCGACGGATCATCGGGCGGCGACCATCAGAGCGGCTTCACGATCGAGTTCGGCACGAGGGTCGTGTCGTACACCACCCGCAGCTCGGCGAACCGCCCACCGTCGAGCCGGGCCCGGTAGCGGCCGGTGCTGAACACCGCCGTCGGCTCGTCGGGGAGGGTCTGGAAGACGGCATAGCTCGCCGAGATGGCTCCGTCGCCGTCGGCCCGCGCCCGCCCGATCACGTGGCGCTGCGTGCGCGGTGTGTACATCGAGGTCTCCCGCACGGCGACGACGCGGTCCTGCAGATACCCGCGACTCTCGCAGCGGATGGCGGCGAGCGGCAGGCCCCGCTCCTCGTTCTCTCGGGAGACGACGAGGTACAGGCAGTCGTCGGTGAAGAGCTCGAGCCACTCGTCGAACCGCTCCTCGTCGAGCAGGTCGCCGTGCGCGGCGAACAGGTCGTCGGCCCTCGTCACAGCTCGAGCACCCGGCGGTAGTGCTCGTAGAACGCCCGGATGGCGCCCTCGGTGAGCATGTGGTCGGCGTCGCCCGTGCCGCGACCGCCCATCTCGGCCACACCGGCACGGCTGGGGTCGATGGCGACGCCGTCCTGGGAGAGGCGCATCACCTCGCCGTCGTCGATCGACACGAAGCCGGCAGGGCCCATGAGGTTCGCCTGCCGCAGGCGGATCCGGGTCATCTCCTCGCTGTCGTCGGCATAGCCGAAGAACGTCCAGTGGAGGTCGTGGGCGTCGGGACCGCGCGGCACCATCTGACGCATGGCCAGGGTGTTCGACTGCTGCTGGACGATGAGGTTGGGCCACAGCGTCTGCATCACCACGGTGGCCTCGCCGGCGAACTCCTTGACCGGGGTCAGGAGCGCCGGGTCGTGCAGCGCGAACCCGGCCTTGAACGACTTGAGCTGCTTCGTCGTGTCGTTGGCCGTCTGCTCGCCCCGGCTGGAGACGAGGACCGAGTGGCGTCCGGTGGCATCCATCTGCGTGGCCGATGGCTGGTCGGCACGGAAGAGACCGAAGGTCACCAGGAACACGTGCAGCAGCGTGGCGTGGTACGGGTCCTTGATGTTCTCGAACATCAGCTTCCAGTTGCAGGGCAGCCGCTGGCGGAGGTACCCGAGCACCGTGAGCTCGCGTCCGTCGAAGACGCGGTCGAAGTATCCGAGCATGGCGTCGCCGAGGTAGTCGGCGAGCGGCTCGACGTCGTCGCTGAACGATGCGAACACGACGCCGTGGCGCTCGGCCACCCGCAGCGTCTCCAACCCGTGGCACGCGTTGTCGAAGTCGTCGGGCATGCCGCCCTGGCCGGCCTGGCCCTTCTTGAACGGCACGCCGAGGAGCCGCCCGTCGAGCCCGTAGGTCCACTGGTGGTAGGGGCACTCGAACGTCGAGGTGTTGCCGTAGGGATCGCGGCAGAACATGGCGCCGCGGTGCGCACACCGGTTCACCACCGCATGGATCGCGCCGCCCCGATCACGAGCGACGACGACCGGGGTCTCGCCGACCGACGTGCGGAGGAAGTCACCGGGTCGGGGGATCTCAGCGGCGAGCGCGACGTAGGACCACGCCGGCCCCCGGAAGATGCGCTCCTGCTCGAGCCGGTACACGTCGGGGTCGGTGTAGACCCAGTACGGGATGCGGCTCACGCCCTCCGCGGGCCACCGACGGGCCGGCACGTCAGTGGCCGAGATCCTGCGGTCGAGCAGCTCCGGCGAGCTTGCGGTGATCCCAGCTCGCGACGTTGCCCGCACGGATGACCACCGCCGTGCGCTCGGTCGCCAGCGACAGGAGCATCTCCTTGGCCGCCAGCCGGTGCTCCTCGGGCGCCTTGGCCGCGAAGAGGTCGGCGACGCGGTCGTTTGTCACCTCGTCGTCGCGGAGCTCCGCGGTGCCGGTCACCTCCACGCCCCGCAGCTCTTGGAAGTCGACGCCGTCGTCGACCACCGCCGCGACGCGCGGATCTCGACGGAGGTTCACCATCTTCAGCGAGTCGTTGTCGGCCCAGAAGGTGATCTGCCCGTCGAGCACCACATAGGTGACCGGCACCACATGGGGTGATCCGTCCCGGTTCAGGGTCGCCACCCGGGCCCGCAGGTTGGCGGCCACGAACGCCGCCACCTCGTCGTCGTCCATCCTGACCAGCGCTCTCATGGTCACGACGGGCGACTGTAGGGCGGGCGGGCAGGCCCGGGAGGAGCCTCCGCCGAACACCTGCTCATGCAGCGTTGGTGGCTCGCCCCCCTGGTCGCCGTCCTGTCACTCGTCGCCGCGGTGCCCGCCACCGGGTCGGCAGGACCCGACACGCCCGTTCCCGCACTCGACTACCGGTCGCTGGCGCCCGCCCTCTCCCAGCCCGACTACCCGGTCACCGCTCGCTCGGCGGTCACCGTGGAGATGGCCGATGGCACGCAGCTCTACGTCGAGGTCGTGCGACCGCACCCCGGCGCCTACGGCAACCGCCCGTGGCCGGTCATCCTCGAGGCCAGCCCGTATCACGGCACGCTGGCCGACCGCGACGGCACCCGCATCTTCCCCGATCCCGTCGACGCCGACGGCAACCTCGTGGGTCTCACCGGCTATTTCGCGCCCCGCGGCTACGCCGTGGTGATGGTCGACCTCCGCGGCACGGGCCGGTCGACGGGCTGCCTCGATCACCTGGGCCCGAACGACGCCAACGACCTCAAGGAGATCGTCGAGTGGGCCGCCGCCCGCCCATGGTCGAACGGTCGGGTCGGCATGACCGGTCACTCGTATGTCGGCTCGACGCCGGCGGTGGCCGCCGCCATGCGACCGAAGGGGCTCGCCACCATCGTGCCCAGCGCCGGGCTGGCGTCGATGTACGACCACCAGTTCAACAGGGGCGTGCCCTGGAACCTGCAGTGGGCCGGCCCGCAGTGGTCCTACGAGGGCCTCGCCCTGGCCCGCCATCTGCCGCCCGAGGCGAACGACCTCACCTTCGGCGCCTCCCCCATCGGCGCCTTCGGCGACAACTTCGGCAACGACACCGGCTCCTTCGGGTGCGGCGTGCCGCAGTCGGCGCTCTCGTCTGGTCCCGCGCAGGTGACGGGTCAGTACGCCGGCTGGCACGCCGAGCGCGACTGGCGTGAGGGCGCCATCGCCGCCGACATCCCGGTCTTCATGATCCATGGCGTGAACGACAACGCTGCCCGCATCCCGGCCGCCGAGTGGTTCTTCGGCCACCGCTTCGGTCGGGTGGGCGACAAGGTGTGGGTCGGGCAGTGGGATCACGGCTCGACCAACGGCCGATGCGGCGATCGCGACGGCAACCGCGTGGCCCATCCCACCTGCCGCTTCGCGCAGTTCCAGTACGCGCTCCACGCCTGGTTCGACAAGCACCTGGCCCAACGCGACGTCGACACCGGTCCGGCCGTCGAGGTCTTCCTGAACGGGGAGCGCCCGGTCGACGTGACGCAGGTCGTCGACCCCGAGGAGCTCGGCGCCCGGGTCACCACGGCGGACGCCTGGACCCCGCCCGCCGCCTGGCTCGAGCTCTTCCCCGACGCCACCGACCTGACGCTGCGCACGGCAGCCCCGGCGTCGGCGGCGTCGGCCACCTTCCGGACCATCGCCGACGCGCTCATCGCCCAGGCCGGCGGCAGCACGGTCGAGTTCACGTCGGAACCGTTCGCGGCCGACACGGTGCTGGTCGGCCTTCCGGCGATGCAGCTCGATGCCTCGGTGAGCACCGGCGAGCGGGTCGACCTGGTCACCACGCTCTGGCGGGTCGACGGTGCGGGCAACCGCGAGCCCGTGAGCTTCTGTGGCATCCAGCCGCTCGTCCGGGACGGCGTCGAGACGGTGACGCCGGTCGTGCCCGGTGAGGAGATGACGCTGGAGCCGCAGTGCTTCACGGTCGCCCACTGGATCCCCGCCGGCCAGCACCTCGTGCTCGAGGTGGGCACGCGGAGTCCCCACCACGCGAGCCTCGGCTCCGACGTCCAGGTGACCGTGCACACCGGCCCCGATCGCTCTGCCTACCGCCTGCCGGTCCTCACCGGCGCCGCGCTGCACGGCGACGTCCCGCTCCGCGAGTCGGCGGCCTCTTCGATCCCGCTGGGGCCGGCGCAGGCCCCGGTGACGGGGACCGCCGACCTCGGTCCCCCCGGCACCGAGGCCGCCTTCGAGTTCCGCTCGGAGCCCGGCTTCGACAACGCCCGCGCCCACGTGGTGGCGACCGACATCGAGGGCGACATCGACCTCTGGCTCGACCGCCAGGAGGCCGACGGCTCGTGGACGGAGGTGGCCTCGGGCGCCAACGGCTTCGACATCGGCGGGCCCGAGACGCTCGACACCGACCGGCTGTCACCGGGCACGTACCGGGTCCGCATCCTCAACTTCGCGGCGGTCCCCGGCACCGTCGAGGTGCACATCCGGTTCGTCAACCAGGCCGGCGACCCCGGCCGCTAGGGAACCGAACCCCGTTCCTTCGCCCGCCCAAACCCGAACCTTGTCGCGCTCGCCCGGCGTAGCCGGGCGAGCGCGACAAGGTTCGGAAGTTGATGGTGGGAACTTGCCGTACCCGCCGACAGGGTGTGACCTGGGCGTTGCGGTGACCACGCGCTTCGAAGACCGACGCCACGCCGGCACCGTGCTGGCCGATCACCTGATGGCCTATGCCGGCCGCGACGACGTGACCGTCCTGGCCCTGCCGAGAGGGGGCGTGCCGGTCGCCCACGAGGTGGCGACCCGCCTGGCAGCCCCGCTCGACGTGGTCGTCGTGCGCAAGCTCGGCCTGCCCGGTCAGGAAGAGCTGGCGATGGGGGCCATCGCCAGCGGGGGTGCGACCGTGCTCAACCGGTCGGTGCTGGACGCGTCGCGCGTCGACGACGCCGTGCTCGAGCGGGTGATCGACGCCGAGCGCACCGAGCTGGCCCGACGCGAGACGGCGTACCGCGGTGATCGCCCGCCGGCGCCGCTCGCCGGTCGCACCGTGATCGTGGTCGACGACGGCCTCGCCACCGGCTCGACGATGCACGCCGCCGTCATCGCCGTCCGCCAACGCGCACCCGCACGCGTCGTGGTGGCCGTCCCCGTCGGCGCGCCGCAGACCGTCGACGCGCTGGCGGCGGCCGCCGACGAGGTCGTGTGCCCACTCAGACCGCCGTCGTTCACCGCCGTGGGCGCGTGGTATGACGACTTCGCGCAGACCACTGACGAAGAGGTCCGCCGGCTGCTCGACGCCGGGCACCACGCCTGACTCCGGCGCCACATTGCGTCCCGAGCGAGCAGGTTCGCGATGCTTCCGGCGTGCACGAGGACGTGGTGGTCGTGATCGCGGTGGTGCTCGCCAGCGGCGTCGTCGCCCACTGGATCGGCTGGCGGTTGCGGGTGCCGGCCATCGTCTTCCTGCTCGCCATCGGTCTCGTCGCCGGACCGCTCACCGGCTTCCTCGACCCCGACGACACCTTCGGCGACCTGCTCTTCCCGGCCGTCTCCGCGGCGGTGGCCGTGATCCTCTTCGAAGGCTCGCTCGGTCTCGGTTGGCGCGGCGTTCGGGTCGCGGGCACGACCGTGGTGATGCTGCTGACCGTCGGCGCCGCGACCACCATCGGCGTGACGCTCCTCGCCGCTCGCGTCATCCTCGAGGTCGATTGGGGTCTCGCCGCCCTGCTCGCCGCCGTCCTGGTGGTCACCGGACCAACGGTCATCGGTCCCATCGTGAAGTCGATCGGACTCCACGGTCGGGTCGGCGCCATCCTCGAGGCCGAGGGGACGCTCATCGACCCGATCGGCGCCATCATGGCCGTGCTCGTCTTCGAGGCGGTCTTCCGACAGCACGGCGACGCACTCGACGTCGCGGGAAACCTGCTCGCCACCCTCGGCCTCGGTGCCGGCGTCGGCCTGGTCGCCGCCGCCCTCTTGGCCGTAGGGCTGCATCGCTACGTGATCCCCGACGAGCTCCACAGCGCCACCACGCTGGCAGCCGTGGTGGCCGCCTTCGCCGCCGCCAACGCCATCCGGCCGGAGGCCGGCCTCGTGGCCGTGACCGTCATGGGCGTGGCGCTGGCCACGCGGCCCGAAGCGCGCGCCCACCATGTCCTTGCCTTCAACTGGACGCTGCGCATCATGTTCATCTCCGCGCTGTTCGTCCTGCTCGGCGCCCGCATCCAGCCGGACACGCTGCGCGACCTCGAGTGGCGGAACATCGCCTTCCTCGGCACGCTCGTCGTCCTGGGGCGACCCCTGTCGGTCGCGCTCTCGACCATCCGGTCGGGGCTCACGTGGAAGGAGCGTGGCTTCCTCGCCCTCACCGCGCCGCGGGGCATCGTGGCCGCATCGGTGGCGTCGGTGTTCGCGCTGCAGCTGGCCGAGCTCGAGGTCGAGAACTCCCAGATCCTCGTGTCGGCCACCTTCACCGTCATCGCCGGCACGGTGCTGCTCTCCGGTCTCAGCAGCCGCCACATCGCCACGCGCCTCGGCCTGGTCGACCCACGGGCTGATGCCACCGTCATCGTGCTCGGCGCCAACCCCGTGGCGCGGGCGATCGCCCGGGCCTTGGAGCTGCATGGCGCGCCCGTTCGGCTCATCGACATCGACCGGCGCGAGCTGCAGCAGGCGCGCATGGGCGGTTTCGACGTCCACCACGGCTCGGTCGTCTCGGAAGGGACCTGGGAACAGGCGGGCGTGCACGCCGCCGGCACGTTCCTCGCGCTGACGTCGAGCGACGAGATCAACGCCCTCGCCTCCCGGCGAGCGGCCGAGGTCCTCGATCGGCGCAACGTCTTCGCCCTCGCCCCCCGCCGGCGCGAGCACCAGGGTTGGCTGCGGCTCCCGCCGGCGTCGGTCGCCCGCACCCTCTTCGGCAACCAGGTGACCTTCGATCGCCTAGACGAGCTGATCGAACAGGGCTGGGAGATCTCCTCGACCAACATCACCGATCGCTTCGGCGTCGACGACCACGCCTGGGTCCACCCCGACTCGATCCCCCTCTTCTCGGTCGACCAGCGGGGCCGGATCCATCTCGTCGCCGTCGATCGACGCCGCGGCCCGCGGCCCGGAGACGTGCTCGTCGCCCTCACGCAGCGCCTCTGAGCCGTCAACGCGGCGTCACCGGGCAACGGCGTAGGTTCGTGATCCGTGCCGCCGCTGACCGCCATGGACGAGCACCTGGTCCACCAGGTGCCGGAGCCGTTCCCGAGCGTCGAGACCCACCACCCTCACTGGCGGGAGAGCTACTTCTTCATCGCTCATCGTCCCGACACGCTCGGCGACGTCGTGATCCTCACGATGGCCACGTACCCGCAGCGCGCGACGATGGACTCGCTCCAGATGGGACGGGTCGGGGGCGTGCCGATCATCGGCCACCACGCCCGGCCCTTCGACGGCGATCCCCACACCGCCGACGTGGGCGCCGCCCGGGTCGAGATCACGCGGCCCTACGAGGAGATCCGCATCTGGGCCGACCCTGCGCAGTGCGAGCTCGGCATGGACCTCACGTTCCGAGCCCGCACCAAGCCCTACGGCCTGCGGCGCGGCACCATGCGAGCCGGCCACGAGCTCATCTGGGACCAGAGCCACATGTTCCAGTCCGGCACCTACAGCGGCACGTACACCGTGGGTGGCGCGGCGCACGAGGTCCGCGACTGGTGGGGTCAGCGCGATCACTCCTGGGGCATCCGCGACCACGGGCGATGCCCGCTGTGGCTGTGGTTCCAGGTGCAGCTGCCCGACGGGTTCCTGGGTGCCTGGCACTGGGAGTACGCCAATGGCGCCCGCGTCTACACCGACGGCTGCTGGGCCGGCACCGACGGCGCCGAGCCGGTGCCCCTCGTCGACTTCGCCCACGACCTCGAGTGGCTCGACGAGCACGGGGGCCCCGCCGTGTACGGCGAGCACGGGGAGACGGTCACCGGCTTGCGGGGCACCGCGACCTGGACGCTGGCCGACGGCCGGCAGATCACCGTGGACGCCGACGGTCGCTTCGACCGGCCGTATGAGCCGTTCCAGCGGGGCGGGCTCAGCCAGATGCTGGTGCGCACCGACGACGGTCGGGAGGGGACCGCCATCTTCGAGGTCACCGGTTCCCACCACCGCCGGTACTTCCCCGACACCACGCCGCCGGGGTCGCTGCCGGCCTGAGCGTTGACCACCCGCCGGTCAGGCGGTGCGCACCGGTGCTCGCCAGCCGAGGAACATCGCGGCCGCGATGGCCACCACGCCGGTTGCGGTGAGGGCGTCGGCCGGCCCCATGGTCGCCGACAGCACCGACGCCAGCGCGGCGGCGAGCGGGAACGAGCCGAGCATCGCGAGCGAGCTGATCCCCATGACCCGGCCCATCAGCTCCGGTGGGGTGTGGCGCTGGAGCAGTCCCCGCTGGAGGGTCATCGAGATGCCGCCCCCGACGCCCCACGCCAGCATCACGACCATGGTCAGTGCGTAGGAGCGGCTCAGCCCCATCGCGAGGACGCCACCGCCGAGGCCGGTCGAGATGGCGACCGCGATCAGCAGCCCGGGCCGGGCGATGTCGTGGCGAGAGGCGAGCACGAGCGAAGTGAGGAAGAGACCGACGCCGAGGCCTGTGAACCACAGCGACGTCTTGAACGCGCCCATCCCCATGACGTCCTTGCCGACCTCGGGGAGGAGGATCGACACGATGCCCCAGGTGAACCCGGCGAGGAGGCCGATGCCGAGCAGGCTGCGCAGCGGTTCGCGGCCGAGCGCGAAGCGCATGCCCTCGGCGATGTCACCTCGCATGCCGCCGCGGCGAGCACCGACCGGCCCCTCGAGGTGCACCCGCGCCATCGCCAGCGCGGCGATGACCTGCAGGGCGGCGAGCACGGCGAACGCGCCGCCGATCCCGGCGATGGCGATGGTGCCGCCGCCGACGACGGCGCCGAACAGCAGGGCCGCGTTCATCCCCATCCCCTGCAGGGCGACGCCCGTCATGAGCCGGTGGGGCTCGACGAGGAGCGGCACGACCGCTTGCAGCGCCGGGGCGGCCGCGCCGAGCAGACCCCCGAGCGCGGCGGCGAGCAGCGCGGCGAGCGGGATCGACATCACGTCGGCCCAGACCGCCGACGCGGCGACGACCAGGACCACTCCGGCCGCCAGCTGGATCCCGACGATCAGGTGGCGACGATCGACGCGATCGGACCATGCGCCCGCCGGGATGCTGATCAGCAGCCCCGGGAGTCCGAGGGCGACGCCGACGAGTCCGGGCGCCGAGGCCGAATCGGACAGATCGAGGGCGAGCCACACGAAGGTGAAGCGCAGCGAGCCGTTGCCGAGCGCCGACAGGAACTGTGCCAACCAGTAGCGACGGAAGTCCGGCGAGGCGAGCACCTCTCGGATCGGTCGGGCCGCCGTGGTGGTCGCCGGCTGCTCGATCTCGGTGCCGGCCATCGGCGCACCCTACGCGGGCTGCATCAGGACGACCGGGCAGCGGCCGACGCCCGGTCGGCGCGGCGCTCGGCAAGGTGATCGGCAACGCCGAGCGCCGTGAACGGGAACACCGGCGCGGCGAGGAGCACCAGGTCGCCGGCCGTCCGAGCCAGCACGAACACGTAGACCGACACGACCGCCACCGCGAGCGCACGCGAGCGGCTCGTGTGCGGCTCGTCGGCGCGGAGGGCGGTCACGCCGCCGGCGCCGATGCCGGCCACGAACCCCGTCACGACGTCGGCGGCGACAGCCGAGGCCAGCCCGCCGACGAGCAGGCACCACACCATCGCCCGCAGCACCGCCCCGGGAGCGCGGGGATGCTCGGAGAGGAACGCGAGGGCGATGAACGCGAACGGGATCACCGCGAAGCCGAACGCGACGGCCGCCGCGGGGTTGCCGACGCCCCCTTCGCGGTCGGAGCCGGCGGCCACGAACCCGGCGAGCATGGCCCAGAACGCCGGGACCAGCACGACGGTGGCGATGGTGATCGCCCGCCACTTCCGTTGCGGGGGCAGGGGCGCCATCCCCGCCTGGGGCTGGCGCATCAGCCCTTGACCGAACCCGCCGTCAGCCCGCGGATGAAGTACCGCTGGAGCGAGAAGAACACGACGAGCGGCAGCGACATCGTGATGAACGCCGCGGAGGTGAGCAGGTGCCAGTCCTGACCGCGCGAGCCGACCAGGTTGGCCAGCGCGATGGTGACCACGCGCGTGTCCGAGGTCCCCCCGAGGAACACGTACGCGACCAGCAGGTCGTTCCACACCCAGAGGAACTGAAAGATGCCGAACGCCGCCAGCGCCGGCACCGAGAGGGGCACGATGAGGCGCCAGAAGATGGTGAAGTGGTCGGCGCCGTCGATCTTGGCCGACTCGATGATCGAGCTCGGCAGCGACCCGATGTAGTTGCGGAGCAGGTAGGTCGCCAGCGGCAGGCCGAACCCCGTGTGTGCGAGCCACACCCCGAGGAACGTGCCGTTGAGGTTGACGTCGGGGAACACGGGGATGCCCCACAGGGTCGCCCCCCCGACGAACAGGCGCAGGATGGGGATGAGCGCCATCTGGAGCGGCACCACCATGAGGCCGACGACGAGCACGAACAGCACGTGCCGGCCCCTGAAGTCCATCCACGAGAAGGCGTACGCCGCGAAGGCGGCGATCGTGACGGGGATCACGGTGGCGGGGACGGCGACGGCGAGGCTGTTCAGGAAGGCGTGCTGGAATCCGCCGGCGTCGAGCACGGTCCGGTAGTTGTCGAGGGTCCACTCGGCGCTGAAGGGGTTGCCGAGGACCGTCCACCAGCCCGAGGTGTTGGCGGCGTCGCCCTCGCGGAACGAGGTGATGAGGACGCCGAGGCTCGGGACGAGCCAGATGGCGACGACGACGAGGATCGTGATGCGGACGAACCAGCCGCCCCGGCGCACGCCGATCGCCTCGCCCTTCGGGGCCTTCACCGCCTTCGCCGGACCGGGATCGGCGGTGGCATCGGGGGGTGGCATGGGCGCGGTGACGCTCACGAGCCCTCCTCTCCGGGCGAGGTCATCTGATGAGCTCCTGCTCCCGGAACTTCCGGACGTTCCAGACCATCACCGGGATGACGGCGACGAAGAGCACGACCGCGATGGCCGCGCCGCGTCCGTTGTGATTGGAGAGGAAGAACCATCGGATCATGCGCTCGGCGATCACCTCCGTGCCGTTGGGTTCGGCGTTGCCCATGACGAACACGATGTCGAAGACCTTCAGCGCGTTGATGACCATGTAGGTGGTCACCACCACGATGGTCGGCAGGATGCTCGGGATCGTGATGCGCCGGAACACCTGCATCTCCGACGCACCGTCGATGCGCGCCGCCTCGATGATCTCGTCGGGGATCGCCTTGATCGCGGCCGAGAGGACGACCATCGCGAACCCGGTCTGCATCCAGACCATGATCCCCATGAGCATGAGGTTGTTCCACGGCTTGCGCGAGAGCCAGGCGACGGGATCGTTGCCGAGCCCCATCCAGACCCCGTTGAGCAGGCCGATGTTCGAGCCGAAGCCCTCCGGCCGGTAGCTGTAGATCAGCCGGAAGGTGACCGCCGCGCCCACGAACGAGATGGCCATCGGCAGGAAGATCAGCGACTTCGCGACCGCCTCCCCCCTGCGCAGCTTGTCGGCCAGCGTGGCGAAGACAAGCCCGATCACGAGCGCGACGGAAGGCACGATGATGATCCAGCCTGCGGTGTTGCGGATCGAGCGGAGCATGCTCGCGTTCGTGAAGACGAACCGGTAGTTGTCGAGGCCGATCCAGTTCCGGGAGTTGGCGTCCTTGAAGCTCACGAGCACGGTGTTCGCGACCGGGTAGATCAGGAAGACGGTGAGGAGCACGAGGGCGGGCCCGACGAAGACGTACGGGCGCACCGACTCCCGGAAGCTCGCCGGCATCCAGTCGACGAGCTGATCGGCGGCCCAGAAGAGCACGAACACCCCGACGACCCCGATGGTGATGGCGAGGCCGGCGATGAACAGCCGGTTGGCGCTGTTGTCGCGCAGGGTGTCGAGGGCCCAGGCGAGGACCACGAAGGCGACGACCGGAACGGCGATCGCGGCGAGCACCCGGAGCGCGATCACCCGCGCACCCGGCCGCGCGTCGAGGTCGGCGGTCCCGGTCTCCGGTTCTTCGACGGTCTGCGTCACGGGCCCTCGCTCACGGGGTGGGCGAGGGGGAGCGGTCCGCTGACCGCTCCCCCAAGCCTCTTGCGTCGCTGGTGTTGAGCCGAGACCGGCCTATGGCCAGCTCGCCTCGATGTCGGCCATGACCGCGGCCGCGTCCTTGCCTCGGACGAAGTCGATCATGCCCGTCCAGAAGCTGCCGGCCCCGACCTCGGACGGCATGAGGTCAGAAGCGTCGAACCGGCCGGTGTTCTTCTCCAAGGCGTCGGTGAGGACCTCGGCGGCGTCGGCGAGGATCTGGTTGGCGTAGCAATCGCCACCGACGTTCACGTTCGGCGAGATGCGGGACGAACCCACCACGCCGCCCATGTCGCACTGGACCTCCTCGGCCATGAACTTCTCGAGGAAGTCGATGACCTCGGGCCGGTTGCCGTTGGTGCCGACGACCGTGAGCTCACCGGCGAACAGGATGCCCTCCTGGTCGATCGGCGGGAGCGGGAACCAGTCGTAGTCGACCCCGGCCTCGGCATCGCTCGGGAAGAACGAGTTGATGAAGCTCGCCTGGCGGTGCAGCCAGCACTTGGGCGGGTCGTCGAACATCGGCAGCGGGGCGTCACCGAAGGCGATGTCGGCGGTGGCCGACGCGCCGCCGAGGACATAGCCGTCGGCGAAGAGGATCTCGCCGAAGGTGTTCGCCGCGTTCACGACGGCGTCATCGTCGAACGGGATCTCGTGCGCGACCCACTGGTCGTAGACATCGGGCCCCGCGGTGCGGAGCATGATGTCCTCCATCCAGTCCGTCGCCGGCCAGCCGGTGGCCCCTTCGGACTCGAAGCCGATGCACCAGGGGGTGCTGCCGTCGGCGATGATCTGGTCGCTCAGCGCGATCAGGTCGTCCCAGCTCTCGGGAACCTCGTAGCCGGCGGCGTCGAAGTCGTCCTTCGGGTACCAGACCATGCTCTTGAGGTTGATGTTCGTCGGGATCCCGTAGTGCTTCCCGTTGTACTCACCGAGAGCGACGAACGACTCGCCGAAGGTGTCGTTCAGCGCGCCGATGTCGAAGCCGAGATCCTCGAGGGCGACGATGTGGCCGGCGTCGGCCAGCGCCGGGATGGCGCCGGGCTGCGGCACGGCGGCGACGTCGAGGGTGCCGCCCTGGGCCCGGATCTGGAACTGCTCCTCGAAGTTGCCGGAGGACTCGATCTCCGCGGTGTAGTCGGCGTCGGCGTTGATGAGCTCGTCGAAGATCGCCTGGACCGCCTCCGCCTCCTCGGGCTCGACGGCGCTGAGCAGGTTCACCCTGCCCGTGTTGCTCCCGCCACCCGAGGCACCACCGCCACCATCGTCGTCGTCATCACCGCACGCCGCTGCCACGAGCGACAGGGCGACGAGCGGAATCAGCATTCGTCGTAGACGCATGTGCTTCTCTCCTTTGTCTGGGATCTCGTTGGTCACGATGGTCCTCCGTAGATGCCGGAGCCGTCGTCGACGTCGAAGAACTGGAGCCGATGGGTGTCGATCACCAGTTCGGCTCGCTCGCCCTTGCGAGCGTGCGTTCGTGGGTTGAGACGGGCGACCACCGTGGCTCGTCCCCGCTCCGCCTGACGCTCGACGGACTCGGCCGCGTCGCGGTCGAGATCGTGGGCGAGCTCTTTGACGTCATCGGTGAGCGCCGGCGGCGCCTCGAGGCTGAAGTGGACCACGACATCGGAGCCGAGGGCCTCGCGGAGCTCGACCACGATCGCGATCCGCCGCTCGGCCGGGGCATCGGAGACGAGCGACGCGTCCTCCATGTCCTCGGGCCGGATGCCGAGCACGATCGGGCGCCCCACGTAGCCGGCCAGCGCTGGCCGCGCGGCGACGACCTCGGCCGGGATCGGCATCCGGAAGCCGCCGAAGCCGACGACGAGGCCGTCGCCCTCCCGCTCGAGGGTCGCCTCGAAGAGGTTCATGGCCGGCGAGCCGATGAAGCCGGCGACGAACAGGTTGACCGGATGCTCGTAGAGCGTCTGCGGATCGTCGACCTGCTGCAGAAGACCCTTGCGGATGACGGCGACGCGGTCGCCCATGGTCATCGCCTCGGTCTGATCGTGGGTCACGTAGATCGTGGTGACCCCGAGGTCGCTCTGGATCCGCGCGATCTCGGCTCGAGTCTGCACCCGCAGCTTGGCATCGAGGTTCGAGAGCGGCTCGTCCATCAGGAACGCCTGCGGATGGCGGACGATCGCACGGCCCATCGCCACCCGCTGGCGCTGTCCGCCCGAGAGCGCGGCCGGCTTGCGGTCGAGCAGCTCGTCGAGCCCGAGGATTCGAGCCGCCTCCCGGACCCGGGTTCCGATCTCGTGCTTGTCGACCTTGGCGAGCTTCAAGCCGAACGCCATGTTGTCGAACACGCTCATGTGCGGATAGAGCGCGTAGTTCTGGAACACCATGGCGATGTCGCGCTCCTTGGGGGGCACGTCGTTGACGACGCGGTCGCCGATGCGGACGGTGCCCTGGGAGATCACCTCGAGGCCGGCGACCATGCGCAGCGCCGTCGTCTTCCCGCACCCCGACGGACCGACGAGGACCACGAACTCCTTGTCGGCGATGTCGAGGCTCAGCGCGCGAACGGCTTCGGTCCCACCTGGATAGATCTTCCAGACATCGTCGAGCACGATCTCAGCCACGCACTCCCCCCGGATCGATCCACGGCGGGGCCGCATGCTGGACGACCCGCCGACCCGACGAGTCTCGCACCTCGGCCGGAGCCGGGCACGGAATGCGCGAAGCGGTCACTCGTCGAAGGTCCGTGACCCGACCATTGCAGATGCTTCGGCGGTCGGCCAGGGCCGATGGTCCAGGTCCCTCCCACCAAAAGGGGACACGTCCCGCGGTTTCGGACTCGGCAGCACTACCGTCCGGCGCCATGCAATCGAGGTTGCGGGCCGCCGCGCTCGCGCTGGTGCTCGCCGCGGCAGCGGCCGGCTGCGGCGGTGACGGCGGCAACGACGACACCTCGAGCGGTGACCGCGGAGGCGGCGACGAGCGGACCGGGCGCGCCTACGCCGGCGAGCTCGAGGACGGATCGCGGCTGCGGGTGCACCTCGACGCCGCGCCCGACGACCCGGCGGTGGCGCCGTACGAAGCGTTCCGCCAGTCGACCGGCGGACCCGAGGTGACGTGGATCGTGGCCGAGATCGCCGTGCCCGACGGTGTCGAGGGCACCGGCCGGTTCCTCACGTTCGTCGAAGCCGGCGCCAACCCGATCGACGACGATCCGCTCGACGACCGCGACGGCATCACCAACGCCGAGTTCGTCTGCTCGCAGCTCGACGACTGGGCCGAGGGATCGCCCGAGCCCGAGGCCGCGGGCGCGGCCTACCTCGAGCTCTACGAGGGCCCGTGCGGCGGCCAGACCTTGCAGGTGCTGGCCCCCGGCGGGCAGACGACGACCTATGTGATGGTCTACGAGGGAGCGCTGCCCGACTTCGACCGTGTCTTCTCGGGTCTCCTCACCGAGCTCCGGCCCGCCTGACCCGCGCCGCGAAGTCGCCGCGTACCCTCGGGTTCATGCCCCCGGCGGACGAGCTCCTGAACAGGGTGACCTGGAAGATCCCGAACGCCCTCGTTCTGGTCGGATCGGCGGCGGGTGACGAGCGCAACGGGATGACGACGAGCTGGGTCACCCAGCTGTCGATGGAGCCGGTGCTCATCGGCATCGGCGTGGACAACACCGCGGTCACCCACCGCCTCATCAGCGAGTCCGGCGCGTTCACGGTCAACCTGTGGAGTGCGGAGGACACGCGGGTCTTCGTCAAGTTCTCCAAGCCGGCCACCGACGACGGGGCTTCGCTCAACGGTCGCCCGGTGCGCCCCGCCACGACCGGCGCGCCCGTGTTCGAGGAGGCGATCGCGTGGATGGACTGCGAGGTGCGGCACACCGTCGACCTCGGGAGCCACACGCTGTTCGTGGGCGAGGTGGTCGACGCCGCCATCGTCGACGACGGTGCCCGTCCGGCATCGATGAGCGACACCCGCATGAAGTACGGCGGGGTCAAGCGGCACTGACGACTCCCCCGCGCCCCGACGCGGCCGGGGCGGCGCCCCGCGACGCTGAGCCGGTAGCATCGGTGGCGAGGGACGCCTCGTTTGCGACGCCGGTCCGCCGGCCGCCCAGGCCCGACGCCTCTCCCGAGCGGAGGAGTCGCGCGAGTGATCACCCAGGTCCCCGGATGATGCGGTTCGAGTGGGACGCGCTCCGCGTCGGGGACGAGGTCGTGCTCCACGGCCCGGTCGCGATCGCCGGGGGGATGGTCGCTGGCGTCGTCGAGTCGGTGACGGCCCGCATCGGCGGCAACCAGGTCGGCATACGCCTCGCCGGCGGCGACGATGCCGGCACACTCGTCTGGTCGTCGTGGCACTCCGTCCACGCCCTCGCCATCGAGCCGACCGCGTGCTGGCAGTGCGCTCGGCCCCGAGCGACATGAGCGATCCGAGCCCGGGCGCCGCCCGCCGGGAGGGACGGGGCTACATCAGCTCCTTCGGCGCCGGCCGCAGCTGCCGGGAGCCGTCGTGCCCGACCATCCTCTCGCGCTACAACGAGAAGGAGACGTGCTGGCTGCACGACCAGCGGGCGCGCGGGATCGGCGACAACGGAGCCGGCTGATCAGCCGGGGATGCCGCGCGCGGCACGCTGCCGGGCGCGGGTCAGCTCCTCGGCCGCCTCGAGCGAGGCGTGCACCGTCGCCTCCAGTGCGTCGCGCTTGGTTCGGATGGCCGCCTCGAGCGATGCGTGGTGGGCGGCGAGGGAGGTACCGGCCGCGGAAACCGGCACCGCCAGCGTGGCGCGTGATCGGTTGACCGCGAGTCCGGCGCGCCGCCACGCGGCGCGGAACATGCCGAGGTCGAAGGCCCCGTCGCGGACCCGATTGCTCTCCAGGGTGGCGGCCGACGGCTGGCGCACATCGCTCACGATGCGCAGCGCGCGCAGCGCCCGCAGTGCGTACCAGGAGACGTCGATCTCCCACCAGTAGAAGCCCTGGCGGGCCGACGCTGGGAAGTGGTGGTGGTTGTTGTGCCAACCCTCACCGAAGGTGAGCAGCGCGAGCAGCACGTTGTTGCGGCTGGTGTCGGACGTGGCGTAGCGCCGCGTTCCGAACGTGTGGTTGAGGGAGTTCACCGTGAACGTGGCATGCCAGAGCAGGACCGTCGAGCCGAAGAAGCCCACGACCAGACCGCTCCACCCGGCGATGGCGAACGAGAGGACACCGAGGGCCCAGGGCCCGATGGCGTTGAAGCGATCGAGGAAGCGGAGCTCGGGGAAGGCGGCGAGATCGCGCACGGCGTCGAGGTCGGTCTCGCTGTACTTGTCGCAGAGGATCCACCCCACGTGGCTCCACCAGAAGCCCTTCTGGGGCGAGTGGATGTCGAGCTCGGAGTCGGAGTAGCGGTGGTGCGCGCGGTGGTGGCTGGCCCACCAGAGAGGGCCCTTCTGCACGGCCGTCGTCCCGACGGCGGCGATGAGCAGCTGCACCGGTCGGCTCACGCGGTAGCTCCGGTGCGAGAAGTAGCGGTGATAGCCGGCGGTGATCGCGAACATCCGCACCAGGTAGAGCACGGCACCGAGCACGAGGGCGCGGGTGGTGACGCCGGTGAAGACCGCGAGCAGTGGGATGGCGTGGACGAGCAGGAACGGGATCGACGAGACCCAGTTGATGCGCTCGTCAGCCGTCCGAGTGAGGGAGGTCGGCATGGGGCCCTTTCGCAGCGCTCGGTCGGCGGGCGCTGCGAAACACCGTACCGGGCCGGCCGCCGACCGCCGCGGCCGTCACGGATCCGTCTCCTGGCCCACGATGAGACGGCGGGCGTGCGGGAGGGAGGCGGCGTCGGCCAGCAGCAGCACGTTGTCGCCCGCCTCGAGGATGGTCGAGCCCTGGGGCACGACGAACCGCTCGGCGCGGCTGACGAGCACCACGAGCGCACCGGGCGGGAGGCGCAGGTCGACCAGCTGGACCCCCGCCGCCGGCGAGCCGTCGACCACGACCAGCTCGTGGAGGTCGGTCGTCCCGCTCCCGGACTCCACCACGTCGAGCAGGTGGGGCCGGCGGGGCGCCAGTGGCGCATCCACCCGCAGCCAGCGGGCGACGAGCGGGATGGTCGTGCCCTGCAGCAGCACCGAGGTGAGCACGATGAAGAACACGACGTTGAAGATGAGGTCGGCCTGCGGCACCTCCTCCACCAGCGGGAACGTGGCGAGCACGATGGGCACGGCGCCCCGCAGCCCGACCCAGGAGACCATGGCCGTCTCCCGCGTCCCGTAGCGGGTGAGGAGCAGCACCGCGCCCGTGCCCAGGGGACGAGCGACGAAGATCAGCACGAGGGAGACGAGAAGGGCGCGGCCCGCGACCGGCAGCACGTGGGACGGGAACACGAGCAGGCCGAGCACGAGGAACATGGCGATCTGCATGAGCCAGGCCAGCCCGTCGGCGAAGCGCACGAGGCTCTTCTTGTGGAGGAACCGGCTGTTCCCCATGACCAGGCCGGCCACGTACACCGCGAGGAACCCGCTCCCTCCGAGCACGGCGGCCGATCCGTAGATCAGCAGCACGAGGGCGATCATCACGACCGGGTAGAGACCCTCGTACTCGAGACGCACGCGGTTGATGGCCACGACCGCGCCCTTGGCCAACACCCAGCCGAACACCGCGCCCACCACCATCTGGAGCGCGAAGATCGGCACCAGCTCGATCACCGCAGTGTCGGGCTTGGTCAGCAGCTCGAGGAACCCGATGGTGAGGAAGACCGCCATGGGGTCGTTGCTGCCCGACTCGAGCTCGAGCAGCGGCCGCAGCGAGCCCCTGAGGCCGACGCTGCGGGAGCGAAGGACCGAGAACACGGCGGCCGCGTCGGTGGAGGAGATGATGGCGCCGAGCAGCAGACCGGCGGTGAGGGACACGCCGAGCACCCACGAGGCGAACGAACCGGCAACGACAGCGGTGACGAACACGCCGACGGTGGCCAGGAGGATGCCCTTGCCCACGACCGGGCGGACCTCGCGCCACTGGGTGTCGAGGCCACCGGAGAAGAGGATGAAGGCGAGCGCGACGATGCCGATGCTCTGTGCGAGCTGGTAGTCGGCGAAGTCGATGCCGCCCACGCCCTCGCTGCCGGCGAGCATGCCGAGGACGAGGAACAGCAGGAGCGCCGGCACGCCGAGGCGCGACGACACCTTGCTGGCGCCCACGCCGAGCAGAGCCAGAACCGCCGTCGCGGCCATGAACGCGTGCGGCCCGCTCATCGGCGCCCCGGCCGAATCCGCTCACGGCCCGCGTTCGCCACGACCGGAGGGTACGGCGCCCGCTCGGACGCAGCGCACCGAGGTCCAGGCCGCACCTAGGGTGGACGCGGTGCAAGGACGCGTCCGCCGGCACCGGCCCGATGGCTGACGGCAGCGCGAGCTGGGAAGCGCTCCTCCGTCGCCTCGACGAAGCCGCCGAGCTCGTCGACCTCGACGACGACATCCACCGGATCCTGCGCCATCCCGTGCGGTTGCTCGAGGTGTCGGTGCCCGTCCGCATGGACGACGGATCCGTCGAGGTGTTCACCGGCTGGCGCGTGCACCACAACGTCACCAGGGGGCCGGCCAAGGGCGGGATCCGGTTCCATCCCGACGTCGACCGCCTCGAGGTGAGCGCGCTGGCGGCGGACATGACCTTCAAGACCTCGGTCCTCGACCTGCCCTTCGGCGGGGGCAAGGGCGGGATCCGCTGCGACCCCGCCCTCCTGTCCCGCGGTGAGCTCGAGCGAGTCACCCGCCGGTACACCTGGGAGATCCTCCCGCTCCTCGGGCCCGACACCGACGTGCCGGCGCCCGACGTCAACACCGACGACCAGGTGATGGCATGGATCATGGACACCGCGTCGATGGCCAGCGGTCGGACGCTGCACACCGTGGTGACGGGAAAGCCGATGGCGCTGCAGGGCAGCCATGGGCAGAGCGGCGCGACCGCCACCGGCATGCTGGCGTGCGCCCGCATGGCCTTCGCCGCGCTCGGGCTCCCCCTCGCCGGGAGCCGGGCCGTCGTCCAGGGGTTCGGCAAGGTCGGAGGGACGTTGGCGTTCTTGCTGCACTCGATGGGGGTCCGGGTCGTGGGGGTCGGCGATGTCGGCGGGGCGGTGGCCAATGCCGCCGGCCTCGACATCCCCGCCCTCTCCGATCACGTCACGGCGACCGGCTCGGTCGTCGGCTTCCCCCTCGGCGAGCCCATCGACCAGCGCGAGCTGTTCGCGCTGCCGTGCGAGCTGGCCGTGCCCGCCGCTCTCGCCAACGCCATCGACGCGGTCACTGCCGAGCACCTCGGCGCCCGACTCGTGGTCGAGGGTGCGAACGGACCGACGACACCCGATGCCGACGAGATCCTCGCCGAGCGCGGCATCGTCGTCGTCCCCGACATCCTCGCCAACGCCGGCGGCGTCACCGCTTCGTACTTCGAGTGGGCCCAGAACCGGAGCGGCTACGCCTGGGACGAGAACCTCGTCGCCGAGCGCCTGCGCAGCCGCATGGAGCAGGCGTTCAACGACGTGTGGGCGCGCGCCGACGTCCTCGGCACGACGCTGCGCCGCGCGGCCATGGCCGTCGCCGTCGAACGGGTCGCCACCGCCATCCGGGCTCGCGGCCTCTTCCCGTAGCGCCCATCCGAGCTCCGTCGCGGCCGTCGTGTTCGGCGGAGTTGGACGCCGTCGCCGGAGCGGCTACCGTCCTCTCATAATGAGGATCGTTCTTATTCTAAGTCTGGTCGCCGGGGCCGCCCTCGCCGGATGCGGCGAGGACGAGACGGGTCCCCGCTCCCCGACGGCCGGCGCGCCGCTGTCGGTGGCGGCGTCGTTCCACCCCCTGGCCGAGGTCGCCGAGCGAGTGGGCGGGACGCGCGTGGCGGTGGCCAACCTCACGCCCGCCGGCGCCGAGCCCCACGACCTCGAGCTGTCGACGCGCCAGGTGGAGCAGGTCGAGGACGCGGATCTCGCCATCGTGCTGGGGCGGGGCTTCCAGCCGTCCGTCGAGCGGGTCGCCGCCCGGCGGCGGGGGCCGACCATCGTTGCCCTCGACGCCATCGGGGTGGAGGAGGGCGAGATCGAAGGTCACGACGAAGACGAGGACGAGGACGACCATGACGACGGGGGCGGGCTGGATCCGCACGTCTGGCTCGACCCCACGCGCATGGCGGCCATCACCGAGCACGTCGCCGACGCGCTCGCCGACATCGACCCTGACGGGGCCGCGACGTACCGCGCGAACGGAGCCGACTTCCTTCGCGACCTCGACGCCCTCGACCGCCGCTACGAGACGGGGCTCGCGGAGTGCGATCGCGACGTCATCGTCGTGGCCCACGCCGCGTTCGGCTGGCTCGCGCAGCGCTACGGGTTGCGGCAGGAGGCGGTCGCGGGCCTGTCACCGGACCAGGAGCCGGATCCCCGGCGGCTCGACGCGCTCGTCGACCTCGTGCGCGACGAGGGCGTGACGACCATCTTCTCCGAGGTGCTGGTGTCGCCCCGCGTGGCCGAGACCCTGGCGCGGGAGGCGGGCGTGGCGACGGCCGTGCTCGACCCCATCGAGGGGATCGCGCCCGAACGCCTGGACGAAGGTGAGACCTACCTGTCGGTGATGGACCGCAACCTCGACGAGCTGCGCGCCGCGCTCGGCTGCCGATGAGCCGGTCGTAGGGTCGTTCCGGACGCCATGACCACGCCGCTGCTCGCCGCCGACCGGATCTCCTACGCCTACGGGATGACGCCGGTGCTCACCGACGTCACCCTCTCGGTGCACGCCGGTGAGTTCGCGGCCCTCGTCGGCCCCAACGGCTCGGGCAAGACCACGCTGCTGCGGTGCCTGGTCGGGCTCACCGCACCGCAGTCCGGCTCGGCCCGCCTCTTCGATGCCGACCCCACGCAGCGCCGCCACGGCGGTCGCCTCGGCTACGTGCCGCAGCGTCCGGCGCTGGCGGCCGGGCTGTCGGCGACGGTCGAGGACGTCGTGAGCGCCGGCCGTCTCGCCCGGCGCTCGTGGCTGGGCGGCCGGCGCCGATCCGACCGGGAGCCGATCGACGCCGCTCTCGAAGCCGTCGACCTGCTGCCGCTGCGTCGGGAGCGAGTCAGCCGGCTGTCGGGCGGCCAGCAGCAGCGCGCCTTCATCGCCCGCGCCCTCGCCGGCGAACCCGAGCTCCTGGTGCTCGACGAGCCGGTGGCGGGACTCGACGCCGACTCCCAGGCGTGCTTCCGTCGGTCGCTCGCCGGCCTCGTCGAGCGCGGTGGCTCCGTGCTGCTCGTCAGCCACGAGCTGGGCGCCGTCGCCGACGCCCTCGATCGCGTGATCGTGCTCAAGGGCACGGTCCGCTTCGACGGCACGCCGGAGGAGCTCACGGCGCGCGGCGTGTCGCTGGGCGTGCACGAGCAGGACCTGCCGCTGTGGCTCGAGGGCGTGCGATGAACCTGCCGCTCCCCTGGCCCTTCGAGCGCGAGTTCATGCAGCTGGCGCTCGTCGCCGCGGTGGTGGTGGGCGCCACCGCCCCGCTGATGGGAGTGTTCCTGGTCCAGCGGCGCATGTCGCTGATGGGCGACGGGATCGGCCACGTGGCCTTCGCCGGCGTGGCCGGCGGGGTGCTGCTCGACATCTGGCCGATCTGGTCGGCGCTGGTCGTCAGCGTCGCCGGCGCCCTGACCATCGAGCTGCTCCGGAGCCGGGGCACGGCCGGCGGCGATCTCGCGCTCGCCGTGTTCTTCTACGGCGGCATCGCCGGCGGCGTCGTGATGGTCGGTCTCGCCGACTCCCTCGACGGGAGCATCCTCAGCTACCTGTTCGGCTCGATCCTGACGGTGACCGCGGGCGACGTGTGGGTCGTCGTCGTCTTGGGTGCCGTCGTCGCCGCCGCCATCCTCGTCGCCGCGCGCGCCCTGTTCGCCATGGCGGTCGACGAAGAGTGGTCCCGCGTCGCCGGCCTGCCGGTCGGGTTGCTGAACGGCGCGCTGGCCGTGCTGGTGGCGCTCACCATCGTCGCCGCCATGCGCGTGGTCGGCATCCTGCTCGTCGCCGCGCTGATGGTGCTGCCCGTCGCCAGCGGTCAGCTGCTGGCCCGGTCCCAGGTCGCCATCCTCGGATGGTCCGTGGTCATCGGGATGAGCGCGGCCGTGACCGGCCTCGCCGCCGCGCGGGTGTGGGGGCTCGCCCCCGGCGGCACCATCGTGCTGGTGACGGTCGTCGTCTTCGCGGTGGTCGCCGTCGGCGCCGCGATCGTGGGCGCCCGGCGGCGCCACCTCGCCACCGGGCTCTTTCCCATCGATTCTCACTCGCACTGATACGGTCGATCAGCGATGGCGAGCGATCTCCACGAAGTCGCAGCGCAGCGACTCCGGGCCGTGGGCCAGCGCTACACGAGCGGGCGCCGCAAGGTGGTGGACGTGCTGGCGCAGTCGGGCCAACCGCTCACCATCCCCGAACTGCTGGCCGCCGGTGATCGGGTTCCGCAATCGAGCGCCTACCGCAACCTGGCGGTGCTCGAGCAGGCCGGTGTCGTGCACCGGCTCGTCACGAGCGGCGACTTCGCCCGCTTCGAGCTGGCCGAGGACCTGACCGAGCACCACCATCACCTGATCTGCGCGGCCTGCGGCGGTGTCGAGGACTTCATCGCCCCGCCGAGCCTCGAGCGCAGCCTGCACCGGGCGGTCACCGCGGTCGAGGACTCGACCGGCTTCAGCGCCTCGCTGCACCGCCTCGACCTCATCGGCACCTGCCGCGCCTGCGCCTGACCCGCGGGATCAGACCGAGGCCGGGGCGAGGATCTGGGCCACCAGCTCGTCGAGCAGGGGCTGCCCGGGTGCAGGGATGATCGGCTTGCCGGCGAGGTCGCGGACGACGTCGAACGCCGCGTGGAGCGCGTCGCCGGTCATGATCGGGCCGTGGGCCGACGCTGCCGCGAGCACGCCCATCGCCTCGACCGAGTCGACGTGGCGCCGGTAGGCGGTGGGGTCGAGCCACTCGTGCCACGGCGACACGAGGCTGCCGAACGCGGCGAGGCCCTCGTCGATGAGCTCGCGGGGGATGTCCTGCACGTGGTGCACCGCCCCCGGGGTCAGGGACGCGAACGTGTCGACGATCCACATCGTGGCCGTGGTCGGGTCGAAGAGACCGCGGGTCGTGGGCCCGTCGAAGATCGGCGGCCGGAACAGGTGCAGCGTGCGGTCGCCGGCGTCGAAGCGCTCACCGGCCTCCACCCACCGCATCCGGTCGAGCGGGAGCGGATCCATCTCGAGGCCGAGGCGCTCGACGCTGAAGAAGTTCGTGACCAACGTCGCGTTCGGGCACATCTGGAGTGCGTCGAGAAGACCGCCGGTGTGATCAGGATCGTCGTGGGAGAGGAAGATCCACCGCACATCCTCGGGTTCGACGACCGAGAACGCCTTCTCGAGCCACAGCTCTCGGTGGACGGGCGCGCCGGTGTCGACGATCACCGGCTCCTTGCCGCGGATGACCATGGAGTTCACCGGGAGGAACACCCCGTCGCCGGCGGGCGCGAGGTTCGGGATGAGCCAGGTCTCGGGCGCGATGAGCTGCGGGGTGGTCTCGGGGACTGCTGCGTTCATGTGAGGGCCTCCTCGTCGTCTGGTTGACGGGCTCACGATGACGGTCGGCGCGCTCGTGCGGTATCCCGTCGCCGGGTGGAAGCGACGCTCGGCGAATCCCCCCTTTGGGGGGTACCAGCGGGGGGGCGCCAGGATTACGGTTCGGCCATGAGCGCTGATCTGCGCGTTCGGCGCACCGTCGAAGCGGCCGAGCGGATCTGCGCCACGACGGAGTCGGCCGACGAGCTGCTGGAGGCGTTGGCCGACACCCTCCACCGCGCCGTCCCCCATGACGGCTCGACGTGGTTCGGCGTCGACCCGGTCACGATGCTCGCAACTGCCCCGAGCCGGGTCGAAGGTCTCGATCCCGGCCTCTGCGACACCTACTGGCACCTCGAGTTCCACGAACAGGACATCGGCCTCTTCTCCGACCTCGCCCGGGGCGACGGCGCGGTGGCCCTCCGGCTCTCCCTCGACGACCGCCCCGCCCGGAGCATCCGGTACCGCGACTTCATGCAGCCCCAGGGCTACGACGACGAGCTCCGCTCGGTGTTCCGCACCGGGAGCAACACCTGGGGCGTCGTCGGCCTCTACCGCGAGGCTGGGCATCCGCCGTTCGACGAGAGCGACCTCGCGGTCATGAAGGGCATCAGCAGCGTCGTCGCCGATGCCCTGCGGTTGCATGTCCGCCAGGCGAGCCCGTGGCTCGGCCAACCGTCAGCACCGGGCCTCGTCGTGTTCGACCGCCACGGCCGCGTGATGTCGGCCAATGCCGACGCCATGTACTGGCTGCGGGAGCTGTGGCCGAGCTCGCCGCTGCCCGCCACCACCGAGATCACCTCGCTCGACATCTTCACGCTGCGTGATCGCGACCTCGAGGTGCCGACGTCCCTCTTTGCACTGGTGGCACGGGCGCGCGCCGTTGCAGACGGCCGCGAGCGGACTCCCGCCCGGTTGCGGCTGCGCGACCAACGCGGCCGCTGGCTCGTGCTCCACGCCTCATGCCTCAGCGGTCCCGGCAGCCCCGATGCCGGTCCGGTGGCCGTGGTGATCGAGGCCGCCAAGAGCGCCGAGATCGCACCGATCATCATCGAGGCGTACTCCCTGGCGCCGCGGGAGCGCGATGTCCTCAGCGGGATCGCTCGCGGCGGCTCCACCGCCGAGATCGCCGCCGAGCTCTTCCTCTCGCCCCACACCGTGCGCGACTACGTGAAGACGGTGTTCGAGAAGCTGGGCGTCTCGAGTCGGGGCGAGCTCGTGGCGCGGCTCTACGGCGAGCACTACGCCGACCGCCTCCACGAAACGATGGTCCACGACGACTGACCGACCGAGGCTCGGCCGGTCGCGCAGTCGTCTACTCGTCGGTGCGCTGCCGGTAGTACTCCCACTCGTCCACCCGCGTGCCGTCCGGCAGCACGCAGATCCCTTGCTCGGCGCCGGTGGCATCCCGCTCGATCTCGACCGTGCCGCCCTGCTCCTCGCAGTAGGCGGACGCCGGGTTCGGGATGCCCGGCTCGTCGTCGTCGTCTCCGCAAGCTGCGAGCAGCGAGCCGGCAAGCAGGATCGAGACCACGGCCGCCAGTGACCTTCGTCTGGTCATGAGTACCTCCGGTTCTGATCGTCGCCCCGCCATGACGCGACGGACAGGGCCGAAGGTCAACGCGCGCGGCCGTTCGATCACTGCCTACGTGGGTGTCCGGCGAGTGAGACCGTTGCGCAGGAGTGCGAGCAGCTGATCGAGGCCGGCGTCGAGGTCGGCGGGACGGCGGAGGTCGAGAAGGTCGGGGGCGTGGTTGACGAGGAGGAGCACGACGCGCTGCACGAACGCGACGTCGAGTCCGGCTTGGAGCGCCCCGTTCCGGTGACGCTCGGCGACGAGGGTTCCGATGGCGCTGGCCGGATCGAACGCGAAGCGCCGCGTCACCTCGTCGAAGATCGGCCGGCCCCGCTCGGCGAGGAGCGCTCGGCTCAGCCGGTCGACGTCGGGATGGGCAGCGGCGAACACGAGCGTGGCCCGCAGGAGGGTTCCGAGGGTGTCCACGAGGTCGTCGCCCTCGGCCGGTGGCGGCTGGTGGGTCGCGAACCACGCCGCCTTCTCGTCCATCGCCCATTCCACGAGCGCCAGGTACAGGTCCTCCTTGCTCGCGAAGTGGTGGTAGAGCTGGCCCTTGCTCACACCCGACGCGGCGAGGATCCGGTTGACGGATGCGGCGTCGAACCCGCGCTCGCAGAACTCGTCGAGCGCGGCTCGCAGCAGCTCGTCGCGGTGCTCGAACGAGGCGCGGAAGGTCATCGTCAGCGGAGCGGCGCGGTGGGATCGCGCAACCAAGAGGTGAGCACGCCACACGCGAGGTCGAGGTTGCCCATCTGGCAGTGCTGATCGGCGTGCTCGGCGGCGGTGAAGCAGCGAACGGTCACCGAGCGGGCGTTGGTGAGGGCGCGAGCCTGGGCCCGGGCGAGCGCCGGCGGCTGGAAGCGGTCGTGCTCGCCGCAGAGGATCAGCACGTCCTGGGTGACGCGGTCGCTGCCCAGGTGATCGGGGTTCATGCCGAGGAGGAAGTCGACCGTCGCCATCGGATCGTCGCTTCCGACGTTGTACATGGCCTGGTCGACGACCTGGCGCAGCGTCGGCACGAGTCGGGCTCGCACCCGCACGCTCCAGCGCATGAGGCGACGGCGGCGCAGCATCACCCGCGCCGGTCGGCGGACGAAGCCCGGGACGCGGAGGAGCCAGTCGTAGACCGGCGGCCACGACACGACACGATCGACGCGCGGCTCGTGCGCGGCGGCGCGCAGCGCCCAGTAGCCGCCCATCGAGATCCCGACCAGCGCGGCGGTGTCCACTCCGAAGTGGTCGAGCACGGCCGCGACCGGCTTCTCCCAGTCGTGATCGAAGGTGAGACCGCCCAGCGCCCGGGCGCCACCCTGACCGGGCCCGTCGAAGGCGATCACGTCGAACCCCGCGGCGGCGATGCGGTGCCAGATGGCGAAGAACTCCTCGATCAGGGAGTCGAACCCCCCGTGGACCAGCACCGTGCCGGCCCCCTCCCCGCCCGACGCCGGGAGCCGGTACGCCGGCAGGGACGCGTCGCGGTAGGCGACCTCGCGGCGCACCGCGCCGCTGGCGGCGAACGCCTCGTCGAACAGGTCGCGGTAGCGGCGGTAGCGCGACAGCTTCTCGGGCGAGCGCGGCGGGGTGAAGAACTCGGCGACCCGCAGGTAGCTCGCGGCGTTCGTCAGCCGATCCTCGGCCGCCGCCCGCTCCGAGAGGGCCTCGAACGCCGAGACGCAGTCGGCGGCCGTCCGGACCGTCCGGGCGGCGACGCGCAGGTCCCCGACGTCGGCGAAGCCGAGGGCATGGGCCCGGTTCAGCTGGTAGTTCACGAACGACCGCCGGTGGAACCGCTCGAAGCCGACCGGGAGCGGAAGCGGCTCGGCGCTGGCGGGCACGGCTCGTAGACTAGATGGTCTAGACCATGAGGTCTACCCATCGCGCCGGCACGCTTGTCCCCCGGCGCCCGGTGCGGCGATCCTGAACCGATGACGACCACCGCCGAGCGGCCCGAGCTCACCTGGGACCTCACCCCGTTCTTCCCGGGCCTCGACAGCCCGGAGCTGGCCGCGGCGATGGAGGCCGGGGAGGCGGGCGTCGCCCGCCTGGCGGCGCTCTACGACGAGCGGGACGTGCGCCGCACGGCGACGCCCGACCTCGACGCCGTCGACGAGGTGCTCGCCGCGACCAACGAGCTGCTCGACCAGATCCGCCTCGTCAACGGCTACCTCTACGGGTTCGTCACCACCGAGGCCGCCAACGACCGCGCCCAGGCACTGCTCGCCGAGCTGCGGGCGATGTCGTCGGCGCTCGGTCCGCTGCGCAAGCGGCTCGACGCGTGGCTGGCGAGCTTCGACACGGGCGAGCTCCTCGCCGCGAACACGAACGCCGCCGACCACGCTCACGTCGTGCGCCGGGCGGTGATCGCCGCGGCCCACCAGCTGAGCGATCCCGAGGAGGAGCTCGCCGCCGAGCTGAACCTCACCGGCGGATCGGCGTGGAACCAGCTGCACGGCGACGTCAGCGCCCGGTTGACCGCCACCGTCGACGGCGAGGTGCTGCCGATCACCGCGGTGCGCAACCTCGCGTTCGACGGCGACGCCGGTCGCCGGCGCCGCGCCTACGACGCCGAGCTCGAGGCGTGGGACTCGGTGGCGGTCACCCTGGCCGCATGCCTCAACGGGGTGAAGGGGCAGGCGTCGACGCTCAACCGCCGCCGGGGTTGGTCCGACGACCTTGCGCCGGTACTGTTCGGCAACGGCGTGGCCCCCGAGGTGCTGGCCGCCATGCAGCGGGCGTGCGTCGACGCCCTGCCCGCCTTCCGCCGCTACCTGCGATCGAAGGCGCGGCTGCTCGGCCACCCGGAGGGCAAGGGGCTGCCGTGGTGGGACCTGTTCGCGCCGGTCGGTGACCCGGCGGCGTCGGAGACGACGTGGGACGACGCAACCGCGGCGGTGGCTGACGCGTTCGGTTCCTACGACGTCCCGTTGCGCAAGCTCGCCGAGCGAGCCATCGCCGAGCGGTGGGTCGACGTCGAGCCCCGCACCGGCAAGCGGGGCGGCGCGTTCTGCATGCCGGTCCAGGGCGACGTCAGCCGGGTGCTGCTCAACTGGTCGGGAACGGTCGACGGCGTCGTCACCCTCGCGCACGAGCTCGGCCACGCCTACCACAACACGCAGCTGGCTCACCGCACCGCGCTGCAGCGCCAGACGCCGATGGCGCTGGCGGAGACGGCCTCGATCTTCTGCGAGACGGTGCTGCTGCAGTCGCTGCTGGCGGCGGCCGAACCCGCCCGCCGGCTGATCCTGCTCGAGACCGACCTGCAGGGCGCCTGCCAGGTGGTGGTCGACATCCACTCCCGGTTCCTGTTCGAGCAGCGAGTGTTCGAGCAGCGGGCCAAGCGCCCGCTGTCCGTCGCCGAGCTGCGGAATCTGATGACCGGCGCGCAGCGGGAGGCCTACGGCGACGGCCTGGGCGACGACCTGCACCACGACATGTGGGCGGTCAAGCCGCACTACTACAGCTCGGCCTTCTACAACTGGCCATACACCTACGGGCTGCTGTTCGGCATCGGCCTCTACGCCCGCTACCGGGAGGATCCTGAGCGGTTCCGGGCCGGCTACGACGACCTGCTGGCGGCGACCGGGCTGGCCGACGCCGCCGAGCTCGGTGCCCGGTTCGGCATCGACGTCGCCGACGAGGCGTTCTGGGCTTCCAGCCTGCAGGTGATCGTCGAGCGCATCGACGAGTTCGAGTCCCTCAGCCGCGCCTGACACCTCATGGTGACGGGTGGGCGGCGGGCCGGGCGCCGAGCCCGATCACGACGGCGGCGACGACGGTCGCGACCGCGGTCGTGACGAAGGCCACGTCGTAGCCACCGCTCGCGTCTTCGAGCAGCCCCACGGCGAGTGGACCGACGCCGCTGCCGACCTGACCGGTCATGCTCACCACGCCGAACACGGCGCCGAAGCTCACCATGCCGAAGGTCTCGCCGACGAGCAGCGACATCATCATGTAGACGTTGCCGATGGTGAACCCGAACACGAGCGTCAGCGCGTAGGTGAGGGGCACGTTCTCGGTGGCGACGATGCCCGCCACCGCGGCGGCCTGCATGAGGAACAGGACGACGGTGAGCCGGCGCTTGTCGATGCGGTCGGCGAAGGTGCCGACGACGAGCCGGGCCACGATGCTCCCGAAGGCGGTGACGCTGAGCGCCAGCGCCGCCGTGCTGCGGCTCCCGACCCGCTCCTCGAGGAAGGAGATCTGGTGGATCACGAAGCCGGTCTGCGCCGTGAGCACGATGGCGAACGCGACCAGGATCGCCCAGAACTCGCGGGTTCCCGCCGCCTCCCGCCGCGTCCATGCCCGACGCTGCACGTCGTCGCTGAGCGTGGCGCGGAGCGCGGGGGTGGTGTCACCGTCACCGAGACCGTCGGGCTCGAGGCCCATGTCCTTCGGGTCGGCGACGATCACGAGGAGGATCACCGGCAGCGCGCCCGCCAGCACCAGGAGCCCCATGAGCGGCGTGGCCAGCTCGAGCCCGCCGATGTCGATCAGCTTGGAGCCCACCGGGGCGAGCACGACCCCGCCCACGGAGATGCCGGTGGAGGAGATGCTCATGGCCTTGGCCCGCTTGGCGACGAACCACCGCGTCATGACCGCGTTCACCGACACCGACGTCGCCAGGCCGAACGCGACGGCCAGCACCGCGTAGACGGCGTAGAGCTGCCACACCGCCTCGACGTAGCCGATGAGCGAGATGCTGGCGGCGAGCAGCACGCTGCCCGCGAGCATGAAGGGGCGGGGTCCGATCCGGTCGACGCGCGGCCCGACCACGAAGCCGGTGATCCCGCTCAGGCTGAAGTAGAGGCCGGTGGCGCCGCTGACCACGCCGTTCGACCAGCCGTGCTCGTCCTGAAGGGGGCCGAGGAAGACGGCGAGGCCGTAGTAGCCGACCCCGACCCCGACCATCATCAGCAGCGAGCACGCGACCGCCACGTACCAGCCGTAGTAGACGCGCGACGGAAGCACGCGTGTGCCCAGCGGCAACCGGGCGCGGCGTTGCTCGTCGAGCACCACGCCGGCGAGGCTACGGCCGCACTCGGGAATCCGATCAGGTGAAGATGATCTGGCCTCCGGCGGCGAGCTCGTAGAACTCCCCGACCGTGATGATGTCCTGCACCTGGGGGATGAAGTCGTTCTTCTCCAGGCCGAACAGGTCGACCGATGCCCTGCAGGCGTAGAGGCCGGCGCC
This sequence comes from Acidimicrobiales bacterium, assembly GCA_035540955.1. GTDB lineage: Bacteria > Actinomycetota > Acidimicrobiia > Acidimicrobiales > CADCSY01 > DATLFP01. The sequence goes on from DATLFP010000020.1 coordinate 41,223, forward strand.
GGTGTCGGCGATCATCTCCACGAACTCGGGAATGGAGGGGATGTCGAGCTCCTCCATCTTGTGGTTCATGTACTTCGTCATCATGGTCGACACGCCCGGAAGGCCACCGAGCATCGTCGGCACGTGCAGGCCGGGGTTGCCGACGGTGGCGATCTTGATGTGGTCGTGCCGGGCCTTGTGGATGGCGTCGAGCCCGAAGAACGTGAAGAAGAGATTCGCCTCCATGCCTTCGGCGCGCGCGCCGTTGGCCATGATCAGCCCCGGGTAGATCCCGTCGAGGGACCCCTTGGAGATGATGATCGAGACCTTCTCGATGGTGTCGGTCATGTCGGCCTCCTAGATGCAGCCGCGGGGCTTGGGGATGCCGGCGATGCGGGCGGCAATCTTCGCGGGCCCCTTCGGGAACAGTTGGTAGAGCTCCTTGACGGGGACGCCCGATGTCTTGCCGAGCATGCGGACCGTCGGTCCGGTTCCCATCTCGAAGTACTCCTTGCGCATGAAGCGCAAGACGGTCCAGTGGGCGTCGGTCAGGTCGTCGATGCCCTCCCGCCGGGCGAGCTCGGGAGCCATCTCCTCCGTCCACTGTTCGGGGTCGACGAAGAAGCCCTCGTCGTTGAGCTCCACCGCAGTGGCAGCCAGGGTCGTCGTGGACATCGCATCTACTCCTCTCTGGGTGAAGGCGGTCGCTTGCCGGCGGACGGCATCAGTGCTCCGATCCCGGGGATGTCCCGCCCCGGCAGAAGCCCATGCCAGTACACCGACTCGAACAGCAGCTTGCCGAGGTGGTTGAGGCGGGACTCCTTGAGCAGCGGCAGCCCGAGCGTGGACGGGTAGTGGCCAGGGACCGGCTCGTGGTCGTAGTTGAAGTCGATGAGAAGTGCCTTGTGGAAGCCGGTCTCGATGAAGCAGTTGGCGTGCCCGTCGAAGCCCTCGACCAGCGGCTCGCCATCGAGGAATCGGGCAACGTTCTCGACGAGCGTCTCGCCCTCGAAGTGGGTCACCGAACCGGCCTTCGACGCCGGCACATTGGCGGCATCGCCGATCACGAAGATGTTCGGGGCCGCCTTCGCCTGCAGCGTGTGCTCGTCGGTGGAGACGAAGTTCAGCTCATCACCGAGGCCGGCGGAGCGGCCAACGTACGAAGCACCGCTGTGCAAGGGAACGATGACGGCGAGATCGAAGGGCACCTCGCGCTCGTCGTAGGACACGAGCCGACCGACGGCGCCGTCGACCTCTCCGGTGTTGAACTCCGTCACGAGCTCGATACCTCGCTCGGCCAACATCCCGCCGAGATGCTGCGATGCGACCGGCTTGGTGAACGCCCCGTCGAGCGGGGTGACGTAGGTCAGCTGCACGCGATCGCGCATCCCGCGCTCGTGGAAGTACCAGTCGGCCAAGAAGCAGAACTCGAGTGGCGCGACGGGGCACTTGATCGGCATGTCGACGACGTTCACGACGACACGGCCGCCGTCGAAGGTGTCGAGCGCTGCCGCCAATGCACCGGCGCCCGTGGGGCTGTAGAAGGCGAAGACCTTCTCCATCCACCCCGGACCAGTCAGCCCCTCGGTCTCCTCCGGCGCCAAGGTTGCCCCGGTGGCGACGACCAGCACGTCGTAGGTGAGAGTCGCTCCGTCACCCATGTGCACGGTGTTGTCGGCGATGTCGACCCGCTCCACCGGCTGCTCGAGGAAGTCGATGCCGCCCCGCAGCTGTCGACGACGGGGCCGGACGATGTCCTCGACGTGCGCAAGTCCGAACGGCACGAACAGCAGCCCAGGCTGGTAGACGTGCCGGTCGTCCTGGTCGACGACGGTGATCATCAGGTCGTCGTGGCGGAAGCGGCGGCGGAGACGATTGGCGGTGAGCGTGCCGCCCGTGCCGCCCCCGAGGATCACGACGTGGCGAGTCATGCGTGCACCGATCCCTTCGCTGTGGTCGGCTCCGTCCGCACGCGGATCCGGTCGTAACCACCCTGCAGGGCGAGGCGGCGGTGGAGCACGGCGTTGGTCTGCGACTGCGAGCGGTGGCAGCGGATGGCCCGCCACTGGACGGCGCGGTCGACGGCGAGGTCGTCGCCTTCGAGCCCGGCGAAGGTGGTGCCGAGCTCGGCGTTGAGGGCGCCGGCGACCCCCGGCGCGACGCCCCACTCGATCACGGCCAGGCCGCGCGCGGCGGCCACCTGCTCGGCCGCCCTCGTGGCGGCCTGGTGGTCGGGATGGCCGGTCACGCCGCTGGGTTCGAACACCACCACCGCGTCAGCGTCGGCGAGACGGTCGGCGACGATCGCCTCGAGCTCGGCCGGCGGCACGGACGCCAGGCTCCCGTCGGGGTAGTCGAGCATCCACACCCGGTCCACCGCGAGCTGGTCGGCCGCCGCCGCCAGCTCCTGGGGCCGGACGGCGGCGAGGTCGACGTCGTCGCCCAGAGTGCTGGCCTCGCCGCGCGTGAAGCACAGCACCCGCAGGCGGACACCGGCGGCGGCCAGGTGGCCGAGCACCCCGCCGAGCCCGAAGCTCTCGTCGTCGGGGTGGGCGATGACCACCAGCGCGGCACGCAGCGGCGGGAGCGCAGGAGCGGGCATCGGGGTTCAGGCGGTTGCGGCCTCAGCCGGGCGGGGGCGAGCCAGCTCGCGGTATGCGTCCCAGGCGCGGGGTCCATAGACCGAGGCCGTGCCGCCATCCATGAGCAGAGCGACGCCGAGCGCCTCGGCGACCTCCTCGGCCGTTGCGCCACGACGGGCCGCCGCCTTCGCGTGGTAGGCGATGCAACCGTCGCACTGCTTGACCACCGCGATGGCGAGCGCCATGAGCTCCTTGACCCGGGCCGGGAGCGCGCCGTCGGCGACGGCGGCCTTGTGGAGCTGTCCGAAGCCGGCCCACACCTCGGGAGTCGCCTCCCGCAACGAGGCGGTCGGCTCCATCAGATCGGTGATGACCTCGCTGTAGTGGCCCACGGCTCGTCCTCCCGCTGTCGGATCGCTTCCCTCCGACGACACCACGCCGGTACCCCAGGGGGTAGGGCCGAAGGTCACCGAGCCTCCGACGAGATCTCGGCCTCAGGCGAGGTCGAAGCGGTCGAGGTTCATGACCTTCGTCCACGCCGCCACGAAGTCGTGCACGAACTTCGTCTCGGCGTCGTCGCAGCCGTACACCTCGCAGATGGCGCGCAGCTGGGAGTTGGCACCGAAGACGAGGTCGACGGCGGTCGCCGTCCACCGGACCTCGCCAGTGGCGCGGTCGCGCCCCTCGTACACGTTCTCGGCCGACGCGGACGTCTGCCACTCGGTCCCGGTGTCGAGCAGGTTGACGAAGAAGTCGTTGGTGAGCGCACCCGGACGGCTGGTGAGCACACCATCCCTCGCCTGTCGGTGGTTGGCGTCGAGCACGCGCAGGCCACCGATCAGCACTGTCATCTCCGGCGCGGTCAGCGTGAGCAGGTTGGCGCGGTCGAGCAGCAGCGTCTCCGCCGGGAGCTTCTCACCGGCCCGCAGGTAGTTGCGGAACCCGTCGGCCTGGGGCTCGAGCACTTCGAAGGACTCGACGTCGGTGTCCTCCTGGGTGGCATCGGTGCGCCCGGGTGCGAAGGGCACGGTGACGTCGTGGCCGGCGGCCCTGGCCGCCGCCTCGATGGCCGCGCCACCGGCGAGGACGATGAGGTCGGCGAGCGAGACCCGCGTACCGCCCGTCTGCGACGCGTTGAAGTCGCGCTGGATCTCCTCGAGCGCGGCCAGGACCTCGGCGAGGGCGGGCGGGTTGTTGACCTCCCAGTCCTTCTGCGGCGCCAGGCGGACCCGCGCCCCGTTCGCGCCGCCGCGCTTGTCGGTGTCGCGGTAGCTCGCGGCCGACGACCACGCCGTCGACACCAGCTGCGCGGTCGACAGCCCCGACGCGAGGACCTGCTGCTTCAGGGCGGCGATGTCGGCATCATCGATCAGCTCGTGGTCGACCGCCGGCACGGGGTCCTGCCAGAGCTGCGGCTCGGGGACCCACGGGCCGAGGTACCGGGAGACGGGGCCCATGTCGCGGTGCAGCAGCTTGTACCACGCCTTCGCGAACGCCTCCGCGAACGCGTCCGGGTCCTCCATGAAGCGCCGCGAGATCGGCTCGTAGATCGGATCCAGCCGCAGGGCGAGATCGGTCGTGGCCATCATCGGCGCGTGGCGACGCGACGGGTCATGGGCGTCGGGCACGAGGTCGGCGCCGGCGCCACCCTTCGGCTTCCACTGCTTGGCCCCGGCGGGGCTCGCCGTCAGCTCCCACTCGAAGCCGAACAGCGTCTCGAAGAAGCTGTTGTCCCAGGTGGTCGGCGTCGGCGTCCACGCTCCCTCGAGCCCGCTCGTGATCGTGTCGCCCGCCTTCCCGCTCCCGTACGAGCTCTTCCACCCCAGCCCCTGGTGGTCGACCGGGCAGCCCTCCGGCTCCGGGCCGACCAGGGAGGGGTCACCGGCGCCGTGGCACTTGCCGAAGGTGTGGCCGCCGGCGATCAGCGCGACGGTCTCCTCGTCGTTCATCGCCATGCGGGCGAACGTCTCCCGGATGTCGCGGGCGGCCGCGAGCGGATCGGGATCGCCGTTGGGCCCTTCGGGGTTCACGTAGATGAGCCCCATCTGCACGGCGCCGAAGGGACCGGTGAGCTCGCGATCGCCGCGGTAGCGCTCGTCGCCGAGCCAGGTGTCCTCGGGACCCCAGAAGATCTCCTCCGGCTCCCAGATGTCCTCCCGACCGAAGCCGAAGCCGAAGGTCTCGAACCCCATCGACTCGAGCGCGACGTTGCCGGCGAAGACGAGCAGGTCGGCCCAGGAGATCTTGCGCCCGTACTTCTGCTTGACCGGCCACAGCAGGCGGCGGGCCTTGTCGAGGTTGGCGTTGTCGGGCCAGCTGTTGAGCGGCGCGAACCGCTGCGAGCCGTCGCCGCCACCGCCGCGACCGTCGGCGGTGCGGTAGGTGCCGGCCTGGTGCCAGGTCATGCGGATGAACAGCGGTCCGTAGTGCCCGTAGTCGGCCGGCCACCACTCCTGCGAGGTCGTCATCACCTCGACGATGTCCCGCTTGAGCGCGTCGAGATCGAGCGTTGCGAGCTCAGCGGCGTAGTCGAAGTCCTCGCCCATCGGGTTCGAGCGCGGCGAGTGCTGATGCAGCACCGAGAGGTCGAGCTGGTTCGGCCACCAGTCACGGTTCGTCCTCGGCCGGCCCACCTTCGGCTCCGGCGACGGGATCGCCGGGTTCTCGCTCTCGCTGGTGCTCTCGGTCGTGTCCTTGTCAGCCACGTCGGTGGTCCTCTCTCGTTGACGGCGGTCCGGCGGCGGCGATGCACTCGGGGCAGCGGCCCCAGTAGATGACCTCGGCCTCGTCGATCTCGTAGGCGTGGTCGTCGGCCGCGATCAGGCACGGCGCCTCGCCGACGGCGCAGTCGACGTCGGCGGTGCGGCCGCACACCCGGCAGATCACGTGGTGGTGGTTGTCTCCCACCCGCGCCTCGTACCGAGCGGCCGAGCCCGCCGGCTGGATCCGGCGGAGGAGGCCCTTGTCGGTCAGCGCGCTGAGCGCGTCGTAGACCGCTTGGCGGGAGATGGCGCCGAGGTCGGCGCGCACCGCCTTGTCGACATCGTCGGCGGTCCGGTGGGGCACGCTCGTCACGGCCCGCAGGACGGCCAGGCGCTGCGCCGTCACCGGGAGGCCACGCCCCCGGAGCAGCGCTGCGAGGTCAACGGCGCCGTCGGTCACGAACGGAGACGCTACCCGTCTGTTCTGGACTATGTCAAAATCTAGTTTCTCTCCAGATCCAGGCGAGGGGCAGCCCGGAGCCCGGCCCGGCGGCGCCAGGCGAGGGCGGCGAGCGCTCCGACAGCCACCAGCGCCACGAGCACCCCGACGGCGAGCGTCGGAAGCCCGGCGCCGCCGTCTTCGGCGTCGGTCGCCGTGATGTCCACGTGGTGATCCGCCGCACGGTGTCGTCCCACGCCTCGAGCTCCCCGTCCATGTCGAACGCAGTCAAGGGACCGGCGCCCTCGGCCGTGACCTGCAGCGACTGGCCCGGCCCCACGAGCACGGGTTCACCGACGTTCGGCCGCATCTCCACCACACCCTCGAAGACGCGGACCGTGGAGGTGGCGCCGGACTCTCGGGCGACGAACGTGGTGCCCTTGATGCCGGCGACAGCCTGGCTCATCTCGACCTCGAAGCTGCCGTCCTCGATCATGCGCTGCAGGTTCACCCAGATGGTCCCGGCGACGAGGCCGATCTTCGACTCGCGCTCGTTCTTGATGTCGAGGACGATGGTCGAGTCCTCGCGCATGACGAAGGTCGACATGTCGGAGTACGAGAGGATGGCGCCGCTCCTCCGGAGGGTCCGGATCCGGTCGTCGTGGTGCAGCGGCGTGCTGAGCTCGGCGAAGATGTACGCGTCGTCGTCCTCGCAGTTCGGGCGCACGTTGACCTCACCGTGCAGATCGCCGAACCGCACGATCGGGTTGCCACCGGTCGGCTGGTAGTAGTCGGGCGGGTAGTCGCAGTCCTCGTCGTCGGGCGGCTCCGTCGGAGGCGGTCGTGTCGTGGGCGGCTCGGTGGTGACGGTCTCGGGCTCGACCACCTCGATGCTGATGCGCACGATCAGCGTCCGGCTCCCGCCCCCGTACGGGTTGATCCAGGTGTTGCCGATGGTGGCGACGGCGCGGACCGTCGACGCGTCGGGAGGCACCACATACGACGCGCCGAGCGAGCCGCTCTCGCCGGGCGGCAGGGTGACGTGCTCCCGCACGTCGGTGCCGTCGAACCAGATGTCGAGGCTCGCCTCGCGGTCCTCGTTGACGTGGTGCCGTCCCGTCCATGTCGTCCCGTGCCCGGATGCGGCGATGCTGATCGTCTCGCCGGGCCGGGCGGTGCCCTCGATCGAGTACTCCCACCCGTCGGGTGTCGCGGCCGTGATCGTGCCGCCGTGCACGGTGAAGTCGAGGACGATGCCGCTCTCCGGGTCCTCGATGGTGTCGGAGACCGACGACGGCGACTGACCGGCGGCGGTCGTCAGCGTCGAGTGCAGGCCCAGCGCGACGACGGCGGTCAGCACCGCAACAGCGAGCACACGTCCGAGGCTCCGCACGGGACGACCTCCTAGCTGGTTGGCTCTTCCGCCGTTCGGACTCGCGGTCCGGGGATGCTGACCGCATCGTCGCCCGCCGCCGAGCCCGCCGGACAGAGTCAAACGTCCACTTCCGGCCGGAACGGCCGGCGGCGCCTCAGGCCGGTGCCCGCTGGGCCCGCTCGGCGAGGAGCGACCGGCGGGCGGCCACCACCGTGACCATGGCGAGGGCGCTGAGCACCGCCGAGACCGTCCACGCCCAGCGGTACGACGACGACTCGGCCACGAGGCCGAACACGAGCGGCCCGGTGACCGCTCCGAGGTAGGTGCCGGTCTGGGTCAGGCCGGAGGCGGCGCCGGGCGCGCCCGGGCTGCTGCGGGCGACGGCCAGGTTGAACAGGCCGGGCCAGCCCCATGCCACGCAGTAGGCCAGCACGGCGCCGGGGACGAACAGCGCGGGCGTCTCGGTGGCGAGCAGCAAGTAGGTGACGGCGCCGCCGCCGAGCATGAACGCAACGGTCACGAGGTGGCGTCCGCCCCGCCGGTCGGCCCGCATGCCCACCGCCAGCCGGGTGACGATCCCGGCGCCGGCGCAGCCGAAGGCCAGCAGCCCCGCAAGCCGTTCGCCGATGCCGGCATCGACCGCCGCGCTGACGAGGAAGGTGCCGATGGTGCCGGCGGCGGCGGCGCCCAGGCCCACGGCGAGGGCGAGCAGGAGCAGCGGGCGGACGCCGGCATCGCCCGGTGGCCGCCCGGTCGGCCGCGCCGCCGGGGCGTCGGGTGTGACACCGGGCGAAACGAACGCCACCACCGTTGCGGCGGCGGCGGCGCCGGCGAAGCCCCACCGCCATCCCACGGTGAGCGCCACGGCCGGCACCGAGAGCCCGCCGAGCAGCGCGGCGAGCGGGATGGCCGACTGCTTCACGCCGAACGCGGCGCCCAGGTGGTCGGCCGGTACGCGGCGGGCGATGAGCAGGTTCGTGGCGGGCTGCGCGAGCGCGTTGGCGGCGCCCGCCACCGCCAGGAGGGCCAGGACCGCCGCGAACGTCGGCGCCGCGGCGATGGCGACCATCGACGCCGCCGAGGCCAGCGCCGCGAGGCGCATGGCCGCCACCGCCCCGAGCCGCTCGGCGAGCCGGCCGCCGGCGGCCGACAGCAGGGCCCCGGCGCCGAAGAACGCCAGCCCCGTGAGCCCGAGCGCGCCGGTGTCGAAGTCGAGGTCGGTCCGCATCTGCACCGCCATCGCGCCGGTGAGCAGTGGCGGGAGCACGCCGGCGGTGGCGACTCCGGCCGCGCACGCAATCGCGCGCGTGCACAGCTCGCGCAGCGACGGGGCCGTGCGGTCGAGGTCACGGCTGCCGCTCGCTGATACCACGGGCGAGGCTCCAGCCACCGGCGGATTGAAGCACACGCTCGGTCGCGGGTGGCCTCGACCGGCGGCGGACTCCCTCGCAGGACGATCGCCGTGCGAGCACGGCCCTCGCGCCCGCCGCCACGGTCGAGCGCGACGCTTGCGGGGTGTCCGATGACTTCGATCAGCTCGTGCGCGAGGCGTCAGCGGCCCGGGCGGACACGTGGGACTTCGGCTGGCTCGAGGGTCGGGCGATCGAGGCCCGGCCGAGCTGGCGCTACTTCGACCGCGTCGCCGAACGCGTCCGAGGTGCACGGCGCGTCCTCGATGTCGACGCGGGGGTCGGCAACCTGCTCGCCGATCTGCCGATGCTGCCCCCGCTGGCCGTCGCGACCGACGCCTACGAACCGAGCATCCGGATCGCCGGGCCCCGGCTCCGCGCCCGCAGCGCGCACGTCGTGCGCACATCGTCAGACCACCAGGCGCTGCCGTTCGCCGATGCCAGCTTCGACCTGGTCATCAGCCGCCACCCGGTCGAGACGTGGTGGGGTGAGGTCGCCCGCGTGCTCGAGCCGGGAGGGCACTACCTCTCTCAGCAGGTCGGTCCCCACAGCCTGCGCGATCTCGCCGAGGCGCTCAGGGGCCCGCTCCCCCCGGGCACCACGCGCGACCCCGAGCACGCCCGTGAGGCAGCCGAGGCCGTCGGGCTCGTCGTCGACGAGCTGCGGGCCGAGCGCACGAGGGTCGTCTTCTACGACGTCGGCGCGGTCGTCTACTTCCTCCGAGTCGTGGTCTGGACCGTGCCCGATTTCACCGTCGACCGCTACCGGGACCCGCTGCGCCGACTCCACGAGCACATCAGGCGTGTTGGTGCGTTCGAGACCACCTCCAGTCGATTCCTCATCGACGCCCGGAAGCCTGCTCGTAGGTCACGGCCTCGAGCATGAAGCCGTGCACGTCGAGGAAGAAGGTGGCGTAGAAGTGCTCGGAGTACTCCGGGAAGACCCTGGGCGCATGGACGATCTCGTGGCCGCGCGCCATCGCCCACTCATGGACGCGGTGCACGTCGGCCCGGGTCGGGACGTAGAACGAGAGGTGCTGGAGCCCGACGCGATCGCGCGAGTAGTCGCCGTCCTCGAGCGCCGGGTAGAGGAAGATCTGCGCGCCGTACCAGTCGACCGCCCGGTACCCCGTCTCCCACTCGCGCACGAATCCGACGAGCGGCATGAGCTCGTCGTAGTACGCCCTGGCCGCGTCGAGGTCCGGCACCCCGAGCCCGATGTGGTCGATCGGCACTCGCGGGGACCGTACTGCACGTCACCGCCGTGCGACCCGGCGCCGGGATCCGGTTGCCCTCCGGGTTCGAGTCAGCGGCGGGTGGCGACGCGCTCGCGCGCCGCGACGAGCTCGGCTCGTACCCGCAGCGCCGCCCTCGCGAGCGGCAAGGTCGCTCGCCGCCATCCCCTCGCTCGATGCTTGCGGTAGTAGCGGTAGACGCTCCGCGAGTGCATCAGGTGGGTCCGGCGCGACCGGCCCGTCGAGACGCCACCGACGTGCAGGACCTCGACCTCGGGTGTGGCCAGCACCTTCCAACCGGCATCTCGGAGCCGCGTGCACAGATCGAGCTCCTCGCCGTACAGCCAGAAGGCCTCGTCGAACCCGCCCATCTCCTCGAACGCCGACCGTCGGGTGAGCACGGCCGCGAAGCTCACCCAGTCGACCTCCCGCTCGGTGGTCCGATCCCAGCCGGTCTGGCGGTAGGCGCGGGTGAAGCGATTGCCCGGCGCGAACGGCCCGAGGAACGCGTGGCCGACGGCCTGCACGACACCGGGGAAGACGCGCCCGCTCTCGTAGACCGTCCCGTCCGGGTTGCGGATGACCGGCCCGACCAGCGCCACGTCGGGACGGCGCTCGCCGGCCCACACGAGCGCGTCGAGCCCGCCGAGGACGATCTCGGTGTCGGGGTTGAGGAACAGGATCCACGGCGCGTTCACCGCCCGCGCTCCCTGGTTCCACGCCGCTGACAGCCCGATGTTGGTCGGGTTCTCGATGAGCCGAAGCTGGGGCGTGCGGGCGGCTGCCGCCTGCGCGCTGCCGTCGTGCGACGCGTTGTCCACGACGAGGAGGTCGAGCGCGACCCCTCCGGCGGCGTCGACGACCGACGCCACACACCGGCCGAGGTACTCCCCGGCGTTGTAGTTCACGATGACGACGGCCAGATCGGGGGCGTCGGCGGGTACGCCGGGACCGCTCACGTTCCGCTGTCCGTCACGATCCGCTCTCGTCGAGATGGCGCAGCAGGAAGGCACGCACGGCGTGGGCGATCTCCGTCATCCGCTCCTCGGCGACGGCGGTCTCCTCGTCCCCGAGCCGATCGAAGATGCGAGGACCCATGAGGCTCTCGGGATGGTCGGCCGCCCGCGGGATCACGTGGAAGTGGACATGTGGGTGGAGGGGATGCTCCGCGAACTGCGCGACGTAGGTCTTCACGGCACCGTGAACCTCGGTGAGCGCCTGTGAGGTGCGCCGGAGCAGCGGGCCGAGCTCGCTCGCCTCTTCCTCGGACAGCTCCGCGATCGAGTCGCGGTGGACGCGCGCCACGACGACCAACCAGCCCTCGTGGGCGGTCGGCCAGCAGTGCACCACGTCCCAGTGGACCGCGCGGAGGATCTGATCCCAGACGGGCGCCTCGCCGCGGTCGCGGCGCGCCACCCAATCGCACGTTCGACACTCCATGGCCGCAGTCTTGCCCGCGTTCGCCAGGCCCGAGGTCGAGCGCGCGATCAGTCGTCGGCAAGCACCTCCGCGATCGTGCGGCGGGCGTCGCTCGAGAAGACCGGGTTCGTCTTCTCGTAGTAGGCGACCCCGAAGATCCGGGTGAGGGCCCACCCCCGAGCTCGCCGCCAGGCGCCGTCGTCGACGTCGAGGCGGCGCCGGAAGGCGGCGCGCGACTCGCCGGCGAACAGCGTCCATGCCGCCATGACCTCACGGGCCGGGTCGGCGCGGCACACGCCGGCCCAGTCGATGACGGCATGCAGCCGCTCCTCGTGCACGAGCACGTTGCCGGCCAGGAGGTCGCCGTGCGACAGCGGGGGTCGGCCGTCGAAGTCGGGCGCCGCCAGCGCGTCGTCCCAGGCGGCGAGGAACCGGTCACCGTCGATCAGGTGGCGGGCGCCGGCGACGGCGGCGCGGACCTGGGCGTCCATCGTGGCGAGCGGCGGCCGGCGGACCGGCTTGCCGCAGGGCAACGACCGTGGCTCGATCATGCGCAGCACGCCGACCAGGTCCGCCAGCCGCTCGGCGGCCGCCACCGGGTCCGCGACCTCGTCCAGGCACCACGGAGACCCGTCGAGCCACCGGAACACCCCCCACCTCCATGGGTAGCGGTCGTCGGGCTCGCCGACGGCGACGACCTCCGGGAGCCGCACCGGCAGCCGCGGCGCGAGGGACGCGAGCCAGCACGCCTCGCGGTCGATGTCGTGCCACCGCGGCGTGAGGGGGAGGCGAAGAACGAGGTCGGTTCCGAGCCGGTAGATGGCGTTCACCGTGCCCTGCGACGCGACGCGCACGAGTGGTCGGTGGGCGAGATCGGGGAGCTGACGCTCAAGCAGCCCACGCACGAGCGCGGGGCCGACGTCGATCTCGTCGTCGTGCATCTTCGGGCTCACCGGGAGCCCGCCATGGGAACGCGCGCGCACATGCGCATCTCCGATCGTCTCGCAGCGATGGGCGTTCCCGGCCACGCACGGCGCGCGGCCTACAGATTGTTGCCGCTCCGACCGACCGCTGTCAGCCAGATGTCTGCGAGCGGGCCGTGGCGATCGCTCCGAGCGCCGCGATCGACGCCACCACCTCACGCCGCAGCGCGCGGTTGCGGACTCGGCTGAAGAGGACCCGCCGTACGAACGTCTCCGGGTGCAGCTCCCAGGACACCGTGACCGTCGAATCGCTGCCGCTGGCGCCGGCCTCGGCACGCCAGTCCCACATCGCCCAGGACGGATTGCCGTCGTCGGTGCAGGTGCGGTAGCGGAAGCGCCGGGACTGCGGGTCGAGGTCGACCGTCGTCGCGCGACTCAGCCACTCGGGCATGCCTGGGGGCTTCACAGCGACGACCCACTCGCTGCCCTCCCTCAGCGCGCCGGGCCGCTCCACCACGCGCTGGATGGTCGCGTTCCACTCCGGCAGCCGGTCGATGTCGGTGAAGGCCTGGAAGGCCGCGTCCGGCGAGGCGGCGACCGTGCCGCTCGCTGATCCCGTTCGAACCACCATCTCGTCCCCTCCTCGCTTCGATGACTCGAGCTGACGGTACGAGTCGAGCGGGCGGCCGCCATCGGGCATTCGCCCCATCTCTCGCGGCCGCGGCCTAGGTCGGGCTCGTTGGCGTGAGCGTGCCGTGGCCGAGGGCGGCGAACCGCCCCAAGACGTGATCCCAACCGGTGTCGTAGCTCCCACGCGCCGCCCCACCGTCCGGGCGGCGAGCCCAGCCGGTGTGGACGAGCTCGACCCTCGTCCCCTCGGGTGACGCCGAGAACGACACCTCGACCTCGGTCGCCTCGTCCTCGCGGGTGCCCGGATGCCACGTGAACCGCACTCGCGCCGGCGGGTCCCAGACCAGAACCGTGCCCCAGACGGCGGTGCTGCCATCGGCGAGCGTCTCGACGATCCGACCGCCGACGCCGTGCTCGAACACAACGCTCGTCGCGTCGCCACGACCCACCGAGTGGGTGGCGAGTGGCCACCACTCGTCGAGGTGGTCGGTGAAGAGCGCGAACGCCGCGGCGGGGTCCGACCTGACCGACGCCGTCTTGCGGAGAGCAGGGGGTTCGGGAGTGGTCACGGCTCACCTCTCGAGGCTGGGAGCTGGTTGGCATAGGACTCGAACGCGTCGAGGACGTGCTGCCAGAAGGAGTCGAGCCAGCTTCGAAGGACGTCGAACCCCTCCCGCTCGAGCCGGTAGACGTTCCTGGTCCCCTCCGCGTCGAACTGGACGAGGCCGGCGTCCAGGAGGATCCGGAGGTGCTGGGACACCGCGGGCCGGCTGACGGGCAGGCGATCCGCCAGCTGGCTGACCGCGGCGGGCCGGACGGCGAGCTGATCGAGGATGTCGCGGCGCGTGCCGTCGGCCAGCGCCACCAGCACCGCTTCGTAAGCTGCCACGAACGGTAAGTTACCACGAACGAATGAGTGTGGCCATGGGCGTCAGCGCCGGCCGGACGACGTGACGCGTCGGGCCGCGGTCGGCGACCGGCCCCTACGGTTGGCGGCGTGGACGAGGGCAGCCAGTTCATGGCGCTCCACCAGAGCGGCACGTTCGTGATGGTGAACGTGGCTGACGCCGGGACCGCCCGGGCCGTCTGCGACGCGGGCGCGGTCGCCATCGCCACCACCAGCAGCGGCCTCGCGGCAACACTCGGACGCCGCGATGCCGCGGGCGAGGTGACCCTCGAGGAGCACGCGCAGCACACCGAGGTGCTCGTGCGCGCCGCGTCCGTCCCGTGCAACGTCGACGCCGAGAACGGCTACGGGCACACACCCGAGGAGATGGCGGTCGCCGTCCGGCGCTTCGCCGCCACGGGCGCGGCCGGGATGGGCATCGAGGACTGGTCGGGGGACGAGCGCATCGGCCTCTACGACCGGTCGCTGGCGATCGCCCGGATCGAGGCGGCCGTCGAGGCGGCGCGCGGTCTCGAGCACCCTTTCGTGATCACCGGGCGCACCGAGGTGCTCCTCTACGGCCTCGACGGCGGCATGGACGAGGCGCTGGCCCGGTTGCAGGGGTTCGCCGAGGCGGGTGCCCACTGCTTGTTCGCGCCGGGCGCCCGGGACCTCCAAGCGATCCGGACGGTCACCGAAGGGGCGGGCGGTCCCGTCAACGTGCTGGTGCCGCTCTCGGAGGTCAGCCCCTGGCCCGTCTCCTTCGGGCTGTCCGACCTGGCCGAGCTCGGCGTCCGACGCATCAGCATCGGCGGCTCGCTCTACCGGGCCCAGGTCGCCATGGCTGGCGAGCGGGTCCGACGGCTCCTCGCCGATGGCGCTTTCTGACGGACCGGTTCGAGCGAGGTGTGACGCCTGTGCTGCACGTTCACGTGGTCGGGCAGCGGGATGGGTCGACCATCCATCAGCCGGTCAGGATCCCGACGACCCGATCGACCTCCGAGAGGTCGACCAGCACCTCGTCGGCCGGCAGGTGGCGCACGCTGTCGTACCCGTGCGCACTGGTACCGACGAGGAGGCAACGAACGCCGCCGGCCCGCGCGCACGCGAGGTCCATCGGCGTGTCGCCGACGACCCACACGTCGCTCGGGTCGTAGCGCTCGCCGCGAACGCGCTCGACCCGGTCGAGCGCGATCGGCACGAGCTCGAGGCGATCCTCGTGGTCCGTGCCGTACGCGCCGACCTCGGCGTCGAAGAACTCGGTCAGCCCGAACGCCGCGACCTTGATCGCGGCATTGGCCGCGATGTTCCCCGTGAGCAGCGTCTGGCGGACATCGGCGAGCGCGTCGATCCGCTTCAGCACCTCGACCACGCCCGGCAGGATCGACGCCTTCGCCCGCAGCTCGTGCTCGAGCTCCGCGAGCGCCCGTTCCATGCCGATCGTCGCGTCGGCCACGAAGCCGTCGATGCGCTCCGGATCGACCTGTGCGGCTTGGAACATCTCCCGCAGGATCTGCGGATCGGTCTTGCCGTGCGGGTCGACGCGCGGGATGTCGGCGAGCGCGGCGACCTCGCACGCGGCGCGCTTCAGTGCCTGGCTACCGACACCTCCACCCCTGATCAACGTCCCGTCGATGTCCCAGAGGATGAGCCGTCCCACGAAGCGGAACCTACGGGGATCGCCGCCATGCACGACAGCAAGTTCTTCGGGCTGACGCCGTCTCGATGTGGGTGATCAGACGGCGAGGACCTGGCCGGCGGCCAGCACGATCGAGATCGTGCCGACTCCGCCGAGCGCCATGATCACGCGGCGGCCGAGACGAGCGCCGGCGCGGTCGACGTCTCGTGGCTCCGGCTGATCCCGCATGGCCGGGGATCGCAACCTCGGCGCAACCGCGCCGGCGAGCACGCCGGCCACCGCCGCGACGAAGAACGGCGGAACGGCGAGGAGCACGGCGAAGGGCAGCACCGCGACCACCCCGCGGACGTTCCATCCGGGCCGGGGCCAGCGGGGGGCGAGGTGGTCGACCAGGACACCGAAGGTCGCCCCGAAGAGCGCGAGCATCACCAGACAGAACGCGACGGCCAGGGCGACCGGCGCGAGGAGCGTGAAGTCGCGGTTGGCGGAGGACAGGAGCCCCACGGGCCGCACGAGCAGGCCACCCCCGATGGCGACGCCGATCAGGCCGGCGGCCACCGAGCGGTCGGGTAGCCAGCGCCGCAGCACCGCGTAGGGCGCCAGACCGAGCACGGCGGCGCCGATGCCGACCCCGACGATCAGGAAGACGGTGCCGCCGACGCTCACCTCGCCGATGACCTCTTCCGCCTCCGTCCGCAGCCCCTGGACGCCGTCCGACGAGGTGGCCGCCAGGACCCGCATCATGAGCCGGCCTCCCGCGCCGATCGTCAGCAGGCCGCCGACGTACGCACCGATGAGCATCCCGCCGGCCCGGCCCACGGTGACGGCAAGTCGCTCGCCCAGCGGTTCCCCGCCGGAGAGAGGCGAAGGCGTCCATCGCGTGTGACGCAAGCCGACCGCGAGGACAGCGGCCGCGACCATCGCCGCCGCGCACCCGATGGTCACACCTGCCTTCACCGGCGAATCGTAGGACCGCCACCGTCTGCCGGAACGTCGCCGACGGCGGTCGCTTGACGGCCCGGGGGGCGCCGGCCGTGCTGCTGATGCTGAGGGTCCCGAGGACGGTGCCGCGCCGCGAGCCGCGGTTGGCGCGTCACTCGCCTTGGCCGCCGAGGCAGAACGGGTGGCCAGCGGGATCGGCGTAGACCGGAGCGCTCCCGCGCGGTGGGGGGAGAAGGACCGCTCCGAGCGCTTCGGCGCGACCCTGCGCCGCCGGGCGGTCATCGAAGCTGAGGTCGATGTGGAGCTGCTCCGGGTAGTCGTCGCCCGGCCACGTGGGCCGGCGATGGTCGTCGACGCGCTGGAAGCCGAGCATCGGTGAGATCGGATCCCGTCCCCGGATGACCACTCGGTCGGGACCATCCTCCACCCGCTCGTCCATCGAGAGGAGGCCGCCCCAGAACGCCGCCATCGGTTCGGGGTCGTCGCAGTCGTAGACGACCGTCGCGAGCGCCGGCGCGTCGACGGACGGGTCCTCGCGCAGGCAGAAGGGGTGGCCGACGGGATCGGCGAGCACGTGGTGGCCATCGCCCTCGACCAGCATCGTCGCCCCTGCCGACAGCGCGCCTGAGGCCGCGTCGGACAGATCGGGCGTGAGCACGTCGACGTGCACCTGCTTGGGGTGGTCGGGATCACCCCAGATCGGCGGACGGGTGTCGGACCAGCCGTCACCGAAGGCGAGTTGGAGGGTGCTCCCTCGTCGCTTCGCGACCTTCAGCCAGTCATGGCGGACGATCTTCCATCCGAGCAGCGACGCGTAGAAGTCGGCCGTCGGGCGATAGCCATCGTGGCTCGTGCCGATGACGATGTTGAAGATGCCCTCGCGCAGGGTGTCGGTCACGTGGTAGCCCGACCGTCGACCCTCCCGGTCGAACGAGAACGTGGCCACCGCGCTGCCGGCGTCGCCCTCGACCCGCAGCCGCACGACCGGATTCGTCGTCGGCAGCTGCCACACCTCGGTGATGCGACGATCCGCCCCGCACGCCTCCTCGAGCGTCGGCGCCCAGTTGGCCGCGAAGTAGGCGACGAGCATCTGCGGGTTGGGTGGCGACCAGATCCCGGCGGCGCCCACCACGTCGCCGGCCTCGAGGAGCTCCACCATGCGCAGGGTCTCCGCCACGACATCGGTCATGCCCGAGACGCTAGAGAGATCGCCGCCCGCGAGCGACGGTGAGACCGCTCACTTCGCGTCTCGGACGCCCAGGCCGGAGTCCCGCGCCAGGACGATCGCCTCGGCGCGGGTCGTCACCGCGAGCTTGGCGAGGATGAGCGACACGTAGTTGCGCACCGTCTTCTCGCTGAGGAACAACGTCCGAGCGGTCGCGGCGTTGTCGAGTCCGGCGGCGACGCAGTCGAGCACGTCGCGCTCGCGATCGGTCAGCTGCGGGAACGGGCGCGGCGGTGCGGGCGGTGCCGGGGCGAAGAGCCCGCGCAGCCGGTGGGCGATGGCAGTGCCGAACACCGCCTGGCCGGCCGCGGCGCCCCGGATGGCGGTGCGGATCTCGTCGTGGGACGCGCCCTTGAGCACGTAGCCCCGGGCGCCGGCGCGCACGGCGGCGGCGATCCTCTCGTCGTCGTCGAACATCGTGAGCACGACGACGGCGGCATGCGGTGCCGCCTCGGCGATCGCCGCCGTCGCGGCGATGCCGTCGAGCCCCGGCATGGACAGGTCCATGAGCACGACGTCGGGCTGCGCGGCGATCACGACGTCAACGGCATCGGCACCATCGGTCGCGGTCGCCACGACGTCGATGTCCGGGTCCGTCTCGAGCAGCACCGACACCGCCCGCACGAAGGTCGGATGGTCGTCGACCACCACGAGGCGGATGGGTGTCATGGCGCGACGGCGAGGTCGAGCGGGAACCTGGCGACGACTGCCGTGCCGGAGGGCTCGCGGCGGCGCAGACCGAGCGTGCCGCCGAGCTCGAGCACCCGCTCCTGCATCGACCGCAACCCCAGGCCGGACACCGCGACGTCGGTGACGCCCACGCCGTCGTCCTCCACCGTGACGCCGAGCGCATCGTCGTGCTCGATGCGCACCCAGCAGGTCGTCGCGTTGGCGTGGCGCACGACGTTCGTCATCGCTTCGAGCGCGACGCGATAGGCGGCGAGCTCCACTGCCGGCGGCAACGGCGGCGATGTCGCCGGCGCGGTCAGCTCGAAGTGAACGTCGCCCCCGGCTTCGAGGCCTCGTACGTGCTCCCGCACTGCGTCGACGAGCCCGAGATCGTCGAGCGCCGGCGGCCGGAGATCATGGACGAGGCGCCGGATGTCGGCGACGGCGACGCCCAGCTCCGCCTCCAGGTCGCGCAGCAGCTGAACCAGCGTGATGTCCGAGCCGTTCAGGCGGTCGGCGGCGGCGCCGAGCCCGAGCGACACCGACGCGAGCGTGGCGCCGAGCCCGTCGTGGAGGTCGCGCCGGATGCGGAGCCGTTCCTGCTCGCGCGTCTCGAGCAGCATGGCGCGCGACCGTCGGAGCGCTTCGGCGAGAGCGGCGTCGTGCGCAATGACACCGACCTGACCGGCGAAGGTGACGAGCAGCTCACGCTCGGCGACCCGGAACGGCTCCGCAGCGGTGCGTCGACCGACTGCCAGCGCGCCGAGCTCAGAGCCGTGGTGGCGCAGCGGGAACCGCTCGACCGTGTCGCTCGCGGCGCCGCTCGAGGCCGCGACGACGGCCGCACCGGCGACGGTGAGCTCGATGGCGACGTACGGCAGACGCAGCTGCTCGCACAGCGTGTCGGTCACGAGCTGCAACGCCTGCTCGCCGCCGGGCGCCAGCTCGAGCCGGGCGCCGAGCTCCTTGACGAGCTCGTATGGCTCACCTCGACTGCCGAACACGACGCGATCGACCGCTCGCTGCACACGCGCGTACGCCGGGACGACGACGACGGCGACCAGCCCGGTGGCGACGACGGGGCCGACCCCGAGCCCCTCCTCGGTCAAGGCGCCGAACACGACGACGACGGTGACGTAGACGGCGCCGGCAACGACCGCCAGCGCGGCGTACGCCGTCGCTCGCCGGACGATGACCCGTATGTCGAGCAGCCCGTGCCTCAGGATGCCAACGGCAAGCACCACGGGCAGCGCCATCGTCGTCCAGTTCTCGACCGACTCCGACGTGGTGTGTCGGAACAGGTCGCCGAGAGCGTCGGCGGTGACAGCCGCGGTCGCTGGCCACAGCAGCACCAGCGTCGTGCCGACGAGCCACAGGTACCGGCGTCGCACATCAGGGGCCCACCGCGCGAACCGGAGCGCGAGGTCGACGAGCGCGAACGCGCCGCACACCCAGATCGCGCGGTGGCCCCACGGCTCGATGTGCTCGGCAAGTCGGGCGGAGCCGACCGGTGGCTGACCCTGGAAGTACTCGAGCGTCCACAGCCGACTGTGGGCGATGGCCGTGATCCCGATGGCGACCGCGGAGACGGCCGCGAACACCCGCGACCGTGCCGCCATCCAGCCGTCGGGCACCACGGTCGGCAGCAGCGCGACGAACACGCCCCGGTAGACGATCCAGCCTGGTGTCGCCACGTGGACGAGCACGCGCACGAGGCCTTCGTTCGTGGTGCCGTGCGAGAGCAGCCAGTCGATCCACGACGACCCTGCGAACGACACCCAGGACGCGATGCCAGCGGTGAGCAGCAGCCAGCCCAGCGGGTGCCGGGGCCGCCGGTAGCCGACGAAGGCGCCGACCGCCACCGCCGTCGCGCCCATCGCCAGCTGGCTGACGGCACGCTCGTTGCCGTGGAAGTCGGACCCGGCGTAGGCGTACACACCGGACGCGCCCAAGGCGATCGCGACCAAGGCGACCGCCACGAGCAGCGACCGCCCCGCGTCACGAGACGCACGCACGGCGGCGGATCATAGGGACGAGACCCGACGGCGTCCGGTCGGTCACTCGCCGCCGCCGCAGGCGTCGGTCAGCGCCTGGAACGCGGTCTCGAGCACGGGGACGTTCTCGTCCTGGTTCCTCTGCTCCTCGGCGTCGTACGCGGCCTGGTCGCCCGCCCTGGCTGCGGCGAGTCCGGCCTCGAAGCTGGCGATGACGGTGTCGAGGCCGTCGAGCAGGTCCTGGCGCTCATCGGCGAGCTCGGCGGACGGCACGATGGCCGCGAACCGGTCGCGACCTTCCTCGGCCCTGGCGATGATGTCGGGCAGGCCCTCAGCCCAGTCCTCGAGGGTCGGATCCGGGTGCTCCTCGAAGAAGGCATCGGTCGGGCCCTCCCCGTCCAGGTCGGCGCGCAGGTCGGCGCAGTACTCCTCG
>DATLFP010000021.1:0-12858 GCA_035540955.1 Acidimicrobiales bacterium
CTAGGCGGAGGCCTCCCAGACCTGGCGGGGCACGTCGCTCCACAGGCGCTCGAGGTCGTAGAACTCGCGGACCTCCCGCAGGAACACGTGCACCACGACGTCGCCGTAGTCGAGGAGCACCCAGCGCTTGTCGTCGAGTCCCTCGACGCGGAAGGGCCCACCGCCGCCCTCGGCCTTGATGCGCTTCTCGATCTCCTCGGCGATGGTGGCGACCTGCCGGGTGTTGTCGGCCGAGGTGATGACGAAGGAGTCGACGATGGCGAGCACCTCGCCGACGGACAGGATGACGATCTCCTCGCCCTGCTTCGACGCCGCCGCCTCGGCGGCCACGCGGACTCGCTCGTCGCTGGTGAGGTCGGTCTTCGCGCTCAGGTCGTCACCCTCCGGGATGGGCGGCAAGGAAGTCTGCGCCGACCACGACCGTAACGTCGACCACGGCCAGTCCGGTACGACTCTTCACCACCTCGCCCACGCCGAGCGCCGCCTGCACGGCCCGGGCGTCGCCGAGCCGGGCGTCGTCGTAGTAGACGACCTGGGTCACCTCGTGGTCGAACCGATCGGCGTTGCCCGAGAGGGTGAGGCGGCCACCGGCCTCGACGAGCAGCGGTTGGACCCGTTGGGCGATGCCGGGCGCCCCCACGCCGTTGAGGACCTGGACCCGGATCCGCGGCCCCCGGGCGCCAGGGGCGTCGGGATCGAGCCGGCCCACGAAGCCGGCCAGGTCGGCCTCGACCACCCGGTACAGCTCCTCGCCGTCGTCGTCGCCCCCGACGGCCTCGACCGGGATCACCCGCTGCCGGGCCTCGGCGCCGGCCAGCGCCGCGATCGCCCGCAGCGGCGGCGTGGCCCCCGCGGCAGCCGCCGCCTCGAGGTAGGCCAACCAGAACGCCTGGTGGCGCACGAGCCGGTCGAGGGCGGTGCCCTGGCCCATGGCGGCGAGCAGGGGCAGGGCGTCGGCGCCGTTCACGACGACGGTCCCGGCCGGCACCGCCACCTCGACCCGCCCGTCGGCGCCTCGCTCCTCGACGGCGGCGTCGACCGCGACGCTGAGGGGCGCCACCGGCTCGATGAGGCTCGCCAACCCGGCGGGGTCGAGGGCGACCACCTCGGCGAAGACCAACCCCAGGAGGTTCTCGAGCGACTGGCGCAGCAGGGCCTCGCCGCCCTCGGCATCGGCCATGCGGAGCGACTCGAGTCCGAGCGAGGGCACCTCGACGATCAGCCCCGGCGGGATGTGGGCGATCACGGTCGTCGCCGGGGCGAACACGGTCACGCCGATCACGGCGCCGCGGTCGTCCCGGAGCACGAGCAGCCCGGGCGGTTCGACACCGTCGGGCGCGCCGGGATCGCCCGTTGCCGCCGGCACCCGCGATCCGTCGCCCTGAGCGAGGTCGACGGCCACCCAGCCGACCGCGCCGAGCAGGGCGACGAGGACGGCGATGGCCAGGGCGCGGGTGACCGTCCGCCGTCCGCCCCGCTGACGCTCCCGGCGCCGCCGGCGACGGCTGCCGTCGCCCACCTCGGGGAGCGGCACGGTCATCCGGGGAGACCGTACAGACCCCGCTCGCGGGCCACGCGCAGGGACTCCTCCGGCACGAGCCAGTCGACCGGCCGTCCCGCGGCCATCCGGTCCCGGAGGTCGCTGCTCGACACCTCGAGGACCGGCACCTCGACCTCGAGGACCCGCCACCCTCCGGTCGATCGCATGCCGGCGAAACCGGGGCGGTCGACCACGACGAGGGTGGCGAGGGCCTGGATCTCCCCCACCCGCTCCCAGGTGTCGAGGTTGGCCGCCTGGTCCCGGCCGACGATCAGGAACAGCTCCGCGCCCGGGTGGGCGGTCGCCAGGTCACCGAGGGTGTCGGCCGTGAGCGAGCGACCCCCACGCCGGATCTCGAGGTCGGACGCCTCCAGCCCCTCGTGGCCGGCCACCGCGGCGGCGACCATGTCGAACCGGTGGCGGGAGTCGGTGACATCCCGATCGGCCTTCTGCCACGGATGGTGGGCGACGACGAACAGGACGACGTCGAGGTCGAGGAGGTGGCGCACGTTCAGTCCAGTGACGAGATGACCGATGTGTACTGGGTCGAAGGTGCCGCCCAGCAGGCCAATTCGCTGGTGCATCGCCGGCGGCTGTGTCACGACTCTTGCTTACTCAAGTTTGAGTGTTGGCCATCGACATGTTCGGGTAGCGGGGACCTGGGAACAGGTGACCGCCCGCCGACGTTGAACCATGGTCCGGCCGGGCCTCACGTCGACCAGACGTGACCCCGGTCACCCCCCCTGCCGGAATGACACCGGTGTAGTGAACGTTGGGATTGCTTGCGATGCGAGATTCAGTTGGTCAGTACCTCCACGAGATCGGCCTCGTCCCCCTCCTGAACGCGGAGATGGAGCGAGAGCTGTCGCAGAAGATTGAGAAGGGCCAGGAGGCCCGGGCCCGCCTCGACGCGGGCGAGCGCAAGGTCGAGCTCAAGCGCCAGGTGCGCGAGGCCGCCAAGGCCAAGGACCACTTCATCCGGGCCAACCTTCGCCTGGTGGTCTCGATCGCCCGCCGGTACCCCCTGCCCCCGGGCATGGACCTCCTCGACCTCATCCAGGAGGGCAACCTGGGCCTCGAGCACGCCGTCGACAAGTTCGACTGGCGCAAGGGGTTCAAGTTCTCCACGTACGCCACCTTCTGGATCCGCCAGGCCATCGGCCGGGCCCTCGACCAGAAGGCCAGCCTCGTGCGGCTGCCGAGCGAGCGGTCGGCCCAGCTGCGGGCCGCGCTGCGGGCGGTGTCGGGCGACGGTGACGAGCTCGACGCCGAGCTCGCCAACCTGCACCGGCTGTCGACGCCGACGTCGCTCGATCGGAACATCGGCGAGGACGGCGAGCAGGAGCTGATGGACCTCATCCCCGACTCGATGGCCGGTCCCGAGCAGGTCGTGCTCGACACCCTGCACGACGAGATGGTCACCGACCTCCTCGGCAAGCTCGAGCCCCGTGCCCGCACCGCCGTGGAGCAGCGCTTCGGCCTGCTCGACGGTCAGAAGCGGAGCTTCCGCGAGGTCGGCGAGACCCTCGGCGTCACCGCCGAGGCCGCCCGCCGCATCGTGAAGCGGGCGGTCGAGGATCTCCGCGAGGACGCCGACGTCCTCGTGGCGTGACCCCCGGGCGCCGGCCCGAACCCGTCGCTGGACCACGAAGCCCCGGCCGCCCCCGCCGGGGCTTCGTCGCGGCCGGGCAGACTCTGCTGCCATGGACATCGACGACGCGATCGCGTTCGCTGGCGAGCACCACCGGGCGGTGCTGTCGACGCGCCGGCGCGACAGCCGGCCCCAGCTGACGCCGGTCGTCGTCGCCCCCGGCCCGCCCGGGACGGTGATCGTCAGCACCAGGGAGACGGCGATGAAGGTCAAGAACATCGAGCGCGACCCGCACGTGTCGCTCGCGGTCTTCACCGACGCCTTCTTCGGACCCCACGTCCAGCTCGACGGCGAGGCCGAGATCCTCCGGTTGCCCGAGGCGATGGAGCCCCTGGTCGAGTACTACCGGTCGTTGAGCGGAGAGCACCCCGACTGGGACGACTACCGGGCGGCCATGGAGCGAGACCGCCGGGTCCTGCTGCGGATCCGCGTGACCGCGGCCGGCCCCGACGTCGCCGGCTGACCGAACGCGCTTCGCGATCGCGCCGGCGATCCAGCAGACTTGTGCCCATGTCGAACTCCCCGCTCCGGGGGCCGCACGGACCCTGGAGCCCCTCCTCGTGGCGCGACCGCCCGGCTGCCCAGCAGCCGGCGTGGCCGGACGCCGGCGCCCTCGACCGCGCCCTGAAGGAGCTCTCCACCTATCCCCCGCTCGTGTTCGCCGGCGAGGCCCGCAGCCTGCAGGCCGACCTCGCCGCGGTCGGCGAGGGGCGGGCGTTCCTGCTCCAGGCCGGCGACTGCGCCGAGTCCTTCGAGTCCTTCTCCGCCGACAGCATCCGCGACCGGCTGAAGGTCATCCTCCAGATGGCGGTCGTGCTCACCTACTCGACCGGCGTACCGGTCCTGAAGGTGGGCCGCATCGCCGGGCAGTACGCGAAGCCGCGGTCGGCGGACTTCGAGGAGGTCGCGGGGCGGCAGCTGCCCTCGTTCCGCGGCCACATGGTCAACGACAGCGCGCCGACCGACGAGGCGCGGGTGGCCGACCCGAGCCGGTTGCTCACCGCCTACCACCAGTCGTCGGCGACGCTGAACCTCGTCCGGGCCTTCACCAAGGGCGGCTTCGCCGACCTGTCGCGGGTGCACGCCTGGAACCAGGAGTTCGTCGCCGCCTCGTCCGAGGGACAGCGCTACGAGGCGCTGGCCGCCGAGATCGACCGCGCTCTCCGGTTCATGCGGGCGTGCGGCATCGACCTCCAGCGCGAGGCGCACCTGCACCAGGTCGACTTCTACACGAGCCACGAGGCGCTCATCCTCGGCTACGAGGAGGCGCTCACCCGCCGCGACACGCTCACCGGCGACTGGTACGACTGCTCGGCTCACATGGTGTGGATCGGCGAGCGCACCCGCCAGCTCGACGGGGCCCACATGGAGTTCTTCGCGGGCATCAAGAACCCGGTCGGCTGCAAGATCGGGCCCACCGCGACGGCCGACGAGGTCGTCGCCATCTGCGAGCAGCTCAACCCCGAGCGCGTCCCGGGCCGACTCACGCTGATCTCGCGCATGGGCGCCGAGCAGGTGACCGCCGCGCTCCGCCCGATCCTGCGGGCCGTCACCGATGCCGGCCACCCGGTGGTGTGGGTGTGCGATCCGATGCACGGCAACACCTTCACCTCGACCACGGGACGCAAGACGCGCGAGTTCGAGGCGGTGCTGCGGGAGATCGCCGGCTTCTTCGAGGCGCACCGGGCCGAGGCGACGGTGCCGGGGGGCGTGCACATCGAGCTGACCGGCGACGACGTGACCGAGTGCCTCGGCGGGGCCGAGAAGATCCTCGACGCCAACCTCGATGACCGCTACGAGACGATCTGCGACCCCCGCCTCAACGCCCGCCAGAGCCTCGACCTGGCGTTCCGGCTGAGCGAGCTGCTCCGGGCCTGAGGCCCAAGGATCTCGATTCTCGCAAAACTTGATCGGAATAGTCGGGATTCGACTACGGTTGCTGCCCGTGATGCAGCTCGAGATCGATCCGGCACAGCTGGCGGACATCGAGAAGTTCGAGCGGGTGCTCGCCGGGTACCTCGCCGGGGAGGTCGACGAGGACGTCTTCCGGGTCTTCCGCCTCAACAACGGTGTCTACGGCCAGCGCCAGGGCGGCCACAACCAGATGCTGCGAGTGAAGATCCCCTACGGCAGCGTCACCCCCGAGCAGCTCGACATGATGGCGCAGGTCGCCGACACCTACTCGCGCGGCTGGGCCCACATCACCACCCGCCAGAACGTCCAGCTCCACTTCGTCCAGCTGGAGCAGGTGCCGGCCGCCCTGCGCGACCTCGCCAGCGTCGGGCTCACCACCCGCGAGGCGTGCGGTGACACCGTGCGCAACGTCATGGGCTGCCACCTCGCCGGCGCCTGCCCCTACGAGGTGCTCGACATCTCGCCCTGGGCGGAGGCGACGTTCCGCCACCTGCTGCGCAGCCCCCTCGGCCAGCGCCTCCCCCGGAAGTTCAAGATCAACTTCTCGGGCTGCGCCACCGACTGCGGCCAGGCCATGTTCAACGACGTCGGCGTCGTGGCGGTGAGCCGTCCCCTGCCCGACGGCTCCGTCGAGCCCGGCTTCCGGGTCTTCGTCGCCGGCGGCCTCGGCGCCAACCCCCATCCCGCCCAGGCGCTCGAGGAGTTCACCTCCCGGGAGGACCTGCTCCCCACCGTCGAAGCGGTGCTGAGGGTCTTCGACCACTACGGCAACCGCGACAACAAGCTGCGGGCCCGGCTGAAGTGGGTCGTCGACAAGATGGGCATCGACGAGCTGCGGGAGCGGATCGTCAAGGAGCGTCGGTTCCTGCTGGCGTCGGCCACCTGGCCCGGCGGCATCCCCGAGGCCGTGCGCGAGCACGGCGACGCCCCGGCCGGGGTGTCGACCACGGTGACGCCGACCGCCATCGGGCAGGGCGTGCCCGTCGAGATCCGCCGCCTCGACCCGTACGGCCGGTGGGAGGACGCCAACGTGGTGCGGGGCGCGGCGAAGGGGACCGTCTCCGCCCTCGCCTACGCCCGCCTGGGCGACGTGACCAGCGCCCAGTGGCGGGCGCTCGCGTCGATCCAGCGGGAGCTGGGGGCCGAGGTGCGGGTGACCAACCGCCAGAACCTCGTCTTCCGCGACCTCATCGAGGAGCAGCTGCCCACGCTGTTCCAGCGGTTGAGCGACATCGGCATGGCGGAGCCGGGCGCCGAGCTGGCGCGCGACGTCGTCGCCTGCCCGGGCGCCGACACCTGCAACCTCGCCGTCACCCAGTCCCGCGGGCTGGCCGACGCCATCGGCGTCGCCCTCGAGGAGGCCGGACTCGCCGACGTGGGCGGCGTGCGGGTGAACATCTCCGGCTGCACGAACTCCTGCGGCCAGCACCACACGAGCGACATCGGGTTCTTCGGCGCCGAGCGCCGGGCCCACGGCAAGTCGGCGCCCGGCTACCAGATGCTCCTCGGCGGCTACGTCGGCGACACGCAGATCGAGTTCGGTGAGAAGGCGACGCGGCTGCCGGCGAAGCGGGCGGCCGAGGCCACCGTCGCGGTGGTGCGCCGCTTCGCCGACGAGCGCGTCGCCGGCGAGCGGTTCAGCGACTGGCTGGGCCGGGCGGGCGGGGCGAGCGCCATCGGCGCCACGCTCAAGCAGCTCGACGAGTTCCCCACGCCCGAGGACGGGCCCGAGTTCTACGTCGACTACGACGAGACCGGCCCGTATGTCGCCGAGGTCGGCGACTCGGAGTGCGCGACATGAGCGCCGCGGAGGTGCTGGAAGGCGAACCGGCGTCGGCCGTCGCGGTCGTGCCGCGATCGGTCCGCCGCTTCACCGACGACGAGCTGGCCGCCCTCAACGAGCAGTTCGAGACCGAGCCGGCCTCCAAGGTCATCCGCTGGGCGGTGGAGACCTTCCACCCCTACCTCTGCATGACGGCGTCGATGACCGACGCCGTGCTCATCGACCTGGCGACGCGCGTCGAGCCCGGCATCGAGGTGGTCTTCATCGACACCGGCTACCACTTCCCCGAGACCCTCGAGACCGTCGAGCACGTGCGGCGGAAGTACGGCCTGAACCTGCGGATGATGAGCGTGCAGCATCACGACGAGGAGCTGTGGAAGGTCGACCCCGAGAACTGCTGCTCGGCGGTCAAGGTCGGTCAGCTCGACCGCGCCCTGCAGGGGAAGCTGGCCTGGATGAGCGGCCTCCGCCGCGCCGAGGCCGAGACCCGCAAGGGCACGCCCATCGTCGGTCGTGATCTCCGGGGGCTGGTGAAGGTCAACCCGATCGCCAACTGGACCGACGACGACGTCGCCGGCTACATCGCCGACCACGACGTGCCCGTGAACCCGCTCCTGCTCCGGGGCTACACGTCGATCGGCTGCGAGCCGTGCACCGACCTTCCCTCCGACCCCGGCGACCCCCGGTCGGGGCGCTGGAAGGGGCGCGACAAGACGGAGTGCGGCATCCACGAGTTTTGAGCGGTTCTGCTCAAGTGACCACCCGGCATCCGCCGATGACTAGTCAGTGGCTCGTCATCGAGTGGCGATCGTCGAGGACGACGAGGAGATCCGGTCGCTGCTCGAGCTGATGCTCGAGCACGACGACCGCTTCGAGCACGTCGGCTCGGCCGCCGACGGCCACGCCGGCGTCGCCCTCGTCGGTGAGCTCCAGCCCGACGTGGCGGTGCTCGACCTGGAGCTGCCCGGTCTCGGCGGCCTGGACGCGATCGGCCTGATCGGGACCCGGGCCCCGCGGACCAAGATCGTCGTGTTCTCCGGCTTCGCCGACCCCCTGACCCTCATCGACGTCCTCCGGCTCGGCGCCGACGCCTACCTGGACAAGGCGAGCGCCTGGTCCGAGCTGCTCCCGACGATGGCGGCGCTGTGCAGCCGCGCCGTCGACATCCACTGACCCCCGAAGATCTCGGGCTGGTGGAAGCCCCACAAGGGCCTTCATCAGCCCGAGAACCTCCAGAGATCGGGTGGTCGTGTGCGAGACTTCGGTCGTGGCGAGAACGACCGTGCCGATCCCGACCAGGTTGCTGGTGCTCGGCCTCGCCCACGAGGACGGCTCGATCCGCGCCGACGAGGTCTACGAGGTCGGCGAGTCGTGCGGTCAGAGCGCGGAGCAGCTGCGGTCGTGCCTCCGGCGGCTCGTGGCCGAGGAGCTGTTCACCCGGCAGGGCGCGGGGCGGACCGCCGTCTACGTCCCGACCGAGGCCGGTCAGGTCACCCTCGAGCGGGGCATGCAGCGGGTGCGCCTCTCCTACGCCCAGGATCGGGCCGGGCGGGGTTGGGACCGGCGCTGGCACCTCGCCGGCTTCGCCGTTCCCGAGTCCCGCCGGGCGGCGCGCGACGGCTTCCGGGACGTGCTGCTCGGCATGGGCGGGGCCCCCGTCCAGGGCGGGCTCTACGTGTCGCCGCACGCGTGGGACGACGACGTGCGCCGCGAGGCCAAGCGGCTCGGGATGGTCGAGCACCTGACGCTGGCGAGCACCGCCGAGCTCGAAGTCGGCGGCGTCCGCGATCCTCGCGAGCTCGCCGCCGCGCTGTGGCCCCTCGACGACGTCGCCCGCCGGTACGCCCGGTTCGTCGAAGCCCATCTCGAGGTCCCGGAGCGGCTCGAGCAGCACAAGCGCAAGCACGGGCGGCTGGCCGACGCCGACTTCCTGCCGCTGGCCCTCACCATGGCGGTCGCCTACACCGAGTGCTCGGCGCGCGACCCCTACCTCCCGCCCGAGCTCCTGCCCCGCCCGTGGCCCGGGCGCCAGGCCCGCGACATCGTCGTCCGCAGCCGGCGGCTCGCCCTCCAGCTGCGGGCCACGGCGGGCCGGCCGTCGCTCTTCGGGATGTTCGACGACATGCTGGAGTCGCTGGCCGGTCCGGCCTAGCGGCGATCGCTCGGACCGTCGGCCGGCCGCCCACCGCCGGCGACCCCGTTCGCTTGCGTGGCCAGCATGTGGTCGACGAGCACCTCGACGTCGGGCCACGGGAAATCGGGCTGGGTGATGAGGAGCGACACCACGCCGTGCACCGCGGCCCACAGCCCGGTGGCGACGAGGAACGCGTCGACGTCGCCGGGGAACGCGCCGGCGTCGATGGCTCGCTGCACGGCGTCGACGTGGTGGGCGAAGGCGGCGTTCTCGAGCACGGCGTCGGAGGTCCAGGTCGCGGGCTGCGCCGACGGTCGGGTCATGAACAGGATCCGGTACGGCTCGGGGTGGTCGAGCCCGAAGCGGACGTAGGCGCGGCCGCGCAGGCGCAGCTCGTCGATCGGATCGGTCGCCGCGGTCGCGGCCGACTCGATCGCCTCGTCGAGGGCGAGGAAGTGGCGGGCGCTGACGGCGAAGAACAGCTCGGACTTGTCGGCGAAGTGCAGGTAGATCGACGGCGGGCTCACGCCCACGACGTCTGCGATGGCGCGGATCGAGACGGCGTCCTGGTCACCGGTGCGGACGAGGAGTCGTTCGGTGGCCTGGAGGATCTCCTCCCGCAGCCGGTCTCCTTCGCCCTTGCGGGCTCTCGGTCGGCGGGCGGGCGACCCGGTCATGTCGAGAAGTTCACCTCGAGGTGACCGGCAGGTGGGCGGTGTGGGCGGCGTCGTTGTACCGGACGAGGACCCAGCGGGGCGGGCCGGGGCGGAACGGGTTCGGCTCGAAGCGGAACTCGGTGATCGACGTGTTGGCCAGGTGACCGACGAGGTTGTGGGCGGCGTCGAGCCCCAGGTACATCGCGGCGGCGTGTTCCACGATGCCACCGTGCACGACGGCGACGATCCTGCGGTCGGCGTGCTCCTCGGTGTACCGGCCCAGCGCCCGCGCCACCCGCTCGCCGAAGCCGTACCAGCTCTCGCCGCCGGGAGCGGCGGCCCGCTTCGGATCCCAGCCGTCTTCTCGACCGAACCGCTCGCCGAACTCGGCCCAGGTCAGGCCTTCGCCTTCACCGGCGTGGATCTCGCACAGGTCGCAGTCCTGCACGGGCGCGTCCCCGCCGATCGCGGACGCGATGATCGACGCCGTCTCGATCGCCCGCGGGAGGATCGACGTGAGGATCACGTCGGCCTGGATCTCGCCGGTGCGGGCCAGGCGATCTCGCAGCGCCTCCGCCTGCCGGCGACCGAGGTCGGACAGCCCCCGGCAGGTGTCGTGGCCGGAGACGAATCCCTCGACCTGCGCCACCGACTCGCCGTGGCGGATCAGGATCAGCTGGGTCACGCCAGGATCTCGACGAACCGCTCCAGCTGCCGGAGGTTGCGGCACTCGTAGACGCCGTCGGTGTGGGTGGCGTACTCGCCGATGATCGAGTCGCCGGTGTCCCAGTAGGCGCGCGGTTCGGGGTTGAGCCAGTAGACGTGCCGGGCCTTGTGCTGCATCTCCTTGACCACCCAGCTCTGCGAGGCGTGGTAGTTGTTGCGGGCGTCGCCGAGGAGCAGCACCGTGGTGCGGGGGCCGACCTCCTTGCCCCACCGCTCCCACCACGCCTCGAACGCATGGCCGTAGTCGGAGTGGCCGTCGACCCAGACGACGTCGGCCTCGGTGTTCACCCGGTGCACGGCGTCGTTGATGTCCTCGACGCCCTCGAAGAACGACGTGACCTCGTCGACCCCGTCGATGAAGACGAACGAGCGCACCTTCGAGAACTGGTTGGAGATGGCATAGACGAGCTGCAGCGTGAAGCGGGCGAAGGCCGCGACCGATCCGGAGATGTCGGCCACCACGAAGATCTCGGGCTTGGCCGGCCGCGGGTACTTGAACTTGGGCTCGGCCGGCACGCCGCCGTAGGACAGCGAGTGACGCATCGTGTTGCGGAAGTCGAGCGGGCCCTTGCGCCCGTGCCGCCGCTTGCGGGCCAGACGCACGGCGAGCTTGCGGGTGAGGGGCTGCAGCGCCTTGCGCAGGGCGTGCATCTCCTCGCGGGTGGCGTGCATGAAGTCGACGTCTTCGGGCAGCGGCTTGCGCAGCGTGCGGGCCATCGCCTCCACGCCGCGGTCGGCCACGAGGCGGCGACGGATCTCCGCCTCGACCTCCTTCTTGAGCTTGTCGATCTGGATCTCGATCTCGTCGCGCTCGAGCCGCTCCTCGAGCGGCGTGAGCTCGCCGCCGGCCTGCTGGCGGGCCTCCTCCATCAGCCGGTCCATGAGCCCGTCGAGGTCGAGGTTCCGCAGCGTCCGGTAGAGGTAGTAGGTGCCGCCGACGGGCCGGCCCGGCTCCATGCCCGCGAACCGCAGCACCGCCTGTCGGGCGACGGCTCGCATCATGGCGTCGTCGGCGTTCATCAGGGCCCGGAACAGCATCTCGGCCAGCTCCTCGGGCGTGAGCGCCTCCATGCCGCCGGCGCCGCCCTGCTGCTGGTCCTGCTGACCCGTCATCTGCTCGAGCGCCTCGAGCAGCGCCTGGGTGTCGTCGTCGACGTCGCCGAGGTGGTACTCGCGGCCCCGCAGCGAGAAGTACACCTCGAAGACGGTCTCGAAGGACTTCCAGTGGGCGGCGTTCTTCACGAGCGTCGCCGCCAGCGCGAACTTGAACGCCTCGCGATCCTCGATCGGGATGTGCTTGACCGCCTCCATGGCGTCGAGGTTCTCGGTCAGCGAGACCGGGAGGCCGGCCCGGCGCAGCTCCTGGATGAACCCAGCCAGCAGATCCAGCATTTTACATCGTCTCCGCTCTGCGCAACGCGGCTCGCTGCGCTCGCGTGCGGCTTGCCGCTCCGACTGCCGGACTCTCGTCCGGCCCTGCGCATGCGCGTCGGCCAGCCATGATCACGGCGAGCGGCATCACGTGGCGGCGGGGTCGTTCGTCGCCAGCTCCTTCTCGGCCTTCTGGATGTCGCTCCGGTACTTCAGGAGGATGTTGAGGGTGTCGGTGGCGACCTTGGCGTCGATCGTCTGGATGCCGAGGATCACGAGGGTGCGGGCCCAGTCGAGGGTCTCGGAGACCGACGGCGCCTTCTTCAGGTCGAGCTGGCGCAGCGACCGCACGATGCGGGCGATCTGATCGGCGAGGTTGTCCGAGACGCCCTCCACCTTGGTGGTGACGATCTCCTTCTCGCGCTCGAGATCCGGGTAGTCGACGTGCAGGTAGAGGCACCGGCGCTTCAGCGCCTCGGACAGCTCGCGCGTGTTGTTCGAGGTGAGGAACACGAGCGGGATCTGCTTGGCCGCCACAGTGCCGAGCTCGGGGATCGACACCTGGTAGTCGGAGAGGATCTCGAGCAGCAGGGCCTCGGTCTCGACCTCGACGCGGTCGACCTCGTCGATGAGCAGCACGACGGGGTCGTCGGAGCGGATCGCTTCGAGGAGGGGACGGGTCAGGAGGAAGTCGTCGCTGAAGATGTCGTCCTCGATCTCGGACCAGTCATCGGCGTTGCGCTCGGCCTGGATCCGCAGCAGCTGCTTCTTGTAGTTCCACTCGTAGAGCGCCTTGCTCTCGTCGAGGCCCTCGTAGCACTGGAGGCGGATCAGGCGGGCGCCGGACATCTCCGCCACCGACTTGGCCAGCTGCGTCTTGCCGGTGCCGGCCGGGCCCTCGACGAGGATCGGCTTCTGGAGCCGGTCGGCGAGGTAGACGATGCCGGCGATCCCCTCGTCCGCCAGGTAGTCGACCTTCTGCAGGGACTCACGGACGGACGGGACGGATTCGAACCGGAACGGCATCGAAGCATGCTCCCCGCGACTTGACCGATCGGTCAAGTTACTTGCCATCGTTGACGA